>JBCBVA010000115.1:0-12226 GCA_039817825.1 Cyanobacteria bacterium J06642_12 | reverse complement strand
GTTTATTGGCAGAATTCGTGCTGCCTTTAGACAAGGACAAAGTTACCAATTGGGATGTTGAGATTATGGCTGTTAGGCTCAATGCTAGATAGTGAACATAAGATAAATGGAAAGACCTCTAAGCTCTTTTGAGAAATTATCGACAAAGTTCAACGCTGTGACCGCGTGCCTGGTTCTGTGAGTGGGTTTCCAACTACGTGATGTTTGGTTGCGGCACAGCCCCTCCACAACGAATGAGGAAAATGTAGCGCTGTCACGATGGTGACTACGAATGGCTGATTGTCGAGGTCACTTATCTTGCAAGAGGCTCAGAGGAGTTCCAGGAGGAATGAATCATGGTTCAGATTTGAAATGAGCAGTGCTCTTTACTCTTGACAATCCATATGGCTGAGCCAGGCCCTTTTCTGCAGCATTACGAGCCAATCGCCCCTTTCAATTCACCACAAAACTGTCCTACAGACTCTAAACCTGCAGCGGGAGTGGCAGCATCCCCCAGCTTCTTCACAAAGGCGCTACCCACAACTGCAGCATCCGCCCCCCAATCCACCACCTGTTTGGCTTGCTCGGGGCCAGAGATCCCGAAGCCGACGGCGATCGGCAACTCGGTACGCGATCTGAGGTCTGCGATTAGATCTTTAACACGAGTGGCCATTTGAGCGCGCATTCCGGTAACCCCGGTGGTGCTGACCAAATAGATGAATCCAGAGGACTTCTCGGCAATTTCCTGCATCCGGTCTAGGGGGCTGGTGGGGGCGACCAGCATGATGACGTCAATGCCTGCAGCGGCGGCGGCATCCAATAGCGGTTGAGATTCTTCTAAGGGCAGATCGGGCACGACCAAGCCACTGCAGCCACTGGATTTGATGCGCTGCATGAACTGGGGAATGCCAACTCGCAGGATGGGGTTGAAGTAGGTGAACAGGACAACCGGTGCGCTCAGGTTGAGGGCGGGCAGGCCATTCAGAATGTGTTCTAAGCGAGTCCCTTGGGCGAGCGATCGCGTGGCGGCTGCCTGAATTACCGGCCCATCGGCCAACGGATCGGAATAAGGCACGCCCAGTTCGATAATGTCAGCCCCGTTTTGGTCGAGCAGCTTTAGCGCCTCGAAGGTGGTGGCCAGATTTGGGTCACCGGCAGTGACATACGGGATGAGTGCTTTCTCTCCGCGAGCTTTCAACTCTTGGAACCGTTTCGCGATTGGGGTGGTGGCCACGGGAGACAGCGAACTCATAGTCAGGACTCGTCAAAAGCCCCAAAATTTTACCGCACTGCCGGAGTGGGATGGTCGATGCCGCGCTTCCTTCGGACTGGCAGCAAGGGCAAGTTGCAGGTCTGCTCCGAACTGCGCTCTCCTGAAATTGAGATCCACAATACACACGCTTCCCAGTTAGAAAGCCACTGCTTGACGATCGCGCCAAAGCTTCCCGGTTTGCTGATTGGATGCCTCTGTTGCCAGCCAGATAGCGGTGTCGGCCCCTTCTTCAGGCGATCGCGGAGCTGAGGTTCCCCCCATATCAGTTCTTACCCATCCCGGATCGATCGCATTAACTGTAATGCCTTTTGACTCCAGAGCTTGAGCTAGCATAATAGTTGCGCCATTGAGAGCGAGCTTAGAGAGGCAGTAGCTAGGTACTCCGGCAGACAACCCGTTTAGCGACCCGTAACCACTCGAAACATTAACGACGCGAGCATCAGTAGACCGTTCAAGAAGGGGCAAGCACTCCTGCACCATACGAATAGCGCCAAAAGCGTTGGCCTGCATCGCGCGATCGAGCAATGGGCGAGAAACCGTCAGAATGTCGATTCCGTCATCCGGATAGATACCTGCGTTATTAACCAATCCATCCAGCCGCTCTGTTATTTGGTGAAGCGTAGCCATCGCCTGACGGATCGACTCCTCGTTGCTAACATCCAGCTCAAGTGCCGTTGTCCGTTCACCCAGTTTTTCGGCTGCTTGTGTAGCAGTTTCGAGCGATCGCGACGTCACAATGATATCGTGTCCCCGATCTAGTAGACCTTTGGAGATCGCCAACCCAATACCTCGGTTTCCTCCAGTGATCAGGACTTGTCTTGCGAAGTTGGATGACATCCGCTTGCTCCAAAATATGCTTGTCTAGCTTGAAAATTTCTGACTCAGATAGATAATGACTCGTCGGCCCGAGGTCGACGACGTTCAGCTGCTGCACCTATTTCAACCCCCTTTATAGAACGCTGTAAATCCGCTGTCTCTATCACCGCGATTGCCACGTTTGTCCAAAGGGAAGCAGGGCTAGAGGCACCATTTTGAGGTGTTGCAAGGCAAACGGAATGCCGATGATTGTAATGGCAGTCGCGGCAGCAGCAGCGAGATGGGTCAGCGCGATCGCAATCCCAAATGTCAGTGCCCAGACTACGTTAAGTACCGCCCGTAGAATGCCTCCAGCAGTTTTCGTCGGGACTTCCACCAGTTGCTTTCCGAAGGGCCAGATGGCAAATGATCCCAGCTTAATCGCCTGCAGGCCGAATGGAATCCCCACAATGGTCAGGCACAGCAGCAATCCTCCCAACCAGTATTCCAATGCCAGAATAAATCCGCCGAAGAGCACCCACAGTAGGTTGGCGATTGTCTTCAAGGCCCGACCTCGCTGGTTAACGTATAGCATTCGCCATTTCAGTTAGGACAAAGATTTCTAGTCACGGTCAGGGTTGGACATCGCTGAAATGGTCACAGTGGTGTGGCCACTGCTATAAATCCATTATGAGTCGGGTAATTCCGAGAGTCCTGCTGTCAGTAGCATCTGCAGCTGGCTGTACGGCGGTTGCCCCAACTCAGATCAATCCGGTATCCAAAGCTTCGCGGGAACGCGCGATCGCCGCGCGTAAATTGGCCCGCTGCGTATACCGCATGGTCATGGCGGCGGTGGTGTGGCCCAACAAATGCTGAATGTGTTCGGGGGCCACTCCTTTGTCGAGCAGTAGAGTGGCAAAGCTGTGTCGGAATTGGTGCGGGGTTTGTTGGCCGGGTTCGTCGCGAGTCAGCTTCATGACAATGTGCCGCAACCCGTCATAGGTGAGGGGCTTCCCCCGATAGCGCTGGCATTTGGATTGAGAGGCAAATAGAGGGTCGGTGGGAGAATAGGGGAAGCGTTCTTCGTAAAGATAATCCTGCAACATTTCCGCTAAGGTATCGCCGACGGCCACAACACGGGGCTTGCTGCCTTTACCGCTGCGCACGTCCAAAATTGATCCTTCCGCACTGGTCTGAAAATCCTGTACTTGTAGGTCGATCGCCTCCTGAGCCCGCAGCCCGCATTCCAGCAGTACGCGCACCATAACGGCATAGCGCAACGAGTGGCTGTCAGCACGAATCAAGACGCGCTCTAGCATGAGGCGATCGATATCGCGCGGTAGCTTGGAGGGCAGGCGGGCAGCCCGAATGGGGGTAGTGGGGAGCGGAGCTTCGCAGTACCCGCGCGATTCTGCCCAGGCAAAGAACTGATGTAGAGCTAAGCGTTTCAGGTTGTACGTTGCTGGAGAGGCGGGTGGATAGACCAGCTTGCCTGACTTGTTGCGTTTGGGACGCCCCTTGAGCTGATTGAGAAACGCTTGGATGTGTTGAGTTTGTACTTCGTTGAGGGGGAGCGTACAGTCCTGGCTAAATTGCTCCAACGCCATCCGGTAGGTGCGACGACTGGCCCGCGCCAAATCCCGTTCGCGTTCCTTCAAAAACTGAGAAACTAACATCCCGGCGGTTGCCGTGGCTGTCATCCTGCGCGACTCCCCAGAATTCGTGTGGCTGGAGTCAGTGTAGCGATTGCAGTGCTGCAAGGCTCGAAAATTGTCTCATCGAAGGCTGTTATTGATGGGTGGGCTCTGTGGATGCCTGGCTTGAGCGTTAAGCTGAGGTCGCGTGTAGTCACAATGGGAGTTGAACCGTGCGTTTTCCCTGCCCGCTTATGAATGTGCTCTTGAGTGGCGTCACTCTACCTGTAGTGGCGCTGCTGTTGGGGATGAAAGCTATTCAATCGCGATCGGAGCAGCATCACGGAGTCGGCGAACCTGGAGAGGCTGCCGATTGGTGGTGGGGAGATGAACGACTTCCTCCGTTGTCTGGCAAATTCACTCCCAAGCTGTAGGGGCACTGACCTTTACTGTTCCTCTTTGCCTGGTGTCCCCCGCGAAAATGAAGATACCGAGAACTACATCAAAAAAGTTCCCCTTGCAGGCTCGGAAGGATGGGTCGCTCCTGTTGGTATAGCTTCTGCTTCTCGCTGTCGGGCATTTCAATGCTGTACCACCAGCGCTTCAGTTCTGGCACAAGCTGCACCCAGCTCAACACTTTCACTTCAGTAGGGATTTTGTGATTGACCAACTCCACCACATAACAAGCGCAGTGCTTTCCGGCAATGTCGGGAATCAGGCGTTTGCCAACGCGACGCCAACTGGGTTGCTTGCCGCGCCAGTCGAGGGAACAACTGGGCCACGGTAGCTGTTCGCGATCGTAGAGCAAGCACACCGGGCCGCCGACCACACGATAAGTAAATTGACCACCAGGGCTGGCAAAGACATCCCCATCCTTCAACAACTCATTGCCAAGCTGACGGCGAGACTTGTAGTTCGGTTGCAGGCATACACTTTTGGCACGCAACCGTTTGGGGGGAAACGTTGGAATCTTGGGGGAGAAGTAGCTCAACCAGTCTGGCTTTGCTGTCATGGGTGGGGTCTCTGACGAGCCGGGAGTGTTGCCGTCCAAATGGTAGTCCCTCAGAACCAGTGCAAGTGTGCGTTAGGCGCTGGCGATGATGTCACCTGAGCAAATTGAGTAGAACGAAGTACTGAGACGTACGACTGCGGGAGCCGATATGCGTAAGCTACTACAGATTGTCCACAAGGTCACTCTGCTCGCAAGCTTGCCGCTGTCAGGTGAGGTTATCCCATCAAGAGCTAACTACTAATAGACGGTAGATAATTCACCAATCCGGGGAAGGCAATAATCAGGGCCAGAATAACCAGTTGCAGCGCAATGAACGGTATCACCCCCCGATAAATATTGCCTGTCGTGATTTCTTTAGGGGCAACACCGCGCAAATAAAATAGAGCGAATCCAAATGGCGGAGTCAAAAATGACGTCTGCATATTGGCACCGATAATCACTCCGTACCAAACCAGCCCACTCAAGCCGTATAGTTGCTCGGCAATGGGGGCAAATAGCGGCACGACAATAAACGCAATTTCGAAAAAGTCGATGAAAAAGCCCAGCAGGAAAATAGTCAGCATACTGACTAGCAGGAATCCTGCCTGACCCCCAGGGAGTTGTGTTAGTGCCTCGTTGATAAAGCGATCGCCCCGCAATCCGCGAAACACCAAACTAAACGCTGTCGAGCCAATCAGAATGAACATCACCATGCTGGTGGTGCGCAGCGTACTGTCACACACCTCCCCCAAGCTCTTCCAGCTCAGCTCGCGGTTAAACAGCGCCAACACTACAGCCCCCATCGCCCCCAATGCCCCCGCTTCGGTGGGAGTAGCGATGCCGAAGAAAATACTGCCCAGCACCAACAGAATGAGAACCAGCGGCGGAATCATCACCTGCACCACTTTGGCTAATAACTTGGCCCCTCGCACCGCCAACAGCTCGGCAGGTAGTGGCGGCACGAGATCGGGACGGACAATTGAGATAACTACGATATGGGCAACAAACGCCCCAGCCATCAACAAACCAGGAATAAAAGAACCAAGAAACAGATCGCCGACCGAAATACCCAGTTGATCCGCCAACACTACCAACACGATGCTGGGAGGGATGATCTGTCCCAACGTTCCTGAGGCGGCGATCGCCCCCACCGATAAATCTTTGTCGTAGCCGTAGCGCAGCATGGTCGGCAGCGAGATTAAGCCCATCGTCACCACTGTGGCGGCCACCACTCCGGTCGTCGCCGCCAACAACGCTCCGACAACTACGACGGCGATCGCCAGTCCCCCCCGAATGCGACCGAACACCTGCCCCATCGTCTCCAGCAGGTTTTCAGCAATGCCCGATTTTTCCAGCATTGCCCCCATGAAAATGAAATAGGGAATCGCCAGCAACGTGAAATTATTCATGATGCCGAAAATGCGTTGCGGCATCGCCGTCAGCAAAATCGGATCGAAAATATCCATGCTGATGCCAAGCAGGCCAAACAAAATGGCCACGCCACCCAACGAGAAGGCCACCGGATAGCCCAACGAAAGCAAGACTAACGCCCCGACAAACATGGCCGGTCCCAACCAGTCAGCAATCATGCATCACCTCCTGGCAAAGAGGGGTCTACAGACAGCGTCTCTGAACCAGATTCTGAGTCAGGGTCAGGGGGGCGATCGCCCGTCAAAATGGCCAAATTCTTGATCGCTTCGGAGATTCCCTGCGCAATCAGTGTGACAAAACTCAGCAAAATCACCGTTTTGATGGGATAGCGCGGCAATCCGCCAGGGTCGGGAGAGTTCTCCCAAATGCGCCAGGAGGCCCACACCCATTTCCACGAAAAGATGAGAACGAGGGTGGAGAAGGGCAGCAGGAATAGGCCCGTGCCAATTAACTCTGCCAACGCTTTGCGCTTGCCTCGCCAGCGAGATTGGAAGACATCCACCCGCACGTGACCGTTGCGCTGTAGCGTGTACGCTGCCCCCATCAAAAACACCACGCTAAATAAGTACCATTGGGTTTCGAGCAGGGAATTGGAACTCAGGTTTCGGCCCACTGCTTGGCCAAAGTAGCGTCCGAACACGTTCCAACAACCCACACCAATGGTGATGAACACCAGCCAGCCAGCGAGGCGGCCAATGGCGGTATTGATGCGATCTATCCAAGCCGACAGGGCAAGCAACTTATCCACGCACTACCCCTGATTGACGAAACTGGAGAAGCTGAGTTCGTTGATACGGTTCCAGCCGTACACCTCATCGCGGAAGCTTTTCCACTGGTCGTACACTTCCTTGAACGTGGCATCTTCGCTGGCGTTTTGTTCGTAAATCTCGAACGCAGCCGTCTGGGCTGCTTCCATAATCTCGTCGCTATAGCGAGTCAACTGCACTCCACGGTCTACTAGTCGCTTCAGAACTGCACCGTTGAGGGCGTCGTATTTGGCCAACATATTTAAGTTCGATTCAAATGCTGCCGACTTCAGGGCCTCTTGGTACTCGGAAGGCAGCTCGTTCCACGCTTGCAGATTAACCTGTAACTCTAGCGTCGCACCGGGTTCCCACCAGCCGGGATAGTAGTAGAAATCAGCCGCATCCGGCAATCCCAGTTTTTCGTCATCGTAGGGGCCAACAAATTCAGCCGCGTCGATCGCATTGCGATCCAATGCCAAGAAAATCTCTCCCCCCGGCAATACCTGCACGTTCACCCCCAGCGCAGCCATCACCTCGCCCCCCAGACCGGGAATGCGCATCTTCAGCCCTTGCAAATCCGAGACCGAGTTCACCTGTCGCTTGAACCATCCCCCCATCTGAACGCCGGTATTCCCCGCCGGAAAGTTGATGATATTGAAATCCGCGTACAGCTTGTGCATGGCCTCCAGACCACCACCGTGGTAGAACCATGCATTTTGTTGTTGTGCATTGAGGCCGAAGGGAACGGCAGTACCGAATGCCAGAGCAGAGTTCTTGCCGACGTAATAGTAGCTAGCGGTGTGGCCGCACTCCACCGTACCCGCCTGCACTGCGTCGAGGACTTCCAAGCCGGGGACAATTTCGCCAGCAGCATAGGGCTCGATCGTGAAGCGACCATCGGTGATTTCGCTAACGCGATCGCTAATCGTTTGTGCCCCTCCGTAGATCGTGTCCAAAGATTGCGGCCAACTGGTAGCCATACGCCAGTTGACAGAGGGGAGGGAGGGAGACCCCGCATCAGATTGGACGGTAGTCGGTGTTGTACTGTTTCCACCGCAGGCCGCAGCCCCGACAGCAAGTCCAGTTGCCGTAGCTGCGTAATTTAGAATTTTCCGGCGTTTCATGATTGCTTTTATACGCGTGATTTGTATTGGCGAATACTTGATGGGTCATTGAATCACGTCTATGAATAACCGGACAAGGAAAGAAATATTAAGAGTAAATTAACAACGGGTTGATGGTGTTTGGTGAAATTTTCCTAGTGAAGAAATGTTTTGATAAGAGCCGGAGACAGGGCCTGGCAGCCTGTCTTGGTCATGATTTGCAAGTGAGAATATTGCGGATAACTGTTTAGCTTTTACTCGATTGTCAGTTGATTAATCAGTTAACTAAAATGATTGATTTGTGCCTTACGTAACGTACTAAATAAGCTTTGTCCTTAGTGTGTACTCACACCGCTGAAATTTGGACTCTTGTTGTCATTCGCGATCGCTAGCAATACAGTTCAAAATCTGTTCTCCCATCGCTGCGTGGCGGGGATTATCGACTCGTCCGGTTTCTAACAAAACTGCTCCAAAATGGACGGCCCAGCCTTTGGCTCGCTGCAGAGTAGCGTTGGAGATCGCCACTGCAGACAATCGAGAGTAGGTCGCAATCGCCTGCTGACGTACGTCTCGATTGGTAAACAGCATCCAGAATGCCGCCAAATCTGTCGCGCGATCGCCGCTAGCCATATCCCCCCAATCGATGATTCCGGCCAACTGGCCGTTGCTCGCCAATACATTGCGAGGATGCAGGTCTCCGTGAATCCAGGTTGGTTCGACATCTATTGGCGCTGCCACCGCTGTATGCCAGGCTTGCAGTACTTTCGGTGAGATCGTGTTCGTGACGTTCGACAATCGCTCCAGGCGCTGTTTAACGCTCTCTGCTCTAGACACTAAGGGCACTCCACGGACTGGGTTGGTAGGGGCATGGGGTGGGGCTGGTACGTGAAGCGAGTGCAGAAAGGCCGCGAAGACTGTTGCTTGGCTTGCATCGAGCGGCTCGCGATCGATAGTGCGGCCGGGTAGCCAGGGCAAAATGCTCCACCGCCAGGGGTAGTTGTGATTTGAGAGTCCTTCGAATAGTGGTGTCGGAACCGGGAGTGGGAGGCGCTCAGCCAGCTGAGGTAGCCAAGTTTGTTCGTGCTCTATGAGTCGTGCTGCCGTTTGTCTGTGGGGCAGCCTGACTGCGTAGCGATCGCCTAATCGGAAGATCGCGTTGTCCCATCCCGTATCGACTAAGCGAATAGGGAGAGTTGCTAGCTCGGGACATTGTTCGGCAAGCAGACGGCGAACCAGCACGGAATCAATAGCAAGCTCGGCAGGCGGCGTGCCGAGCGGGTTGCAAGCGGATGGCTGAAGAGACACTGTGATGCTCCGAAAACTCTTGCGCAACGCTATCGCAAATGCAAAATGACAGGGCACCGGAAATGGTGGGTGCGCTGCAGAGGAATGGGTCTAAGTTAATAGAGAACTACCGGGGACTGGAGCGGATCGCAATGAGAACTCTGCAGTACGACAATGGCGATCGCATGCCGATTCTGGGATTAGGAACCTGGAAATCGGCGCCGGGGGAGGTGTACGAAGCAGTGAAAACAGCGATCGCCCTCGGCTACAGACATATTGACTGCGCCCACATTTACGGCAACGAAGCCGAAATTGGCCAAGCCCTCTCCGAATCGATCGGCGAAGGAACGGTGACCCGTGACAAATTGTGGATCACCTCCAAACTGTGGAATGACTCTCATGCCCCCGCAGACGTCAAACCCGCCCTAGAAACCACCCTCTCCAACCTGCAGTTGGACTACCTCGATCTGTATCTGATCCACTGGCCCGTCGCCCTCAAAAAAGGAACCGGCTTCCCCCTCACCCCCGATAAGCTCGTGTCCCTCGAAACCCTCCCGATTTCGGACACCTGGGTCACAATGGAACCCTTAGTTGATGCAGGCTTGTGCCGCCATATTGGGGTGTCTAACTTCAGCGTCTCCAAGCTGAAAGCCTTGTTGGAAACGGCTCGAATTAAGCCCACAATGAATCAAATTGAACTGCACCCGTATTTGCAGCAGAGGGCCATGCTGGAGTTTTGCCAGCAACATTCGGTGCACCTGACTGCGTATTCCCCCCTCGGCTCCCGCGATCGCCCCGATAGCTTGAAGGCAGATAGCGAACCCGTGTTGTTAGACGATCCGGCGATTTCGACGATTGCTGGAAAGTACGGGGTTTCTCCTGCGCAAATTCTGATTGCTTGGGCGATTCAACGCGGCACAGCGGTCATTCCGAAATCAGTCAATCCGGGCCGAATCGAACAAAATTTGGCGGCGGCTGACGTGCCGTTAACGGCGGAGGATATGGAGGCGATCGCTGCGCTCGACCGCGATCGTCGATACGTTGACGGTAGCTTTTGGGAGGTTCCAGGTGGGGCGTACACCATGGCCAACATCTGGGATCTCGCCAGTTAAGCCAACGTCTTAGGGCCACATCATCGCATTTACTCATCTAGCTTGATTGTTACACGCTCAGTTTTTACGAACTCAGTATTTCTGGACTGAGGGTCCAAGCCAAGAATCGCTCGATGTAATACAGGGACAGTTGACTGCTGACTCCGTTGAAAATGGTGTCAAAGGCATGATCGGCCCACGGAATTTCTATCCATGCCACCGTATTTCCGGTCGCCTCAAGAGTCTGGGCCAGCTCCCGCCCGTATTCGGCTTTGACCACCAAATCTCGCCCACCATAAATCAATAACGATGGTGGCAAGTTGGGTCGTACGTAGGAAATGGGAGATGCCTGGCGGTACAGCTCGGGAACCTCATCCGGTGACCCCCCTAAGAGTATCTCTAGCGTTTGGCGAGTGTCGATCGGATCGGGGATGGGAGGTTGGCGATATCCGCTAGCCAAATTGACTGGGCCGTAGAAGCTAACAACAGCTCTAATTGGAGGCAGATCGGCAATCGGAGGCTCTTTCGAGTAGGCCAGCAGCATTGCTAGTTGGGCCCCAGCCGATCGCCCCAGCACCGCTAGCCGATCGCGATCGATGTTGTACCGCTCGGCTCGTTCGTCAATCCACGCTAGTGCGGTCCACACGTCCTCTATTTGGGCCGGGAAACGAAATTGTGGTGCGTGACGGTAATCGAGCGCCACCACCGTATACCCTTGACTGGCCATGTAACGGTTGAACTCTGCATTGTTGGACGGACTTCCCCGCTGCCATGCTCCTCCGTAGATTGTGATGAGTGTGGGGTTGAGAACTACAGTTTGAGCAGGCAACTCCCGAGCTGGTCGATAAATATCCAGTGCTAGCTCTTCACCGGCAGGGGTGGCAAACGGTATGGCCGATTCGTGGATGACATCAGCCGTAGGAATTCCGCGAATGCTATCGAGAATAGTGAAAGGATGGCGTCGAAACGCTGTGGGGGGCTGGCTTGAACTTGCAGGGAAATATGTATCCCCGATGGTGGGTTGAAGATCGCTAGAGAGCTGGCGCACGACAAGAGGAAGTTGCACCAAGGGTAGGCAACTAAGGGTAAATGCCAAGCAGGCTATAGCAACCGATCCTTTCCAGAATGGGTAGGCGCGAATGCTGACGGTTATGGCGATCGCGATGGCATTTCCGGCCATCAGCCACGGGCTGATTTCAGGTGCCCCAACCGTCAGCGGTAATAGGGCTGCAGTAAACGCAGGTAAAACAATCCATACACTCAGGAACAGTCCGACACTGCTGAGGATGACCGGAAGACTAGCAAGGATCGTGGACACAATGGTGCGAGGGCGAATGAGTGCTAATAGATGAGGTAAGCGTCTCTAGAGTTTAAAGCCGATCGCTCTTTCCATATGGAAATTTGAGAAGAAGGCAGTCATCAGTTGTCTTACTTGAGGGCGCAGCAACAGCAGACGTGAAGAAACTCAATAAATTAGTGAAGCAAAACATCATTGATTACTACTGATTTCAGCATAGTTTCGCATGAAAGGCAGATCGCAACAGGTGAAGATCGAAATCAGGTTGTCAGTCAAAGCCTCAGGATATAAGGCTGTGGAACACCGACTATCCATATTGAAAATATTCAACAACTAATATGTGGAAAATTTTACTGTGAAATCTCTTTGACATTCCTCTCTCAACACCAATAATTGTCTTATCCGCAGGTTTCTAACCAATCCATCACTCTATTTAAAGAGAAGAAAGCTCGATAACAGTTTTGTTTACGAGCGATTTGACCGGTGCAAAGAACTCATCTTGTCTAAGACAGACGAGTTCACAGCACTGATAGTAGATCTTCGCAACTGTAAAGAGATCGAGTATTACTGAAGAATCAATCCAACACACATTGATTGATTCT
>JBCBVA010000114.1:0-12412 GCA_039817825.1 Cyanobacteria bacterium J06642_12 | reverse complement strand
AGCATGCAACTATTTTCACGGTCAAAATATCGTCAACTTAGATTAAAACCTATCTGCATTGACGGCTTCTATGACGAGTGCCAGGTGGAGAGGAATTCTATCTGGATTAAAACTGTCTAACTAGCCATAATGAGTGGTAAAAAATGATTGCAACAAAGCAACCGTAGCCTTTTAAGACGAGGCGTGAAGATGGGAGCTTAGCGTCCAGAAGTGGCAAGTAAAACCTGCACTGTGTGTGGAGGCTCGATCCGATTTACCCCCACCGTGTCCTTTACCGTTGCGCGAAGCAGCTGGTCATCAGCATTGACGCTGCGCCGATTGTAAACGGGGGTGGAGATCGGATGATATAGCAGTTAGCTGGTGGCCAAAACGATGGCGAACCCAATTGAGGCCAAGACAGCCAGGGCTACCCATAGATTCATGACAGCCCGTTCGAGCCGCTTGATCCGTTGAATGGTGGAGGAATTTTGCTGGCTATCCTGGACGCGAGCTTTGAACAGCATCTGCGTCATTTGATCGCGATCGCCCAGCTCGGAAGTCGGTTGTTCTTCAGACTCATCTGTGGGGGCTTCGGAGCGAATCGGACGCAGGCTGGTGCGACGGGCTGGAGGCTGGTTGACTTCCGCTGAGCGGCTGCTGAGCATCTGCTCGATTAGCCCCGGTCCCAACTGTAAGTAGCCCTTATGGATGTAGTGAATGGCGTCGATCAATTCGGAAGGAGGTGTAGCCCGATCCAGATATCCCTTCACACCGAGCTGCAGGGCTTTGTTAAGCAGGGTTGAGTCGTTGCGGCTACTCAGGATTAATACTTTTGTCTCGGGACAGTGATGGGCGATCGCCTGGACCGCAATCAATCCATCGCTGCCCAATCGCTCGATATCCAAAATAGTGACGTCGGGCTTGTGCATCTGAATCAGGGCAATAGTGGATTGGTTCCCACCATTGCTCCCCACCAATTGAATTGAGGGATCGTCATTCAAATACGTTTTCAGCATGGGCTGAGCCAGCCCTTGCTCGTCTGCAATTAGTACGCGAATTGTGGTTGAGTCCGTTGCGTTCATAACCCCAGACGGCAGCGATTGTTTGCGAGTATGGAAGTTATAACCATACCTTTGATAGTTCAACAACAGTATACATACTGACCGGCTCAGGCTGAGTGCCCGATTAATGTACGTGAAATTGCTGGGTGGCCGGTGTCTGTTTGTTGCTGCAGAGATATCGCGGAAGAGGGAATGGTTGCTGAGCAGAATCCAGATTGGAAGAGGCGTGGCTCCACATTCTGTCTCCAGTTTGAGCGCTACCTAACGGGGATGCCGGGGGGGGGATGCCAGTCGGTAATGCCTGCCTGAATTCCTATGACCGACACAGCGCTGGACATTGAGACGTCGCCAATCTGTTGGCACGGTAGGGTCGTGAAGTCGCGCGGCCTGAAGCAGGAGTTGAGGAAGTATGTCACCCGTCTAGCGGTGTGGATGAATGGCACAGGCTAGAGGACGATCCACCTGTTGAGAACAACTCTCTATCGGCAGGCTTGCTCGCACTCGCTATTCTTGAGGCTGTCTGCAGTTATCTAAATTGTGGCGCAAATGGAGTGGCTTGTGTGATGAATCAGTCAACTGTTCGGGCCAAGTTACCAGGCCGATCTCTTGCCAACTATAGGTGTTTCGCTACATGCATTGCGCGTGGAAGGATGGTAGGTGGGGGAGCGCTCGCATTGCTTCTATGTGTGAGTGCCACTCCTGTTACAGCCCAACCGTCCCTGCCCTCAGAAGCAATTGCCCAAGCCACTCCACCCTCCGATATCACTCCAGACCATACTCGTCCAACCGACGAAATCCTAGACGACAGCCCCGTTTGGCAGCAATGGCAGGACGATCCCCCCAATATTTTGGATGAAATTCGCAATACTCCGGCGCTGCCGCCGCGAGTGCGGTTGGGGGTGGCCAGCAACCGCGAATGGCAAGTTGGGGTTGAAGATCTGACTCTGTACGATCGCGCGTTCGTCAGAGGGCACTATCGGGCGGCATTTGACGAGCAATCAGATGAAGACTATGGCGTCGATTTGGGGTATTACCTGTTTCCTCGTGGATCTTACTTCAACGTCTCGCCGCTAATGGGGTTTCGCCATCTCGATTTGGGAGATCGCATCAACGACGGCATCAATGTTGGCCTATTGGGGACCATTGCCCTTGCGCCAGGGGCTGCTGATTTAGCCGTGTCGTACAGCCTGCTCGACCCCTTTGCCGGTGACGAAGCGACCTTGGGATCGGTCACAGCGGCATACCACCTCACCCGCAAGTTGCGACTGGCCAGCCAAGTGAATTGGCGACACAGTGTTGGAGCCGATGACATTGCGGTTGGCGTGTTTTTAGAAGTCAAATTGTTCTGATGGTTGCCGACAATTCAAACTATGTTCGGTCCGGCAGAGTGAGAGATGACATGCTTCCTAGCAACGTCAGACTCAGTGCTGGTTAAAGCGTCGTGGAGAGGAGCGACGTTTCGAATAATTCCGAAAGCTGCACCTCAGATCGCTCATAGTTTGAGTGAATCTCTCATTAAGTAATATCTCTCTCGATCTCTAGAAGCGCTTGCTATACGCATAACGGTTTCCTCACGCTGTCCGGTATACGTCGTATCGGTGAGTAACAGAGACAAATCTTTCAAATTCATGCCCAGACCATGGATCACAGCATTCGCTATCGTTCTTACGGCGCGATCCTCATGGCAGATAGCATCGCAAAACACTGCGCGCTCGGCGAACTCTATCTGCGAGCGACTAAAGTCATTTAATTTTATTTTTGTTAACTTAGATATAGATATTTTGCATTTGCGGAGACAACAAATGAATATTGTTCGGCGTACAGCAAACCTGGCGCTCGCGGTTCTCCAGCCGAGCACTGAAGTGCGATCCTGGTCTCGGCAGGTTGCTTGGACCGTGTTCCGAGTGGTCTTGGGGATCATGATGATCCACAACGGCTTTGATAAGTTGGCCGACATTGAAGGATTCGCCGTCGCCTACGTCCAAGTGATTGGACTGCCCTTTCCCATCTTTTTTGCGTACTGCGCAGCCTATACAGAGATCGTGGGATCGGTGCTGTTGATGTTGGGGATTTTCAGCCGTCCAGCGGCGATCGCGTTAGCGGGCACGATGGCTGTAGCGATTTACCATCACATCTTGGTAGCTGGGTTCAGCCTGCCGTACTTGGAACTGTCGGCCATTTACTTTGCGGCGTTCGCCTTTCTCGCCATCAATGGATCGGGCATCTACTCGGGCGATCGTTGGTTGTCTCGCTGGTTGGCCACCACCCTTGGCCTCAGCTCAGAGCAGCAAGCCGCTTCATAACGCACATCTCAGGCTAATCGGTCTAGCGCTGTCATAAGCGCTAGTCTACTGGTTTTCGCTGAGAGAGCAAAAGGTTTGAGATGGATAGTACTAGCTATCTGTCCGATCGAGTGTCGCTCCCCCAGAACTTCTCTCCAGGGATGGGGGAGGACTCCTCGGGAAACAAACAAGGCTGTTTTTAACCACCCTCGACTTTGGCGGGAATCCCCACCTCGACCCTCCTCAACAGATCGGGGGATTCACCTAAATTGTAAAGTCCCATCCGTTAGGATGAGAATGGCTGTAAATGCGATGGCCACGACTGTTTAGCGAGGTGACCGATGGGTTTCTTCGACTCCGATATTGTTCAAAAAGAAGCTCAAGAGCTGTTCAATGACTTCCAGTCTTTGATGAAACTGGGAGGCGATTACGGCAAATTTGACCGCGAAGGCAAAAAGATGTTCATCAGCCAGATGGAAGAGCTGATGGATCGTCAAAAGATTTTCATGAAGCGGATGGAACTGTCAGATGACTTCATGGCCCAAATGAGTATGAAACAGCTTCAGAGTCAGTTTGGCAGCATGGGGATCTCGCCCACTCAGATGTTTGACCAGATGAATAAAACGTTAGAACGGATGAAGTCCGAGATCGAGCCGTAAGAGAGTCGAACGACGCTTCTTGTCTGGTGAATCTCTGGCAATTGCTAGAGCAGTTCAGAATCGTTCCCCAGTGTCCGTACTGTAGACGCTCTTCCTCCGCAGCTTTTCGTCTTTCTTCCGGTGCCTTGCCAACGTAAAATTGGGGAATTGAAGGGTGTCGCCAACCTGCTCCGCCCTGCTCGTAGAGAAATGACATCTCTCACAGTACGCCGAACGAACGGGCTGGATTGATTGATATTTGACTCAGAGATTGATTTTTAGACCTTGGAGCGAAATTTTAGATAATTGAGGTAGACGGTAGTTCTGAGCACACCTATGGCCGCAATCAACCATACGCGAGGCGAACAGGCGGTTTTGGATGCGCTGGATGGGCGGTCTCAGCCGCTGTCTGCCCAAGAGATTTTTATGCAGTTGCGGGAGAGCGATCGCCCGGTAGGGTTGGCCACTGTCTATCGGGCGATCGCCTCGTTGAAAGATGGTGGCTTTTTGCAGCAATTAGATTTAGAAGATAACCAAGCGTATTACCAACTGGCGGCCCAGAGTAGTCACAGTAGCCATCATTTAATTTGCACCTCGTGCCGCAAGGTATTGCCGTTGTCGAGCTGTCCGGTGAGTGCGTTGGAGCGGCAGTTATCAGAGAAATACGATTTTCAAATCGAACGGCACGTACTGGATTTTTATGGGGTGTGTTCGACCTGTCGAGGGTAATGTCGAGCTTATCGGCTACTGCGATACTGGATCAACTGCCATACGACTCAGCTAGGGGCTGTATCTGTTGCCTGAGCGGCCATGTCGGTTATTCGAGCGATGGTCGCTGAAGACATGGGACTTTGCAGCAGAGGCACGATGGAATCAATGACCGAATCATCCAAGTCCCACCACTTTAAAGCTAAGAGCTGATTGATTATTTCATCAGTGAATCGAAATCGAATCAGTTTGGCTGGATTTCCACCCACAATTGCGTATGGGGGAACGCTTTTGGTGACGACTGATTTGGCGGCAACAACACTACCTGAGCCAATGGTGACTCCACTTAAAATTGCGCACCCCTCCCCGATCCAAACATCATTTTCAATGACCACATGTCCGTTGGTAGAAGGGTGGCCGTGACCGTTGATCTGGCCATTGGGGAAAGACTCCTGCAATACATGTCCAAAGGGAAATGTTGACCCCCAGTCAACACGGTGGTTGCCTCCGAGAAAGACTCGGAGACCACCCGCTATTGAGTTAAACGAACCGATATAGAGGTTTGCTCCTTCTCGCCAGGAGGCAATGCTAATTCCACTCACCCCGTATGAGTGTTTTCCGACTGAAACGATCTGCGATGGGACTCCTCTTGTCAGTGGGGACGATGCAAAGCTCATTATTAGCCACCGCCGTGATTAAAGGCGCTATCTCACACAACTAGACTACTTACCAAAAGTAGGATTGACTTGTCTCGGCCTGAATGGTGTGTCTGCGGGGGGCAATATGAAAGAAACTATGAGAGATCGCTTTCTTTATCAATCGGTTCGATGAGTACACTGAAATACTGCTGATCCAGCGGCACCTTTTGGATTTGATATGGGGCTTGGGGCTTGGCGAAGATGAATGGGGGCTAGCCCTTGGCCACTAGTCATTTATCTTTGGTTATTAGATTACTGTTGGATGGTGAATTTACAGGAGAAAACAGCAGCCTACTATCGGCTTGGTCTACAGCTGGGGACACACACTGTTGACGATGTTATTTCATGGGTAGATAGACAGATTGAACTGCTGGATTCTCCCTCCAGCGACCTGATTGACCTTTCCTTGATGTCGAAGTCCCATCCGTTGGATGTGCTGGGAATGCTTGACCGCCTTGACGGAGATGTTGCCCAGTTGGATGTTCTCTCTGCTGTGTTGGCTGATGCCCATACGTTACTGCGAGAAGAGGGCGACTTCGGCCCAACGTTGGCGCGTGGACTTCGAAATCTATATGTTGAATGCGGTTACGACGTGCCTGAGCTGTTCAGACCAATTTGCTGGTTTGACGAGTACTACGCTTTGGCTCAATTGGGCTTGCTGGGCACGGAAGAAGAAATCTATCAAGAGTTGCTTGCTTTCACCGCGAGTTTCAGAGAGTTAGACACTACAGAGCTCAACACCTGACTTATTAGGTGAGCTGCAGGATCAAGACCTGGATGCAGCCGACGAGGAAGCCCAGGATTCCTCCCAGGTTGACGATCGCCTGTAGCTCGCTGCGCACGATGTCCTGAATGGCTTGTTCTAGGTTTTCGGGGGGGGTGGCGTTGACGCGATCGACGATGACTTTGTCGATATTTAGGATCGGAATCACTTGGGTCATGAGGGATTCCAGATCGCGATCGAGGTAGCGCTTGAGAATATTGGCGAGATCGGCGCTGATTTGAGGGATAGCGGTGTCGAGGACAGAGGAACGCTGCAGGCGAGCGAGAACGAGTTTGGCCACGCTGGTCCAGTTGATGGAATTGCTCAGATCTTGCAGGAGAGCACCACCGTTTTCTCGCAGGAAGTCACGCACGCTTTCGCGCATGGCTTGTCGTAACTGGCGCACGGTAGACACCGGTAAATTTTGCAGGGATAGGTTTTGGGAGAGTTCTGCCAGGCGGCGTTGAGCACCCAAAGCACCCAAGAGTTCTTCCAGGATTTCGTCGGCCCCCTCGGGGTCATCCAAACAGTAGGAACGGAGGCGGGTAAGGGCGTTTTTGAGGCCGAATAAGTTGGCCACCACCCAGTAGGAACCGGTGGCCCGTTCGCGAAATTCTTCATCCAGAGCTTCGATATTGCGATCGGTTAGGAAGTCCACCAACCCCTGTCGCAAGATGTTGGGGGGTATGACTTGGTCTAACACCCACTGCGATAGCTGTTGAGCTTGGCTGGGGGACAGTCGCACTTCCAGCAGAACGCTGTCGAAAATTTGGTTGAGTTGTTCTTCTAAAAAATTCTCCTGTCGGGCCAGCGCTCGAATCAGGCGGGGCAGCGATTCGCCGAACAAATCCGCCAGAATGTGCCCCAAGACGACAGCAGTTTGTTCTTGCTGTTTCGGATTTTGCAGGCGATCGACAGCTAGCTCTAACAACCACTGGATCGCACCCTTCACTCGCTCCGGCTCCAGCAGACGGCGGGCCAGTTTTTGCAGTTCCTCGGGGGTGAGGAGCGAGCCCATAATGGCGTCTGAAATTTTCTGGGCCAGACGGGATTGATTTTGGGGAATGAGACCGGGGGTGAATGGAAGCTGGAATTTACCGAGATAGTAGGCTCGATAGGGGCGAAACAGCATTTTAATGGCAATGTCGTTGGTGAAATACCCAATCACCAAGCCAGCCAGTGGTGGGATGACATAAACCCAAGTGCTCAACGGTCTGATGCTCCTGTTGTTGGGGCGCGAAGAGAGTGAATCATCGGGATTGGTGTCTGCACGTTCGAGAAAATTGCTGCGTTAGAGAAGAGTGTTGTGCGGGAGAAGGGTTATACGGAGACATGGATGCTGCTCGACGGGGGTGGTAATACCTGTTGGAACTGCCGATTAAAATGCCTGTCGGTATCGTCAACTTTACCCTGCAACTCTATCCATCAGCTTGTAAGGCTGTGAGGCAAACGATCGCACTCACATCAGACAGAGTGTGGGAATTCGCAGGGGGTGCTTGCCTGAACTAAACTTTTACTCCATCAGCTGAGGATAGCGCTCCATCAACTGGCCCAGCATGTAGAGGGAACCGCAGATAACGATGGGATCGGCATTGTTCAGTGATGGGTTGAGAACTGGCAATTGCGCGAGGAAGTTGTTTATTTCATCTAGCTGCTGAATTGTTTGCGTGTCCTGCAGTGGAACTCCAGTGTCACCAGCGATCGCCAATAACTCATCGGGAGAAAACGCCAGGTGATCTTGAATGGGCAAGGTGTAGAGACGATCGCCCGAACGCAGCAGTGCCTTGAAAATGCCTGTGGCATCCTTGGTGGTCAGCATGCCCACGCACCAGGTGACAGAGGAATTGGGAAACTGGCGATCGAGAAATTGGCGCAAAATCTCCGCCGCCGGAACGTTATGAGCACCATCTAAAAGCACCTTGCGATCGCCCAGTCGAGCCCACTGCAGGCGACCCAACCAACGGGTAGTTGCTAGCCCCGTTTGGATTGCCTCCTCGGGAATTGTCCATCCCTGCTGACGCAGTTGAGCAATGGCCTCTAACACCACAGCCACATTGCTGAGCTGGGCATCTCCCAACAAGCTCAATTGATAGGGTCGATCCTGCCAGCAAATGCGAAAGTCACCCGTCCATTGCGCAGGTGAGACGACGACCAGTGGAGCCTCTCTCTCTTTAGCTGTCTGAGTAATGACAGACAGTGCCTCAGGAGCTTGGGGTGCGCACACAACAGGGACCTGCGGCTTAATAATCCCAGCTTTCTCTCCGGCAATCTCGGTCAGTGTCTCCCCCAACCGCTGCCAGTGATCTCGACCAATTGGAGTAATGACAGACACGCAAGGGGAAATATCTGCATTCGTCGCATCCAGCCGCCCCCCCAGCCCCACTTCCAACACAGCCACATCTACCGCCTGCTGCTGGAAATACAGCCAAGCGGCTGCCGTCACAATTTCGAACTGTGTAGGAGGTTCGCAGGTGCCGGGATAGTCAACCAGCGCCTCTTTCACGTGCCACAACACCTGCTGCCAATCTGCCGCAGAAATCGGCTCGCCATTGATGCAGAGTCGCTCCCGCCAACTGACCAGATGGGGGGAGGTATACCGACCAACCGTATACCCTGCCTTGCTCAGAACGGTAGATAGCGTGGCGCACACAGACCCCTTGCCATTCGTACCAGCAACGTGGATAACCGGAATAGATTGCTGGGGCCGGTCTAACACCTGGAGAAGGGCCAGCATGCGATCGAGCCCCAGTTGCACGCCGAATCGACCGAGAGAGTGGAGATACGCTGCAGGCTCGAAAGTCGATGGAGGTTGAGATACCGCCATGCTGCGATGTCCAAACGATACGACATGCACCAGCCCTACCCAGCTCGGACCAGCGGGAGGCAAGATCTTAGAGATTAAGCAAAAGACTTTATCCGTCAGGCCTTGAAGAGCTACGCGGCTTAGGAGGAGCAGGACGTTCGTGCTTGTCGTCGCCCCCAGATCGCCCCCGAGGTCGTGGACGCGGCTTGTCGCCTCCAGCACCACTTCCGCCTTTATTGCGATTTTTACGTGGCTTGGGTTTGGGAGCTGGGCCAATCGAGACCCCTTTGACAACCTCCAGCATGCTGCCTTGTCGCTTCACCTCAAAATCCCAGAACTCGCCTAAGGCGTGGGAAGGTAAAACGCCATGCAGATTGAGCTTGAAGGAGCTGGGCTTCGATTTCGAAGAGTTTTTACGAGCACTTTGGACGATTTTTACCGTGAGGGCACTTTCCTCGGATTTCTGTCGCACCACTTCACCACGGATAGAGAACATGTCGGGTTCTACATCGGTGGAAGGGGGCTTGGGAGGGAGTGCTTGAGGACCGGACGCCGCTTCTGCGGTGGTGTCGTCACCATTGGAGTCATCCGATACCTCGCTATCCGCCTCCTGCGCCTCCTCTGCGTGGGGATCGGTGCCGATGGGGCCCATTTCCTCCGGAGCCCACACTCCCGAGATCTGAACGTGCAGTCGCTCTTGCTTAGTCTTCGCTCCTGTCCGGGGATAGACCACCCATAAATAGTCGCGATCGTCCTGGATGTACTTTCGAACCAAGCTCATAACACGTCCCAACAGAACGGCGTTGATGTCTTCACCGTCTGGAGTGATCAGCGTTCCTCGCGTAAATTGCTCGTCGGAGGGGACATAGCGCCCCTCCACAACACCCACCGCTCGAAACTGCATTGGCGTATCGGGGGGAGCAATGGGGTGATAGCGAACTCCGAGGGATGTGTCGCCAGTTGATGGAGCGCCAGAGCTGGTGGCTGCCGTCACTCCTGAACTGGTGGAGGAGGGCCTAGGGCTAGCGGCTGAGGGCTGTTTGGGAGGTCTTGGAGGGGTAGGAGCGCTGTGCTCTGTCATGGCGATCGTTCTAGCGATGGAGCCTGCTAAGTCAAGCTGAGTCTGGGGTTGACCGCGCCTGATTGAGGGACGTCAAGTAACTGAGACAAGACTGGAGGCTAGTTAACGTAGCAAACCGCAGTGTATCAGTACTATGGTTTTAGCTGAAAATGCTTGACCCTTCAATTACACATAGCTTGGTGTCTTGACCGTCTCGGTCAAGGACGTTGTAAATCGATTGCTGTGAAACGGTTTTTGCATATATGGAAGTCAAAAAAGGCATGAGTGGGACATCATTACCGGAGTGATGGTACTGCTGAGATAGAGCTGTTCATGTTTCTGGAGGCTTTGCGGTAGACGAGTGAGACGATCGCGCTAAACGAACCAACTCGATAGCGGGTAAGACCGTTCGCTGAAGGGTTGCCAGTCAAGTTAGACAGTGATTCGCTAGCATTAGCTGGTAGGAGAACGAGCGAGATCGGTCCTAGCGGCGGCACCTACATTTGGACTGGCAATTGTTCATACCGAGCACTGCACGAGTCGAGCACTGTACAGGCCGACCATAGCAAAGCGGAGACAATGGTGCCGTCACAACTTGGCTTCTGCTGAAAACGTTCACCAGTCACTAAGGACAGTCTTTCCTGGAGGGATCGGGGGTATGGGTAAGCGATCGAAATCTGGCGGTAAATCGAAATCAGGTAAGTCGACAAAAAAATCAGGTAAGAATCCTAGCGATCGCTCCCAGCCGGTATTTGAAACGCGGGCAACGGCGAAATTGAAGGCCAGACGAAAAGCTCGCGAGGAGAAAGAGTCGGCACAGTCTGCCAAATCCCAATCGGCAGGAGGGGCAGGCCGGAGTTGGGGATTCCGCGCGGTGTTGATTGCTGCGGTACTGGCATTTGTGAGTTTTTCGTTCCTGCCAGCCTTGGGGGCGATCAAAAGCTTGGATTGGAGCCGTTCGTTCTCCAGCAATCGGCTATCTGTGGACCAGCTCGAACAGGGGGTGGCTCGATATGAAGAGGTGCTGGCGCAGGAACCGGATAACCAGACGGCATTGCAGGGGCTGGTCTCCGATCTGTTTCAGCTCGGGCGGCTACCGGATGCGATCGCTCCACTGGCACACCTGAAGGAACTGAACCCCGAGCGGGTCGATTTAGCATTACAGCTGGGACAGTTGCAGTTGCAGACAGATCGCTCGGATGAGGGATTGCGGACTCTGAAAGCGGTTTACGCTACGCACCCTACTCGGACAGATGTCTTGGACACCTTGGTGAATGCGGAAATTGCGGCCGGACAGACCAATGCCGCGATCGCTCGATTGGAATCGAAAGTGAGAGGTGGGGATGGGTTTGTGGAAACCTCTCTCTTATTAGCAAAAGCATACCGGGCAGGCGATCGGTTTGATAAGGCCATGGGGGTGTACGACCGCTTGTTGAACAGCGATCCGGAGGATTTTCGACCGGCATTGGAAAAGGCGTTGATGTTGAGCACTGCGCCGGAGGGCAAGCGTAATTTTGGCGAAGCGCAGGTGATGTTTGAGCTAGCCGAAGAGTTGGCCCCTAGGCAGGCGGGCGATCGCATTCGCGAGATCGCTAAGGGCTACCGTGCCTATGCCGCCGATCTTGCCAAGCAGGAAGCGGATACAGATGTCGAACAGACTGAGTGACAGGAAATATACAGGCAGTGACTGGTGGAGTCATGCTCCCTGTGAAACGTGCGATTAGAACAAGGAGCGATCTAACTGAAAGTTGCGTGTTGTTCTTACCATTTCGCCGTTGCGCTCTTCAATAGGCCCCCAAAACTGTAGGGTGTTCTCAGCCGGTAAATAGTAGCCAACAATATCGTCAAACCGTCCCAAACCGTGGGAATAGGTCATGCTGTTTGGCTTGAGATTCTCGACATGCACGTCAAAACTCCGAGCGGCATAGTCAATGCGTAAGATCAGATCGCCGTTGTCGAGTTCGTGTACGTTGGCTGTGAATGAAACCGGCGACAGCCGCCGATCGCCGTTGATGATTCTGACATCTCCTTCAATAGCGCGATCGGGATCTGCTTGTAATAGCTCTTGCCAGCCTTGGTGGATCTTTCCGTCTTGGGACAGAACGGGCTCAGCGGAGTGGCTGATGTTCGTGTGAATGAACGGTAGGGACAAAGCAAGAATGCCAGCAGCAATGGTTGGTCTCAACTTCATCTGTTGTACCGAAAACTACACTCCGTAAAGTACCCAGAGGCAGGATTATCTCTTGCAATAGCACTGAGTATTTAAATAAACATTTTGGAAGATTTACACAACAAGTCTTGAGGTCAAAGTTGGGTCTTACAAGAGCTCAAAAGAAGTGAATGGGTTCTTGCTTTTCAAGTGAGCGAAACACCTATAAGTCTGCGAATAACGGAATTAGATTTAACTCAAATCCAGGCAA
>JBCBVA010000113.1:0-12529 GCA_039817825.1 Cyanobacteria bacterium J06642_12 | reverse complement strand
TGTTGTGCTTGTCTCCTAATCCTCATCACCTCCTTTTAGGGGGCATTTGAGTTAGGTTCGCGATTTTTTTGAATGAGTTCTAGGAATGAAGGTTCACTCCCCAAGGCTACTGCTATCTGTATCACTGTTGTTCGGCACGGCTAAATCGTTATTGTCTTGGATGATTCAACGTCTAATACTCTACTAGCTGTCAGCAGGTTCAAGCAAAATCTAAATACGTATATTTCACCTAGTTGAGTGAGGGATTGATCGAGATGGCAACTGTTTTCGTAAACAGTAATAGTGACAGTTCGCTTCGAGCGGCTATCGACGCTTCGAACAACCGGCCTGGGGCAGATATCATTCATTTTCACCTAGCCTTAAGGGGAAAACGATTAATCTAACTCAAGGGGAGTTGGCGATTACTGACGATCTCTTGATAGATGGCGATATTGATAACGATGGCAGACCGGATATCACCATAGATGCACAGAGAAAGTCCAGGGTTTTTAATGTTGATGACGGTTCCAATAGCTCTAAGAAGACTGTTACTTTAGAGGGCCTGACTGTCACTAATGGAAAGGCTCCAGCTCGCATTTTTGTTAATCAGGGATCGGAAGAAGAAATACGAGACTACTATGGGGGAGGGATAAAAAGTTCTGAGAATTTGACTGTTCTCAACAGCATTATTCGTGATAACACTACTCCTATTGATACAGCTTTTACTGATAGCAATGGCGGTGGTATTTACAGTGATGCTGGAGATCTGACTATCGATGGTTCTACTATCAAAGGAAATGAAGCTGGTCGTCATGGAGGAGGAATTAGTTTCGAAAGTTCTTACGACGGTCTGTTGACCGTCACCAACAGTCTAATTGCTTCAAATGTGGCTGGTGATGCAGGAGGGGGTGGGATAAGTGCGTTTAGGCTAAACATCACAGGTGCTTCTGCAAGAGCGGTTATAGAAAACTCGACGATATCTGGAAACGTTAGCGATGTCGATCCAGGCTTGGGGCGGGGAGGCAGCGCTCTTTTTGTTTACGGACCTACGCAAATTCGAAACAGCACTGTTACTAGAAACAGAGGCCGCGGTGCGGTTAAAGTTGGGCGTAGGGCTTCGTACTTAAATATCACGTCCAGCATTATTGCAGGGAACTACTCCCAAGACGGGGATCTGGTTGGGACTAACCGTGAAGAGTACTCCTCCTCCTCCATTGCTAGTGGTGGGAATAATGTGTTTGGAACCGTAGGTGGTGCGTCCGCCTTTTTCCCCGCGAACGTTACTCCAGGCCCTGGCGACCAATTTATCGGAACCAACGATCCAGGCTTGGCCCCTCTTGCCAATAACGGCGGCCCCACCCTGACTCACGCCCTGCTTCCAGGAAGTCCGGCATTAGACAACGGCAGCAACCCTGCCGGGCTATCCACCGACCAACGGGGGTTTCCTCGGGTCATCGGTTCCGCTCCAGATGTGGGCGCTTTCGAGCAGAATTCCACGATAGTCGTCGACACCACCGAAGATGCAGTTGATGGAGATTTCTCCAGAGGCGATCGCTCCTTAAGAGAAGCCCTACTTTATATTGCGAGCGAGGGCACCATCCTGTTCGACGAGCGACTGAGCGGTCAAACCATCCGCCTAAATGAGGGTGAATTAGTTGTCGATAGAAGTGTGACCATTGATGGTGACATCAACAGCGACAGCTTCTCTGACATCACCATCGATGCACAGCAAGAATCTCGGGTCTTCAACATCAGCGATGGCGATAGAGACTCCCTCAACACCGTCACCCTGTCAGGACTCACCATCACCAACGGTCGTGATGACCAAGGTGCAGGCATCCGCAACCGCGAACTGCTCACCCTCAACGACAGCACTGTCACCCGTAACGTAGCCTCCGGGATTGGGGGCGGCATCCACAGCGAAGATAGTCCGCTCAAGCTCTTTAGCAGCACCGTCAGCGGCAACATTGCTGCCAATGGTGGCGGCGGAATTTGGAGTGAAGGTAGCTATCTGCGGGTGAGTAACAGCACCATCAACAGCAATGCCAGCACCAGAAATGGTGGCGGCATCTTGAGATACGAGGGCGATGATGGCGAAAATATCGCGATTATCTCCAATTCCACTCTGTCGAGTAACTCCGCCGCAAACTACGGTGGCGGACTGTTCAATGCTGGCCCTGGACTCGTCCAACTGCGAAATAGCACGGTGACCAATAACAAAGGAGACCGCGGAGCTGGAGTTGCCAGTATTGGCGATAAAGTCACTCGCACCGATCTAGTCTCAACTATCGTTAGCGGGAACGCCGACGGAGATATTGAGTTTGTCCGAGGCAACACCAACTCTATCTATTCCGAAGGCAACAACCTAGTCGGCACAGGGAATGGCATCAAGAGCTTTTTCCCGTCCCTTGGCGATCTCCTGATTGGCGACCGTTCGGCAGAGTTGCAAGTGTTAAACCTGAATGGTGGAAACACCCGAACTCATGCATTGTTGCCCGGCAGTCCGGCTATCAATGCAGGGAGCAATCCCGATGGATTGGAAACCGACCAGCGAGGGGCAAATCGTGACGTGGACGAGACCGATATCGGCGCATTTGAGGTGCAGGGGCCAGAGATTCTCGAGCTTGGCCGCAATCCTCGTTTCAGTGCCTTGCGGTCGGCAAGTGCTAGCCTGCCCGTCACAACCGATCCTCTCACCGGTCTGGATGTAGGACTGTACGATGCCGACACCGACGAACGCATTACAGATATCGTCAACGGCACAACGCTATCCGTCAGCGAATTACAAGATAAGCGCCTGACCATTGCAGCTTTCACCTCGTCCGACAGCCCATTCTCAAATGAAGTAGAAAGCGTTCGCCTCGATCTCAACAACGGTCAAGTCAGGCGGGTCGAGAATACAGAACCCTATGCCCTGTTTGGCGATATCAAGCAAGACTACTTTGCCGGAGGAGTCATTCCAGTCGGCAACAACACCCTCTCCCTAGAGCTGTATTCGCAAGACAAAGGGCGGGGAGATTTACTCGGAAGCGTTCAGATTGACTTCTCAATCGACTAGCCTAGCCGCAATCTGAAGTGCCCTCATCTCCAGTACTTAGAACGCCCAGCCGGGATATAACGGGCTGGGCCTATTTTGTACGCATTCTAACGACATGAGACTGGCCCCCAGGAGTTGAAAACGACTCCCACTGTTCCGCTCAGATACTTCCGTGTCTCAATATTCCCCTCCCCATCCATTACGTGCGATCGCGACCAATGCGACACCATCTAGATGCGATGCATCCGCATAAATTCTGAGAAAAAAAGACCGATTGTACCCATTTTGTAATCGATATCACCAATTTGAGCTTAATTGTGTAATATTTTACGTGTAACTCGGGTGATTTCCCGAATGATTTATTTCGAGTGTATTGCGACACTCTGTAAATCCGAGGTGCGTACTTAATCTCTGCGAGGCGATGATGTTGCTAGTTTTACCCTCCGAAATTAGTCGGGCACTGATTGAAACACCGTGGGGCATCATTCGGGGTATTCGCTACGGCGAAAAGATTTACCTACGCAAAGCGTCGTATCACCTGGCCAGTCTGTCTCTAGAGAGCTTGTCTCTGAACCAGAAATCCAATCGCCTACTGCTCGAAGAGCCGTTGTGTTACAGCGTGTGGGAATACGTCCCCAGCAATCAGGTCCTGTCGGTGATCGAACCACAGATCCAGGGTAATCAAGCCCATAACAACCAGGCACTGTCCCAATCCTCTCTTCCCAGCGGTGCCGCGTTGCAAAAGTGGTTCAGTCAAGCAGTTCGTAAAGCTGCCAATACGCAAAAAGGGGATGGGGTTCGGCAGACCGACGGATTCCTCGCTCGCTCCTTGCAAGCGATTCGCCAATCGCGCATGTAAATTTACTGACGATTCAGCCGCAGACTGTCAGACTTCCTTCCCTCATCGCAGTAACCGATCGCACAACTGACTAATATCAGACATTTCTGCTACATCATGTACCCTCAGTACATCCGCAGACCGAGCAATCGCAACCGCACAAGCACCCCCCGTCCCCCATACTCGATCGCTAGGGGCGGGTTTATCCAGAATCTTGCCAATAAAGCTTTTACGCGACACTCCCACTAAGATTGGGCAGCCCAAACTACCAAACTCAGCCCCCCGAGCAATCAAGCTGAGATTGTGTGCGACTGTTTTGCCAAACCCAATGCCGGGATCGATGCAAATGCGCGCTCGCGGAATCCCCACAGCTTCAGCCGCTTCTATCCGCTCAATGAAATAGTCGTACACATCATCCACAACATCGCCGTATGAGGGAGCCGCTTGCATAGTGCGCGGCGTTCCCTGCATGTGCATCAGAAACACCGGCACTCCTAAGCAAGCAGCGGTGGGCAGCATGTCTCTATCCAGCAACCCTGCCGAAATATCGTTCAGCATGTCGGCCCCAGCGGCGATCGCGGCTTCCAATACTGGCGCTTTTGTGGTGTCAATCGAAATCGGAATCGACGTCCATTCCCGTAATGCTCGAATTACCGGCACCACTCGATGCAGCTCTTCCTGCAGTGAGACTGACTCGGCTCCCGGTCGGCTGGATTCCCCACCAATATCGAGAATATCGGCCCCCTCCTCAATTAAATGCCGGACTTGTTCGACTGCTTGCTCTACGGAATTAAACTGCCCCCCATCGCTAAAGCTATCGGGGGTAACGTTTAGCACACCCATGACGTAGGTTCGGGAGCCCCATGCAAACTCGCGATCGCGAACCTGCCACGGTTGGAGCGGTTTTTGATATCGATGAATGGCTGTCTGTAATTCTGGGGGAAGGGTTGCAATGCGATCGGCTGGCACCCATGCTAAATGGCCGTGCGATGCGGGAGTCCATGTCAGCTCGTTAGGCAGAGAGGCTGCGTCTGTTGGCGCAGATGAATGGTGCCAAGCGTAGATCTGCACTCCATTAGGGGGATTGGGGAGTTGGGCGGTGACTCGGAATGGCATGGGCGAATGGGGGGATTGTGGAGCGATCGTATCCCACTGATTTTGAATTGCGGGATTGTAAACCAGAGCGCGATCTGGCACTTTGAAGCACTAAAAAAGGGAGGCCGAAGCCTCCCCAAAAGAAATATATAGATATCTCTGAAGCCTTACTTGATGGACACCTTGGCGCCAACTTCTTCCAGCTTCTTCTTGGCTTCCTCGGCTTCGTCCTTGGAAACGCCTTCTTTGATGGCCTTGGGAGCAGACTCTACAACACCCTTGGCGTCCTTCAGGCCCAAACCGGTGAGTTCGCGAACTGCCTTCAGCACCTTGATCTTCTCGCCGCCGACATCTTCCAGTACAACGTCGAACTCGGTCTTCTCTTCAGCAGCTTCAGCAGGGGCACCAGGGGCACCAGCTGCAACCATTACGGGAGCAGCAGCAGCGGCAGCGCTAACTTCGAAGGTTTCTTCGATCGCTTTAACCAGCTCGGCAGCTTCCAGCAGAGTCAGACCTTTCAGGTCTTCGATAATTTTGTCAACAGTGGCAGACATTGATGGTCTCCTTCAAATGATTGGGGAATTCAAATAAATGAGTCAGCAAAATCGCGATTAAGCCGCGTCCTTCTGCTTCTCTTCCAAAGCCGCAACAGCACGGGCCAGAGAGGTAGGAACCTCTTTGATGCCGATGGCCAGCTTGGTTGCGAGAGCGTTGATGCCGCCTGCAATTTGGGAGATGAGTACATCTTTCGACGGCAGGTCGCCAATGGCTTTTACCTGGTCGTAGCTGTACGCAGTTCCGTTCATGACAGCGCCGCGACATTCACTCTTTTTGGAGTCTTTTTGGAATTTCCGATAGGCCTTAATCGCCGCTGCAATATCCCCTTTGATCAGGATGAATGCAGACTGACCCCCCAACATATCCCCAATGGGTTCCCATTCGGGCTTGTCGGAAATGGCGCGACGCATGAGGGTGTTTTTGACCACCATGCAGACGGAATCCGTTGGATAGAGTTGGTTGCGCAGCTCGGTGATCTCGGGAACGGTCAGGGCGGTGTAATCGATCGCCATCACCATCTGAGCATCAACCAAGAGCGCTTCCACGGATGCGACAATCTCTTGCTTTTGCGCTACGGATTGTTTACCCATGGAGCTACCTCCTTTCGTGTTCTCTTTGAGTGCTCCATACACGTGTGAGTTCGCGACAATGCTGGTTAGCAAGGGCTGATTCGCAAGCATACAGAGGGTGCGGGTTGGTGATGAAGCAGTGGTTCGACCGAAAGTCAGCCATTAAAAAAGCCCCGGCAATACCGAGACGTCTCAAGGCGGGAAAACAGTTGCCAGCGGGACGAATCCCAACAGAGCCAAACTCCCATCTCTAACCTTGGCAGGACATTAAGCATGCGCCCCTGCTGTCTGCGGCCAGATATTTATCTGTGTCGAGTAATGGTTCTTAAGCTTTCCCCAAGTTCTCATTTCGCACCGGCTTCCAACTATAACGCATCGGAGTGCGCAAAACACAACTGTTTTTTGAATGCATGGCAGCCAGCCTGCGAAAGGGTGATTCCCAATAGCCGCGCTTGGCGATCGACGCATTCCTCACAAATTGCTCAAACAAATTTCCTAGTCTTAAACGTGTGAGGAGGACTCGAACAATTGCCAAACACCAAGACGCTGCGTCTGAGCTGTTTGCTCATCGCTATACGATGCAAAACCACCTCCGCCTAACCTTCGTCATCTCCATTGCCGCGCTGGTAGTAGCTGCCATTGTGGGGGGGAGTGCGGCGTGGATGATATCTACACCATCGGCATCTTCACCACCGGCATCTTTACCACCGCGAATCTCCCCAGAGGATGGGCTCTCGGAGAATCAACCGTCTGAGAATCAGCCGTCGGAGCTCGGGGTGCGTTCAACGGCAGAACAATCTCCACGGCTCGAACAACCTCGCCAGATAACTATGGCCTTCGAGCTATCTGTGGAGGAAAATACCGCGATTTCTCAGCCCAAGGTGTATTGGCTGCAGTTTGAAGGCGATCGCATCCGGCTCGTGCCATCAGAACAAACCGCCGGATCGGAACAAACCGCTGGGGAGGGCTCTGAAGAAGTCGTGTTAACTGCGTTGATGAACCAACTGCTTCAAGGCCCAGCCGAAGCGGATGGAACCGGTTTACCGACAGGAACATCGGCGATTCCTGACGGTACCCGCCTGCTGGCACTGGCAGTGGAGGGGGATGGAGTTCACGTCAATGTATCGCAGGAGTTTGCCTCCGGAGGCGGGAGCGCATCCATGATTATGCGCGTTGCCCAGGTGCTCTATACCGCTACTAGCGTCAATCCAGAGAGACCTGTCTTTTTAGAGGTGGCCGGACAGCCAATTGATGCTGACCATCCCCTCGGAGGAGAAGGGCTGATTTTGGAACAACCCACCAGCCGCGAGCAGTTTGCAGAGGCATTTTCACTACCTCTCAGTTAAAGCCCCCATCTCAAGTAGAACATTTTGCCATTGGGTCGGTTCCCGACCCTCGTAGGTCAACCGCTAGTAATAGGAGTCTTTTATGGCCACTCAAACGAACGTTTTTACCCGTATCACTAACAATTTAAAGGCCGTCTTGAGAGGTGCAATGCGCTCTTTCGAAACCGAACACGACAACTATCCGAAAACAGGTACACGACCGCTAAAACACGACATTTATAAAGACGGAGACGATCGCCACAAATACTAGCACAAGTCGCAAGATTCGCTTTTCGCCAGTTGTTGTTTCCTTGACCCATCGTGTTTTAAGTCTGTTCGTTGCAAGTTCAGGCGGAGAGACTATCGGAAACGATATCACTGTGTCGATACATTCCGACCGGAGCTCAATCCATACCCTTTGAGTGGAGCGGCGATATGACCATTCCAGCCCCTGAAGAACTGAAACCCATGTTTGTGAGGTTGCACTATGCTACGGCCCTGCGAATTGTTGGTTGGATTGGGTTTTGGAGCCAATTGATTTTGGGGATGACCGCGGGCGCAATTTTGCTGTTTTCCTACGAACGGGAAATTCAAAATCATCCGGGTACCCAGCTCGGATTGTTTCTGCTGTTTGCATCGAGCGTAGCTCTGGCTGGGGGAACACTCGCCAAGCTCATCAACATTCAGGTCGGGCGACAATTGCGCAAACCCGATCGCCGCTACTGGCCCAGCCGTCTCTCTGTTATGCGACTGTGCGATTTCGAGGCATTTTTGCACTGGGCGGGAATGATTGTTGTGCTGGCTGGGACTGTATTAATCGTTTCCAACCTGACATCAGTGGCTATGACACTGGTGCCCGGTATTATTAGCGATGCCAGCAAAACGATTCAACCCTTAGACCTATTAGTCATTCAGGCCAGCACGGCGTTGATGGCGGGCCATTTTGTCGGTATCAGTACATCCTTCTGGAATTTGCGGGGATTGCTGTTGCTGCTCAGTCAACGTCACCCCCAGCCCAAACACCGGCCTGCAAAAGTATTGAAATCTCCATCCTCTTCGCCACCACGAGCCCTGGAGTCGTGAAGTTTGCGGGCACAGAGATGGAAACTCTGTAACGCGATCGCGATCGGCAATCCGTTGATTGTTATGGCTTTCGGCAATTAGCTGTGGAGAGTTTTCTAACCATCTTTCCTGGCAAATCGAGGATTTGAGCTGTCTCCGCACTCCAGACCTTACAGCGGATTGCTATGGCGCTCAGGCCACGCATGGAGAAGTGGCGGCAATATTCACTCGTTCAATCCGATTCAGAATGCGCATTGCTAGTTGTTGAGGTGCAACTGGTTTGCAAATTAGATCGTCTGCTCCTACCTGAAAAACGCTGGTTTGAAAATCATCGTCCCTGTGGGAACTCAGCAATACTATGGGTAGTTGCCGCCAGCGTAAATCGCTGCGCAAGACCTGACACACTTGCAGACCGCTGATATTGGGCATGTCAGCTTCAATCACCAGTAGGTCCGGCTTAAAGTCTTCTAGCTTGCTCCAAATGGCCTCTGGATTGTCATCCACCGCTAGCAGGTTAAATCCCCACGAAGCCAAATTAATGCGCAATGCATTCAAAAACTGTCGATCGCTATCCACCACCATGACTTTGGCCCCAATTCCCTGAGGCTGAATAGAGGACGAAATCGCCTGCAGAACCCGATGGGGTGTGGTGGGAAACGGTAGAACTAACGTCCCCCCTCGACGAGCTATTTCCAGCCGATCGTCAAAGTGCCCCCCTTCCAGTAAGACGACGATCGGAACGTTAGGGGTCATCCGACTGAGGGCGGTGAGCAGGTCAAATTGTTCGGTCTCGCAGGACTCGCATAAGAGATGCACGACAGCCACTTGCGGCGTTTCTCGAGCAATCGTGTCTTCTACTTCTGAAAACGTAGAGGCGATCGCCGTACGCATCCCCAAACTGGTGGCTTGGCTAGACAACTGCTGCGAAAATGCCGGGCTGCCATCCACAATCAACAGCAAGAGTCCGTCTTTTAGCGAGCGATCTAGCGGCTGTGCCAGTACGGGTGGTGTTAGTTTGAGTTCGCTGTAGAGTGCAGCCAATGCGGTGGCTAGGCGACGGCTGCGTTGAGGCAAGGTCTCATCGGTCAGTATCCGTTCGATGTCGCGAGCCAGATTGGAGCCTTCGTGGAATCCGAAACTGTCTAGCGAGCCCACCAACTTGTGGGCCTCAACTCTAGCCTCTGCTAGCAGATGCAGGTCGACCGTTCCCCGATCTAGCTCTCTAGCCAGTAACTCCAACGTTTCCAGGCGATGCTCGATCACTTCAGACTTGAACTCGCTCCACAAATTGGCTAAGCAGCGATCGGACAGGGGTGGGTGGCTTCCGTTGCCGGCGTGTGTGGGGAGTTGAGCGATCGGGTCGGGGAGTTTGGGCAGTGGCTTTAGTCGATATCCAATCCCGTAGACCGTTTCGATGATGTCCTTGGGGGCTCCAGCCGCCGATAACTTTTGGCGCAGTCCTTTGATATGGGTGCGGACGGCATATTCGCTGGGAGGTTCTTCAAATGCCCATAAGCTATTGATAATTTTATCGAGACTAAATACCAGCTCGCTATGGCGCATAAACTGTTCTAGCAGCGCAAACTCTTTGGGGGTTAAGTGTAGTGATTCCCCCGCATATAAAGCTTCGTAGGTATTGGGATCGAGTCGCAGTTCGCCCCACTCTAAAATTGGAGGAAGTGCCTGCCGTTCTCTGCGTAGAAGAGCGTGAATTCTTGCGAGTAATTCTTCAAAATCAAAGGGTTTGACTACGTAGTCATCAGCCCCAGCATTCAATCCGGCAATTTTGGCAGAACTTTCGTCTTTTGCTGATAGCATCAAGACGGGAATGCCGTGCCCTGCAGAGCGAATTTCTTGACAGAGCGTTACTCCATCCGTTTTCGGAAGCTTGCTATCTAACAATAGTAAATCGTAATCAAAGGCAACCAATAAATCCTTACAAGCTTCACCATCATCGACGATATCTACGGCGTACCTCTGTTCGGTCAGCTCGTCCGCTAATGCTTCAATTAGGTCGCGATCGTCATCAACAAGAAGTAGCCGCATGTGAACCTCTCGGACATAGAACTATGCAATCAAGCCACGTCCTATACCGGCTTCATGCATAAAATTGCCGCGTGATTTATATATGTTTAACCTATCGTTGTTCGAGTCATATCGTGAGTTTTTGTCACATAGTTATACCGATGCTTTTCGATTGATTAAGTCACGATTGGCGATCGCAAGACCCCCCACTTGTCCGGTGGCAAATCGGCCCGCAGGAAAACCGGAAGGTGCGATCGCCGCGTCTGGAACTACCGAGCCAGTTCCCGTTCCACCTCCGCAATAAAGAGTCGAGTCTTGAGGACGGTATCGGCATTCAAGCTAATGGAATCGATCCCCTGTTCCACGAGAAAACGAGCGAATTCGGGATAGTCGCTGGGGGCTTGTCCGCAAATGCCAATCTTGCGGCCTTCTGCTTTCGCTGTCGCAATGGCTTGGGACACCATGCGTTTGACAGCCTCGTTGCGCTCGTCGAACAGGTGTGCGACTAAGCCGGAATCGCGATCGAGGCCTAGGGCTAACTGGGTCAGGTCGTTGGAACCAATCGAGAAGCCGTCAAACACTTGGCTAAACCGATCGGCCAGAATCACGTTGGCGGGAATTTCGCACATGACGTACACCTGCAGCCCCCCTTCACCGCGCTTGAGGCCATACTGCTCCATTTCCGCCAGCACTCGCTGCCCCTCTTCCGGGGTACGGCAGAAGGGAATCATGGGAATCACGTTGGTCAATCCCATCTCGTTGCGTACGCGGGCGATCGCCTGACATTCGAAGCCGAACGCTGCCCGGAAATTGGCGTCATAGTAGCGAGAGGCACCACGCCAGCCAATCATCGGGTTTTCCTCGGAAGGCTCGAACTGCGAGCCCCCTAGTAAGTTGGCGTACTCGTTGCTCTTAAAATCCGACATCCGCACCACTACCGGCCTGGGATAGAAGGCCGCCGCAATGGTGCCAACACCGCGAGCCAGCTTGTCGACGTAGTAGTCGGGCTTGTTGGTGTAGTGACGGGTGAGGCGATCGATGGACTGACGCCCGACCGGATCGGTGAGGGTGTCGAACTGCAGGAGGGCTAGTGGGTGAACGCCAATATGGTTGGCGATGATGAATTCCAGACGGGCGAGACCGACCCCATCGCAGGGAATTCCGGCCAAGCCAAATGCCTTCTCCGGATTGCCCACATTCATCAGAATTTGGGTGCGAGTGTCGGGAAGCTCGTCCAGTTGAGTGTCGTTCACCTCAAATGGCAACAGCCCGCTGTAAATTCGCCCCACCTCCCCTTCTGCACAGGAAATGGTGATGTCTGAACCTTGCTGGATGCGATCGGTGGCATCACCGCAACCCACGATCGCCGGGATGCCCATTTCGCGGGCGATGATGGCCGCATGGCAAGTGCGCCCCCCCTGATTGGTGACGATCGCGCTGGCTTGCTTCATGATCGGTTCCCAGTCGGGGTCGGTGCGGTGGGTGACCAAGACCTCTCCAGGTTGGAAGGCATCGATTTGGCGCACGTCCAAAATCACACGGGCTTTCCCCTGGCCGATCGCCGCCCCGACGGCTCGGCCCTCTGCCAGTACCTCGCCAGTCTCTTGCAGGGCATAGCTGCGTAAGATATTAGCATTGCGCTGAGACTGCACCGTTTCGGGACGGGCTTGGACGATGAACAGCTCTCCGCTGTCCCCATCTTTGGCCCATTCGATATCCATCGGGGTAAAGCTACCCCGCTTGTCGGAGTAGTGATCTTCGATGATGCAGGCCCACCGAGCCAGAGTAAGAACTTCATCGTCGCTCAGCACGAATCGATCGCGATCGTTGTCCGACACTGGTACGTTTTTGGTTTGCTTGCTATCCCCTTGGGCGTAAATCATCTTGATGGCCTTGCTGCCCAGCCGCTTTTCCAAAATGGGACGATACCCTTCTTTCAATGTGGGTTTGAAGACAAAGTACTCGTCAGGATTCACGGCCCCTTGAACGACGTTTTCCCCCAGCCCGTACGCGCCGCTAATCAGCACGGCGTTTTTAAATC
>JBCBVA010000112.1:0-12647 GCA_039817825.1 Cyanobacteria bacterium J06642_12 | reverse complement strand
GAACTCTCCATAGCTGATTGCCGAAAGCTCTAGCAGTGGCCACACCACTGCAGACATTTCAGCTATGTCCACCCCTGACCTTGCGTAGAAGCTTTTGTCCTAACTGAAATGGCAAACGCTATAAAAGTTTGCATAGGCTTTTGCATTTGTGCCACTTTTATTCGTAAGGGTAATTATCGGAAAAAATTGCTCGAAGATTTCAAGCAGTTTGAAAGATGAACGATTGCAGCTATTGGTGCGCAATCGGAAAAACCACCCGCACTCGCGTGCCTTGTAGCTCATCAGACGATTCAATCGTGAACGTTCCAGCATGAGCCTCCACAATCCGCTTCACGATCGCCAACCCTAACCCATTCCCGTTCGCCTTCGTCGTCAAAAATGGTTGCGTCGTCAACTTGGGTAACACATCCGGTGGAATCGGCTCGCCCCCATTGCGAATCGTCACGCAAACACCGGTGGATTGAGCATCCGGAGCAATTGCTAGCCGCACCGTCTCTCCTTCCGGAACTGCTTCAAACGCATTCGTCACCAGATTGATGAATACCTGCTTCAGCTTGTCGCGATCGCCATTCAGCGGGACATCCACAGCATGGGGTAAACACTCCAATCTCCTCCCCTCCGCCTGCGGAATAGTTCGTAGAGCCCCTGATAGTTCGGCAATCAGTCCGTTCAGCTCTAGCCGGTCTTTCTTCACTGACTGCGGCTTGGCATACATCAAAATCTCGTTCAGCAACCGCTGCAACCGCTCTGCCTCCTCCTGCGCTAACGCCAATCTCCGCTGCGCCCGCTCCGGCAATTCCATATCGTTAAACGACATCAACCCCATCAACACCGTCGTCAGCGGATTGCGCACCTCGTGCACGATCGTCGCCGCTAACTCCCCCACTTCCGCTAGCCGATGTAGTGCCTGCATCGCCTTCTGACGCGTCTGCTTGCGGTCAATGCCAATCGCAATTCCATTCGCAATCGTCGCCATCGCCTGCAATGTCATGTCTGACAAGGCATCGCGACTAAACAGCACCATCATCCCCACCAACCGCTCCGTCACCACTAGCGGATATCCTGCCAGTGCGACAATCCCCTCGCGCTCTGCCCAATCGCGATCGGTAAACGCTTCATCCCCCAGCAGTTCGTTGGACAGGTACGGCTTGCGGCTTTGGGCGATCGCGCCGATTTTCCACTTACCTAACGGAATCGAACAATACTGGCTCTCGATCGACTGCACCATTCCGGCACTAGCCACCAGTTCGAGCTGCTCGCTCTGTTCTTCAAACACCCACAGTCGCGCTAGCGAGCCATCCAAATGCTCCACCAGCGCCTCTGCACAATCCTGCAGCACTTCCCCTAGAGTATTTCCTCGCACCAGCGCTTCGCTCACCGCCAGACTCAGCCGTGCCAGTTGCATGCGCTGCCGCCGCTCGCAGGTGTCCCGCACCGACGCCAAAATGAACGAATCTCCCCCCAACTCCACTACCGCCGCAGAAATCTCGGCCGGGATTTTTGAGCCAGACTTGGTCAAACAGGTGAGGCGATCGGTCCATCCATGGCCCTTCTCCGCCACCCGCTGGCTGAATTCCATGAGCTGCGGCATTTCATCGGGGTGCACGTCCGAGATCGCGACAGACTCCAGCAGTTCCTCGCGGCTGTATCCCAGCATTTGACACGCCTGTGGATTCACCTCCACGATGCGATCGCGCTTCGGATCGATGGCAAAAATCGCATCGTTAGCATGCTCGAACAACGCGTGAAACTTGTTGGCATTTTCCTCCAAATCCGACAGTTTTGCTTGCAGGCGATCGCGCTCCATCACCGCCGCCGCGTGTTCGGAAAACAACTCCAGCACCAGCCGTTCTCGCTCTGAAAACTGGTGCTCCGCAGTCTGAAAGACGTCAATTGCGCCCACAATCGTTCCATCCGACGATTGCAGCGGTATCCCCCAGTGGGAGTGGAAGCCCGAGCGCTGGAACACATCACCATCATCTGCACCATTCTCCAGCGGCTGAGAAGCCACATCTACGTCTTGCGCAAGCGGTCCTAATGACTCCTGCACGAGAGTGGTCTTGACACCATCAACCACTTCGGAAATCGCCACGCAGTCCACGTCCACAACCGCGCACATACTGCTCGCCAGGCCGTGCAAATACTCACTCAGCAGTCCTTCTTCGTACTGCAAATTGGCAAGTACGCTCAAGACTCGTTCGGTGCTCGGGCCGGAAGTAGAAGAAGTTGTGGTCATACCAATTGCGAGAACGGAGGGCTCATCTGCGCCAACCATGCTGCACGAGCAGGGTCAGAACTGCGAAGCAGCTCGGCACTCCGAAGATGCCACGGATATGCAAACAATCGCCACAATTACAGACATAAACCGGAATACGCCAAATCCACGTTGGCCGCCAAACTCAGCACTGAGGTTCAAGACACTCATTGAAAGTGACAAAGAACCGCACGTGCGCCCCCCACTACTGACGAGCACCGTTATGGTGACTAATAAGTAGCGTGCCCGACGCCCCCAGCAAATCGAGTACGTTCATGCCACCGATTTAACCTTGAACAGTTCGACCCCCGGACATCTAACCGTGACGATTTGGCTCATTGGCGGCACCAGCGAAAGCAAGCAAATCGCCCAGTGCTTAACAAGCTGGGGATACTCTTGGCTGGTGACAATCGCCACTCCACTCGCAGCCCAACTGTACACCAGTCTTCCAGGCAAGGTGACTGCAGGGCACCTCACTCCAACGACCATCGATCGCTTCCTTTCGACCCACACCATCCGCGCCATTATCGACGCCTCTCACCCCTTCGCCACCCAAATCTCCCAACTCGCCATCCAAGCCTCTCAAGCGCACAACATCCCCTACCTGCGTTACGAGCGCCCCAGCCTGTCTCTGCATCCCAACACGCTGCTGCTCCCCACTATCGAGGCGGTGCTGCAGCCGATTTATCTCGATCGCCAGCATGCTTTGCTAACCACCGGAGTGAAAACACTGCACCTGTTTGCCGATTGGCACCACCGATCGCACCTGTGGGCCAGAATTCTGCCGAACGAGTCCTCCCAACAGCAAGCTCTAGCAGCAGGCTTTCCCCTCGACCGCCTCATCCAGCAGCGACTACCAGCAGCTCAGGAACGGCTCCAGAAACAAGAAGAGCTAAAGGAACGGGAACGGCAATTGTGGCGATCTCTAAACATTTCGACAGTTGTAACGAAAGAAGCTGGTGCGGCAGGGGGCTTTGCTCTCAAGCAAGAACTAGCGTTAGAACTGGGTGTACAGCTCATTGCAATCGCCCGTCCTCGCATGAACTATCCGCTTGCGATCGATGATGTCGCACAGGCCCAAGCGTTTTGCCAACAGATCGAGCAACCGTAATTCTACGCCAACTCTTGTCGGCTCGTCTCAACGCCCTTTGCCCCCACCGGTAAATTCTTCCAAATCTTTTCAAACGTAGGGATGGCAGATGACATCATCTCGCGAACAAAACCCCGTACACTCAACTGGATGAGCGATCGAACCAAAAGTTCCCTCTCAGCTTGCATTTCGCCGTTTGGCTACTTTCATTCTTTACAAAGATATATGTGTGTGGAGGCACCGTAATGCCGGAGAACAAAATTCAACCTCAATTGCAAAAACTGTGGAATGTCGTCTCCAAAGAGGAAACCCGCAAAGCCTATATCGATACGATCGCAGTCACGGCTGAAATCGTCAAAGAGACCGCCATCCTGGGCTGGTACTTCATCCTATTGGTACTGGTGGGCTCGGATACGTTGGTGATGTTTAGCCGCAAAACCGTACATAATGTTCGCCAACTGGTGAGCGGATTGGACAATTCGAAGAGCGTCAACGACATCGCCTCCGACACTAGCAAGGCATTGGCAACTGCCGGTCAAGGGGCTGTGTCATCCCTGCTCTCTCAAGCTCGCACCCAACTGGGTCTGCCCGAGCGCACCGAGCTAGAACTGCCTCCGCTCGAAGAAAAGGTAGCGGACCCCGTACCGGTTGCTGCCCCCCCCGCTGCCGAGCCTGCCCCTGCCGCAGTGAAGCCCCAAGCGGTAGAAGAGTCAGAAGCTCCACCCTCCGAGCCCGCGCCAGAGAAAGAGAACAGTTCTCCCGAATCGGTCACCACCTCAGAACCTGGCACTGCAGTATCTGAAGACACCTCCCCCAAAGAGGACGCCGAACAATCTGCAGAGACTGATTCCAGTACCGACGAGGCTTGAGCCAGGAGTCTGGCAAAGTTACCCCAGCCCAGCCCACAAAGAGCCTCAAAAGTACACCCCTCGATTCCCACAGAAAATCCCTCCTGCTGGCCGCAGGAGGGATTTTCTACACTTAAGTCTAGAGAGAGCCAGCTGAGGCTGCCTCAGCTAACCGAGAGGCCTATGCGTCGTATGGAGCCGTGCCGGAGAACTTCAGGGTTGCGGGCTCGGGGTTGCTGCCGATGTTGCGATCAACCTTGTTCACGGTTGGACGACCTTCGTTACTCTTCTCGGGGAAAACACCATCTTTGGGATGAACCAAAACAGGCTCTTCACCAGGAAGGATGCGGAAGATTTGATAGTCCTTAATCTTGTAGTCACGCAGTTGTGCCCCGAGAGCCAAGCAGGTCTCTTTGCGGGGAAGATAGAGAGCGTTGGTGCCTTCTACCATGACAGCAGCACCGCTGGTAGGCATCTCAAACACCTGACCGGCTTTTCCAGTCCAGGTAATCAAATACTTTTCTTCGCGTTCGGCAGCCCCAAGCAGGCCACCCGTGCTGCCACCAAAAATAGGAGTCTTTGCATCTGCAACAGTCATCGTATCTCCAGCTTGTAGCTAACAGTTTGTCAAAGGTTTGAGGGCATCGTATCACCGCCTCTTTCAACCACCGGAGCTGGCCCTACGAACTGTAATCAAATGTTGCAGATGAGGTTGGTTAGACGTGTCACCCCATCTATTCGATGGTTGTTACTCGGTAGTTGTTGCTCGGTGGTCGCCGGTCGGTTGCTGCTCTACGGCAGCTTGAACTGTTCTGGCAACCCGCGAGAGGGCTAGGGAGGGGCGTGCAAGTATGTGCCCCCTGCACGCCTGAGGCAATTAATTAATGGGCCGAACCGTTACCGTGATACTTATCGGTGTCGTAAAACCCATTTTTCGTGCCGAAGAATAAGGCGAGAACGGACATTGTGACAGTAAGGGCCAGCAAAATGATTTTGAATTCCATGAGCGTGCGATCCTCAACAACTGCGAATTCGAATGGCTGTTAAATCTGTAGACCTGTGAAGCCTGTGCACCTGTGAACCAGAACTCCTATGAATCCAGACATTCAAGAGAAACATCTTGGAACATCAGGAACGACAGAAACAGCCGTATACGCGATTACGGTAACCGAGATATCTAACGCGCCCCGCAATTCTTTAGCAAAAGGAAATATCCCAATCACCCATTCCCTCCCCCAAGACTGGTTTGCTCGCCCCTCTCCCGAAGTTGCCCCAGACTTACTGGGAACTGTACTAGTACGACAGTTTGCCAACGGAGATCGCCTGCGCTGCGCGATTGTGGAAACAGAAGCGTATGCACCCGGCGACCCTGCCTGCCACGCCTACAAACGCAAAACCCAGCGCAATCAGTCCATGTTTGGCCCTGCCGGTCACTTATATGTCTATTTGATCTACGGTATGTACCACTGTCTCAATATCGTGACGGACGCGGAAGATATCGGTAGTGCAGTGCTGGTGCGGGCGGTGGAACTCGATCGCCTTCCCGCTTGGATTCCTAACAAGAAACGACGCCAGCCCCATCGAGTCGCGGCTGGACCGGGGCTGCTGTGTAAGGCGTTGTCGATCGATCGCCAACAGGACGGCTGGCCGCTGCAGCAGAGGGAAGGAGACGCACTATGGATCGAGCCTACAAAGAGCGAGCCAGAATCTAGGGGCACATTACCTTCAGATCTAGACTCGACAACACAATCGCACAGCATCGTTCAAACAACCCGCATTGGCTTAACGCAAGGGGCCGATATTCCCTGGCGATGGTATTTGCGGAACCATCCAGCAGTCTCGAAATATTGAGGGTGACAGTGCAGGTGACACCCTCCAAATATCCTTGCTAGCCAGCAGAACAACCGGACTGGCGAAATTGATTGAGAAATATGTTGTCAAACGCAAACACTAGATGGCACTATAGATGAGCGCAAAACGCGGCGGGCCTTCGGGCAAGCTAGTTGGCGTACATTGTGGGTCGATGCCCGAGTGGTTAAAGGGGGCGGACTGTAAATCCGCTGGCTATGCCTACGTTGGTTCAAATCCAACTCGGCCCACCTTCAAACATTGCCCATGTGGCTCAGGGGTAGAGCACCCCCTTGGTAAGGGGGAGGTCACCAGTTCAAATCTGGTCATGGGCTCTTTTCGAGCAACTCGCAAAGCTACAGCTCTATGGTTATTGCCACCCGTCTCCTGGGTGGTTTATGCCACAGATAGGATGCTTCACGTGCTTCCTCTGAGATTACTGGCGATGCCCTAGCGTACTTTTAGCGATCGGGTAGGTATCATTTGCAATTTTCGAATTGTCCAGTTGCGATCGCCCTCTAATCGCGGTCAGCTATGGAGTCCACCGGAAATCCGTGATAGCCTGACGCTGAGCAATTAGATTTCGGTTACAGAGTTTGTGTCCAGTTCAATTTCACTGTCTGCAGACCTCCCGCTATCTCAATTTCGCTGTTCTTTTTTGAGTCTGGAAACTGCAGATGACTATTTATGTTGGCAACCTCTCCTTTCGGGCCACCCAGGAGGACATTAACGAGGTATTTGCCGAGTACGGTACTGTCAAGCAAGTAAAGGTTCCCACCGACCGCGAAACCGGCCGCGTACGGGGATTTGCATTTGTAGAGATGTCTACTGACGAAGAGGAACTCAAGGCCATCGAAGATTTAGATGGTGCTGAGTGGATGGGTCGCACCCTGCGGGTTAACAAAGCACGCCCTCGTACCTAAATCCCACGGATTGACGCCTCCCCCAAGGGAGGCTGTTTTTACTGATAGCTCCTCGCACTGGATGGTTAGCATTGTCTGCGTGGCAGGTGGTGCGGGTGAGTATGTCTCGGTCGGGCTGGATGCCTTTCAAAGGCATTGGCAAAAGCCCGACGTTTGTTGCTTACTGTAGCTCCTGGTTGTGGTGGCTATCAGACAATCTCCTCTCGGGTATTAGTGTCTGCTGGTGTTAGTGCTTGCTGGTATTAGTTCCTGTCAGAGGAGCCATACATATCAACCAAGGAGAGATTATGGCCCAAGTCGTTGTGGGCGATCGCGAACAAATTGAATCGGCATTGCGACGGTTTAAGCAGAAAGTCGTGAAGGCTGGGATTTTTTCGGATATGAGGCGGGTGCGGCATTTTGAAACTCCGTCCGAGAAGCGCAAGCGCAAGGAGCGATCTCGCCGCAAGAGCCGCCGTCGTCGAGGCTAGGTTACTGACGGGCTTCTTTGAACGCACGATGTTTAAGACGGTTTGGCTTTGGGAATTGCTTGACTGTGCGGTGATTGACTGGGATGTACGCCAGATGAGGCGAGCCCAGTCATATGTTGTCTGTACCGTCTTCACTATCTGCTCGGGATATTTCAGCGCTGGCAACCTCCAAGCGAACCTGGAACGTTATCTCTAGTAGAGGTATATCCCGATTGAAATGTGTCCTAATTGAACTATGGCGATATGCAATCTGCTATGGAGACGTCAGTTCAACAGAATTGTTCAAGTTCGGATCGGCCCCTCGCAGAGCAACGAAACCATTAGGTTTTGAAGCCGTTTACTCCCCTTTCCCAATGTGGGAGAGGGGCTGGGGGTGAGAGCTATCGAACTGATCGATGGAGAGTTCCCCAAGCAGATTTCCTGGCAGAGCAAGGATTTTTAGCGATCTCCACACTCCGTACTTTACAGCGGATTGGATATCAACGAGTACCGATTCATCCAGTTACCAGGAGAGCAGGCATGGCTAAAGCAAAGGCAGGAGATACGGTTCTCGTGCATTACACCGGAAAGTTGGATGATGGCTCGGTGTTTGATTCATCGAGAGAGCGTACCCCTATCCAATTCGAGCTGGGTTCGGGTCAGGTCATTGCTGGTTTTGACGGAGCAATCGCGGGCATGGCACCGGGAGAGTCGAAAACAGAAGTCATTCCTTGCGAGTCAGCCTATGGCCCCCACATGCCTGACATGGCCATCTCGGTCGATCGCCAACAGATTCCCGATGATGTGGAGTTAGTGGAGGGTCTGCAACTTCAGATTCAAGGCCCAAACGACCAACCGATTACTGTCATGGTGACCGAATTCGACGACATCAAGGTCACGCTAGATGCCAACCACCCGCTGGCGGGCAAGACGCTAACATTCGACCTGGAGCTGGTCGAAATTGTCGATTAGGGCTTGACTCTAGTCGCAGAACAAAGACTAGCATCGCACGAGCCGAAAAGCGGGCCATTCGCACGTATCTGGATGGGGGTGGAGGGACTTGAACCCTCACTTCTTTTACAGAAAACGGATTTTAAGTCCGCAGCGTCTACCATTCCGCCACACCCCCGCAGGGCGAGGACGATTATATCCCAGTTCAGCCCCGAAAGAATCTCCCTTCTTGTCCCCTTCAGGTTTCGCAGGCAGCTATTCAGAAGCTCGTGCAGTGAGGGTCACTCTGCTAAACCGATGCCAGGGTTTAAGTTCCTTCGATATCTCGCTCGGCCTCCAGCATGACTAATTCAATTGCCTCCAATATCTCTGGAGAGGCTTCAGTCCACATCCCCCGCTGGTGCGCTTCCAACAGCCGCTCTGACATATCTCGCAACGCCCAAGGATTGACCTTGCGCACAAAATCTTGCACGCGATCATCGAGGACATAGTTGTTGGCCACCCCTTCGTACATGAAGTCAGCCACGCAATGGGTGGTGGCGTCGTAGGCAAATAAATAGTCTAAAGTGGCGGCCATCTCAAAGGCTCCCTTGTAACCGTGGCGCATGGCTCCGGCCATCCATTTGGGGTTGATGACGCGGGAGCGGTAGATGCGACGAATTTCTTGGTCGAGCGATCGCACCTTGGGCACGGTGGGTCGGGAGTTATCACCAAAGTAGGTTTTGGGGGCAGTTCCAGACAGAGTCCGAACTGCTGCCGTCATCCCCCCCTGAAATTGGTAATAGTCATCCGAGTCCAGCAGATCGTGTTCGCGGTTGTCTTGGTTGTGCAAAACGATTTGCAGCTGTTGCAACCGTTGTTCGAAGGCTTCAGGGGCAGCATGGCCTTTGGCCGCTCCGGTGTAGGCATAGCCGCTCCAGTTCAGGTAAGCCCGTGCTAAATCTGCATCGTTCGACCAATTTTGAGCTTCAATTAACCCCTGCAATCCGGCACCGTAGGCACCGGGTTTGGAGCCAAAGATGCGATAACTGGCTCGCTGTTGGGCTTGAGACTTTGGCAAACCCTGTTCTTGCCAATAGGCGGTATCTTGGTGAATGCGAGCGCAAATGGGATTGTCGAGATCGGATTCATCCTTCAATTTGGCAACGGCTTGAACGGCAGAGTCGAATAGGGAAATGAGATTGGGGAAGGCATCGCGAAAAAAGCCGGAGATGCGCAAGGTCACATCTACTCGCGGGCGGCCCAGCACGGAAACAGGCAGAATCTCAAAATCCACCACTCGCCGCGACAGTCCTTCCCACACTGGACGCACCCCAATCAAAGAGAGGGCCTGCGCCCAGTCATCCCCTCCTGTGCGCATAGTAGAGGTGCCCCACACCGACAGCCCCAGCGTTTTGGGATAGTCCCCTTCCTCCTGCATGTATCGTTCTACTGCCGCATCTGCAGCTTTCTGACCCACCGTCCAGGCAGTTTCGGTGGGTATGGCGCGGATATCAACGGAGTAGAAATTGCGGCCCGTAGGTAAGACGTCAGAGCGGCCGCGTGTGGGGGCTCCCGAGGGGCCACTGGCAATGTAGCGTCCGTTTAGGCCGTCGAGGATGGCTTGGATTTCTAATGATGTTTGCTGCAGCTTTGGCCACAGGTTAGTTTGAATCCACTCCAGACAGTCTTTGGATGCTGGTAGCGGAGCAGGCTCGTAAGGGTCATCTGCAATCAGTTGAGATATCCACTGATTTGAAAGCAATTCCAGTGATTCGATCGCATCTCCCACCACTCGGCAGTCGCGCCCCAGTAGTTGGTGCAAGGGAATGGGTAGGTCTGAGTAAGAATCGGCAAGATCGGCGGTATGTGGATCGAAACTGAGCGCGAAGTCTTGGGAGATCGCCTGCGTTAACCCCACCTGACCGGCACCAGGAAATCTAGCGAGGGACGCGAGCAGATCGATGCCCTGCTGTCCGCGAGGAAACTGTCCGAGGATATGGAGACCATCCCGAATCTGAGCTTCTTTCAGTTCGCACAAGTACCCATCCAGTTGGGTCAAGACGGCTGAGACGTCACTCGTCTTTGAAGCTGCTTCGATGTCGGGCAGTAGCTGCTCCTGCTCTAGCAGCTTGAGAATTTGGGGTTGAATCAGGGGCAGTCGGCGCGGATCTAAGCTCTGGGCCTCGTAATATTCATCGATGAGTCGTTCTAGTTCCAATAGGGGGCCGTACAATTCTGCTCGCGTTAAGGGAGGAGTCAGGTGATCGACAATGGCCGCCTGCGCACGCCGTTTGGCCTGCGCTCCTTCTCCCGGATCGTTAACGATGAAGGGATAGAGATGGGGAATGGGGCCAAAGGCGATTTCAGGGAAGCAGGTGTTGGCAAGGGCGATGCCTTTGCCGGGAAGCCATTCTAAGTTGCCGTGTTTGCCAATGTGGGCGATCGCCTGCACACCAAACTCAGATCGCAACCAAGCGTAGAAAGCCAGATACCTGTGGGGCGGCACCAGGTCGGGAGAGTGGTAATTGAGACTGGGGTCGAGGTCGTAGCCGCGTGACGGCTGAATGCCGACAAACACCTTGCCCAGTTGAATTCCGGCGATGGGAATGTCATCAACAGGCGCTTCCCCCCATCGCTCGACGATCGCTTCTCGAGCACTGGCGGGTATGTGCTGGAACCACTGGCGATAGCTGTCTGCTGATAACGCTTGTTTCACTGAGCGGAGCTGCAGCCCTTCCGGATCGTTCGTCACCGCACGGGTCAGCGAATCCATTAACTCTGCTGATGTGTCTGGAATCTCGGGCAAGTCGTACCCAGCTTGCTGCATGGCCTGGAGAATGCGCACGCAGCTTTCCGGTGTATCCAGACCCACTCCATTAGCCAGCCGTCCATCACGATTGGGATAGTTGGCCAGTATCAGGGCTACCCGACGATCGCCCACTGCTGTCTGTCTGAGTCGCGCCCAATTGGCCGCCAGTTGAGCCACAAACTCAACCCGATCGCTGACCGGTTCGTAACGCACCACTTCCGTTTGCAGGAGATCGTCCCGTTGTTGTACGGACTTAAACGAAATTGCCCGCCCGATCAACCGGCCATCCACCTCAGGTAAAGCCACGTTCATGGCAATGTCGCGCGGGGATAATCCTTGAGGAGAGTCCCGCCATTGCTCTTCCGAGATGCCGCTGGCGATGGCTTGGATCACTGGTACATTCAGGGCTTGCCATGCAGCGACGTTTGCACCGTCGCTGTTGAGTTTGGCCAGGGAGAAGCTGGTGGTGTTGATTAAGACGTCGATGGAGGCGCGATCGCGGAAGTGCTCCAGTAACGCGGCAGGGAGTTCGGGGTCTTTGAGAGAGTAGGTGTAAAGACAGGTGGTGGCGATGCCCTGCTGGGTCAGGGCGTGACAGAGGGCGTCGATGGGGGCAATGTTGGCACTGAGGACGTGGGCGCGGTAGAGGAGGATACCGATGTGGAGAGGGGAATCTGGATCCTTGGATTCTGCTGGTCCTCTAAATTCCGCTGGCCCCCTAAGTCCCCCACTCGTGGGGGACTTTCCGGCGACAGATTCTTTGAGTCTTTGGGGAGAGTAGAGGCCAATGCTGGGGAGGGGCTGGACGGGGGGGATGTCGTAGTGGGTGCCGCAGGTTTGATTGGCGATGGCTTGCAGACCGGCAACGATGTTGGGGACGCCTCCTTCTAAGAAATATTTCCACAGGCGATCGACGTCGCTGAGGCCGAGGGTGGATTGACTCATTAGGTCGAGATCGGGGCGATCGTCACCGGGGAGGGCAATCAGTTCGGCTCCCGTTGTTTGCACTAACTCTTTGACCACTTCTAGGCCGTAAGACCAGTAGGCTTGGCCCCCCAAGAGGCGAATAGCGATCGCCTTTGCTTTGCTCAAAACATCGTCGGCGTAGGTGTCGATGGTGAGCTGTTGCTGCAAGTTGAGCAGGTTGGTGGCGCGAACGGTGGGGAAGTCGGCAGGGAGTTGGAGGAGTGCCGCAGCTAGCGTTTGAATGTCGGTGTCGGCAGCGGTGAGGATAACAATGTCGGCGGGGTCTTGTTCGATAAAGACAACGCCCTCTTGACCGGATTGCCATCCACCGGGGGTTGCAGCTATTCGATGCATAAATACTGACCTTGACTCACTACGATCCCTGACTGACTGCGATCGCTTTGTTAGGGTAATGCATCTGAATATGGCAGGGCGAGTTCACGTGCTGATGGTTTCGTGCAAGCAGCAATCTGGAGCGATAGTGAATCACCCTGCTGAACAGACAAAATCCAACAGTGGTCAGCAAT
>JBCBVA010000111.1:0-12819 GCA_039817825.1 Cyanobacteria bacterium J06642_12 | reverse complement strand
CGTATTCGAGATCGTGTATTGGGCATGTACTTACTGATTTGATTTCGAATACGTTAGGCATCTTTACTATCAGAAGGCATTGGATTGGAAGTACTGCCCAATTGACCTTCCACTTTTCCGATCATATCCTTAGCCAAACGCTCGCTGAATCCAACAACAAATGTGACAGAAATAACTGTGAACCATTTCGAATCAGTACGGGGTTGGTCGAGAAAGCTATCTAACAAAGACGTATTCATGATGGCAAATACCAAAACGCCAAATGTCCCTCCAATGACAGGTTTGAATAGTCCGATAAAGATTGGCAAGAATGATGTACCGTATTTCTCTTCATATGCGGGTTTATTGTATTCAGAGACTCGGCTGAGAATACTAATAATGCTACCTGTTGCTCCAGCAATGAATGACAATATCATCAATGCAGTGCCCTCTCTAAAATCTTGAACGAAGATTTCAGGTACTTCAGTACTTCTAGCCTCTTCTGAGTCGGAGATCAGGTGATTGGCTTGCAAGCTATTGGAAGCCTCGTTTAGCAGGACAATCATCGAGGCGGGAATGGTGAAGTAGAGTGGGATTGCTAGGGTCAAACCCACCAGGACTTTGACTGCAGTTGAGGACCTGTTTGCGAATTTTTCGAACACTGTGTAAATACTGCCCAAAAAAGGCGATTCTAGACGACGAATCGTTGACATTGTATCCATGCGGATACTTTTAATTAAAGGCAGGTTTTGCTCGTGTTTGAGAGCAGAAACGGCAACAGCTACTGTATTGAGTAGAACGATAAGATCGCTTTGTAGGTGCCGATTATTGGTGATTTTTCTCGAAGAAGAAAAGCGATCGATGCGACGCAGGATATTTAAGAGCATCGACAACTCAATCTGAATATCTTTAGTGAGATTTTGAGGATCGATTTGTAAGCCCGATTGAATTGCCTCGACTCGTTGAAATACAACGCGACCAAAATCTGGAACCTCATCTTTATTATGTTGAGTTCGACCTACTGTTGGAACGCGGCTCTCAATATTTAGTCCAGTCATGGCTTTAATAAATCCTAAGAGAATGACTGTTAATATAGGTAATACTTGATTCTAAATTATTCTTCAAATGAGGTACTGCCTTATATCCAGCTGCAAGGGAAAGAAAATCGAGGTGCATGACTCACCACTCTCAGGCACCACACTCAATTGAATAGTATTCCCATAGAGATTTTTAATTTAGCGAAGCTAGATTTATTTCTTGATGCTTTGTTGATAGTATGTTTTTCAGATAAATTGTCGCAAACATAGATGTCGATTCCGTCGCTTTGTCTAATAGTTTGGTTTGGTGTATTCACTTAGGAAATGCACGCTCAAATAAACCAGCCTCAGTCAAAACTATGTGGCAAAAAGGGGCTTGGTAATTCCAACTGTTATGTATTTCACCCCACAAGAGTAGCCAGAGCGCGGCTCCACTCTCTATCTATGTCCTACACCCATCCCTTCACTTCACCATCCGTCAGCGACTGCTCTAACTTCACATACTCGCCTCGCGCCGCCTGCAGCAGATGCTTCATCTGCACCGGCTCCCCATCATCAGCCGCACCAAACGCCGCATTCAGCGCAATATTGCGAATATTCCCTCCCGACACATGCAGCTTGGCCAACTTCTTACAATCCAACCCGTCTGTCGGTGTTTGTTCCGGAAACATCCGCTGCCAAATCGCTTCTCGCTGAGTCGCATCGGGAAAGGGAAACTGCACCACAAATCGAATCCGCCGCAAAAATGCCCGGTCGATCGCGCTCTTAATATTCGTCGTCAAAATCGCCAATCCGCGATAGGCTTCCATGCGCTGTAATAGGTAGCTGACTTCGATATTGGCATGGCGATCGTGACTATCCTTCACTTCTGTCCGCTTACCAAACAACGAATCCGCCTCGTCAAACAGCAAAATCACGCCGCCCCCCTCCGCCGCATCAAACACCTGCCGCAAATTCTTCTCCGTCTCGCCAATATATTTGCTCACCACCGAACTCAAATCGATACGATAGACATCCAACTGTAAATGATGCCCCAACACCTCCGCCGCCAGCGTTTTCCCCGTTCCACTCCCGCCAGCAAATAACGCCGAAATCCCCAACCCGCGACCGCTCTTATTGCCAAACCCCCAGCGCTCGTACACCTGCGATCGCTGCCGCACGTGGGTGGCAATATCCCGCAGCACTCCGCGCTCCTTCTCCGGCAACACCAAATCCTCCCACCCAGCCGACGAATCAATCCGCTGAGCCAACTCATCCAACCGAGGCCGTGCCTGCTCCCTGCATACCGTCCACAACCGCTGTGATAGTGGTGCTGTAGTAGTGTCGTTGCTTTCTGTGACAGTTCCGCCCACCTTCAACGACGCCGACTGAATTGCTGTTGCACTCAAATTAAAATGCGACACCAGCGAGTCAATATGTCCGTTCAACTCGCTGGCCGTATCCCCCAACGCCCCCTGCCACACCTGCCGTTGCTCGGCAGTTGATGGAGCTTTGACATCAAACGTCACGCAAGGGCGCAATCGATGGGGGCGACGCACCTGACTGCTCAAAATCCACGGGGTAGACAGTGCTTCCAAAAACTGAGCGATCGCCCGATTGCGATCGTCCTCCCGCACCTCCACCCAATCGCAATCCAGCAACACCACCCGCTTACTTAAATGCCATTCCCGCTCGCACAAACAACGCATTAATTGCAGCTGCACGCTATCCGTCGGTAACGCCTCAGCCGAAATCGCAAACGGAATAATATCTAGCGAACGACAGGCCGCTTGAGCGATCGCCCGCTTCCCCTCCACATCGCCACCGCACAACTGCAACCCCGGCAAGTCCAAATTCCGTTGCGACGCCAGCAACCACGTCTTTACCATCTGCTCTGCCACCTGCTGGTGCGACACCACTAACGCCGACCCAGCAGATAACGGCAGCCCCAATTGTTGCAGGCGATCGTCCAACGGATGCAGCCCCAACAGCGCATTCAGCACCCGCTCGTCAATCCGCAGCACGCTACTCGCCAGCGAGTTTCCCGCCCCCACCTCAACCAAGCGCCAGCGCCTCAATGCCGTTGTCGGCAACAGCGCCCCCCAATAGGCCCCCGGAAATACAGCCAATGCCAGTTGAGCTGTGGGGTAGGTCTTTAGACTATTCCCCTGTGCCTCAGCCAACAGTTGCTCCCAATCTCCCTCCAACTCCATGCCCGCGCAGAGTAGCAACACATCACGTTCAAACGGAGAGAGGCTAAATGTGAGGCACAACTCTTCGAGGGAGCTGAGGGGAGACAACTTTGAACTCTCTAGGGGGATGAGTTCGAGTTGTGGGGAATTGTCGTCCGCGAGCTTGGAGATATGGGTGGTGAGGGCAGCGCGCACTCGTCCGAGGGCTTCAACCAGGTATTGCTGGTTGGCTTCTGGCCAGGTTAGAGATTGGGGGGGAAGGGGGGCTGGGGATTGGGGCATGGGTTATGGGGGATTAGTCATTGGTCATTGGTCATTAGTCACTGGTCATTGGTTGCGTATGGCTGGTGCTCTGTATGCATGGGCTTATTGCAGTGTCTTTGCTAGTTGAGAACTTCTTCAAAAGGAAGCCTGATGAATCACTAGTCCAGGGCGAGCTTGGGGGCGGTGTACCAGCGGTAGGTGGGGCTGTCGGGGTTGCTGTCGATGCTGAGAGGGGAGGATGCTCCGTCCACTTGCAGGCGCACTAGGTAAGAACCGGCTTTGACGTTGCGTAGGGAAAAGGTGGTGGTGCGTGATGGGGTGGAGCGAGATTGGGCTTCGAATTGATAGGCAACGGGGTGCTGGATGGACCATTCATTAAGAGCGAGCACGACCGTTTGGTCTGGGGCCAGTGGCAGGTCGAGATGGATGGCTAATTCTGCGTCTCGCTCGTCGTCACCGACATCATCTATGTCACGCAGTTGCAAGTCGGTGATTTGGGGACAGAGCACGAACGGCATGATGTTCGATTGCACCAGTTGGCGAGCGATCGCGGTTGTTCCTGTACTACCTGTAGGAGAAGAAGAACGATGAATGACAGTGAGGGTTTGCACTCCGGCGCGCAACCGGCTGGGATCGAGAGCTGAGAGGGCAACGGTGAGTTGGCCCGGTTGAATCTCTGCAGGCTGTGCGTCTAGATCGCCAATCCGTATGACGGTCTCAGGCCCTTTCAATTGCTTGCCCACAATCGACAGAGTACTGGTGGCCAAAATCGGGGAAAAGCGACCCGCTTGAGCGACCACTTCGTCCACCTCCGGCTGACCGCGATAGGGCACGGCAGAGTAAGTCGGCAGCTCGCGGACGGGGAGTGCCCGTTTGACCAAATCTTCCCCTTCCACAATTGCCACTGAAGCTTTGTAGGCCACCGACAGGGCATAGGGGGTTTGGAAAAACACCGACCACACTTTCGACAGATCGTCTAGCGACAGATCCAGCGGAGAAATAGCAATGTCTTCCACTTGGTGGGCGAGATCGGAATCAGCCAAGTAGGAAAACGTACTGTCGCTGATGGCATCTTGAATTGACTCGGTATCGAGAGTGCTCAGATCCGACAATGTGCGGATAGTGCTGCCCAACAAGCGCTGTGGCTCGTGTTCACCTTCATTTCCATAAAAGCTGAGCATGTAGTGCAAATCGAGGCCGGTGCGCGATCGCTTGGCCATCGTGCCCTTGCGCTGACGGCCGTGCAACTCGGCAGTAGTGTGCCACACGTGGTTGGGGGTTACCTGATAGAGATAGAGATTGACGCCAATTTCTAACACCCCGCTTTCTACGGCATTGGGACGCGACACCGTGACGCGGGCTCCATCCACATCCCGCTGGACCGCCGCCTGAATTTTCTTTTGCAGCACAGCCGTAACTGTGGCGATCGCGAGATGGTTACTCATGACTCGTGACTCAAAGACTGACCTGACTCTCCCTGCAAGTGTGACGGGGGCGGTTGGCCCTGTGCAGTCAACAAAAGTCGAGCAATCTAATTGGCAGGAGCCAGCCCATCTTTTTGGGTGTCGATGTTAGGAGTGGTGGAGTGTTTGCGATCGGCGATGGTGGCGGCTACTGCTGTACCTAAATATAGGGTGCTGAGTTCCCGGAACGGTTTGAGCAGAATATCGACAGTGGCTAACGGGATCAGTGCCGCTTCTAGTGGCAACTGCAGTAGGGCCATCACTGGCAGAAATAACGCCAGCATCGCCGGCCCTCCGGATGCAGTGGCGGTACCCACGCTAGTCAGCACCGACCCCAGCAGCACAATGGCCATATCCACCGGTCCTAAAGAGACGCGATAGAGGCCCGCAACAAAAATAGCCACCATTGTGAAATAGGCGATCGAGCCAAAGCGACAGAGGGTTACTGAAAGCGGAATGACCAGATCGACAGTTTCGCGATCGAGCTTCAGCTTGTCTTCCATCGCCGTAATCGTGAACGGAATAGCTGGAATCGCCTCTTGGGAGGACAGCACAAACAGCGTCGAGGTTTTAAAGGACGACAGCACGGTGGTCAACGACTGGCGCGATTGTTGCCAGACGATCGCAATGCTGGCCAGATAGCTCACAAAAAATAATGGCAGGATAGCTGCGATAAACTTACTCATTGCCAAGATTCCCATCCATCCCGATCGATCCACTTTGGACGCAATGGAGATGGCCAGAGTAATGGGGGCCAAGATCGCCAACCCACCCGTGAATGTTCGCATTGCGGCAAACGAGGTCTCCAGCAGCAACTGGACGCGCCCCCCTCGGCGCCGTTGAATCAACCCCACCGCCGTCCCAAACAAGAGTGCAAATACCACCACCTGTGTCGCGAACCCCTGAGTGAAGGCGAAAAAAATATTTTCGGGAATGAATGTGGTTAAAAACGTGAGCAGTGGTGTTTCGGGAATAATGCTGCTTCGAGTCCGCAACGTCAGCTCCAGATCGTTGGTGCCTTGGGCATCCAGCACCAACTGCCCCAAACGGCTAAGAGCTCCATCGCTCAGACCAATTCCGGGGTTATACAAACTGCCAATCGTGAAGACTGTTGCCCCCAGTACCAACGCTCCCACCAACAAAAACAGAAACGTATTTTTGAGATGGGAGTCAACGTTGGGGCGACTGACGAACTTCATCATCGAGATCGCTAAACTGATAAACATAATGGGCAGCGCCCACATCTTCAGTAATTTAAAGATGACGCCGGCAAATGCAGTCAGGATGTGCAGCCACTCCACGTGCAGTAGTCCGAGCGTCACTCCCACTGCGATCGCCACAGCAGAGCTCCAAGGACTGTTGAGCCCCTGCCGCAGTTTGGAAACGAGCGGGGCGATCCACCCTAGTTTTAAGCTCCGATGATTGACCATGGGCGATTGTTTCAACGTCGGCTCGACAAGGCTATCTGGGTGAACGAATTGCTTCGCAGCATAACGACAGCATTGGAATTAAAGAACTCTTACTCCCTGCTCCTAACTTGGGAGCAGGGTCAGGGGGCGATCGGCCAATTTAGCTGTCTTCTGCTGGGGTAAAGACCGTGGGGTAGCGCTCGATCAAATCGTCAGCCGAACTGACCGGTTCGTTAAGTTGTAAATAGTGATTGACGTAGCTGCGTAACTGCGGCTTGTTCCAGGCCACCATGGCCGCGATCAGATCTTGAGTGTCGGTAAAGATGGCAGTTTTGAGCAGCAGCGCGGTACGCGGATCTCCCAACACCACTTTTTTCACTTCCATTTCATCCCGCAGGGCCGCCAGTAATTCTCCGCGGACTAACGCCGCGATCGCCTCATCCCACGTGGGGAATTCCACCACTTCTGAAGAAGGAAATAGCTGGTTGGCAAACCGACTGTACTGAGTGTTTTCCAGCACCCCGACTGGGCCTTCTAGCGTGCGGACGGCATCGGTAATACTGACATCGGGATCGCTGGTGGCACGAGCTAACATGACTCGATTGAGCAGCACCCCTTGTCGTAAGTTGACGTAAGGATCGGACATCCCCAGACGAGCCGCCCGCGTCAAACTCATACTCAGTTTAGATAAAGCTAAATCGGCCTCCCCACGAAACACCTTTTCCACGACTTCGTTGAAGGCAGATGCTGAATGATCGAACCGCACGGCCACATCCAGCCCATCTGCTAAGGCCTTGCCAATTTCAATATCGAGGCCGCAGAGGGTTTGGCCATCCTGCTCGACTGATATTCCTTCGCAAGATCGGCTGTCACTGGCATACATCACGAACGGTGGGGTATCCACCGCCCGCGTGGCGACAATCAACTCACCCCGATCGAGAATGGTGCGCATTTCGGAGGGCATGAGATACAGCGGCGCTTTATCCTGCACCACCCCATCGTTCGGTAGATCGACCGTGACAGGACCGCGCCCTTCAATCGGAGATTCATCAACCTCAGCTGCAGGATCGAGAACCTCCTCCAATGCCTGAATATCTTCCGGCGAGATGTCTTCTTCTGATTGGGCCAACAGGAACGGTCGGCTACGCTCTAGAACTGGAGCTGCGATCGCGCTGGGGCACCAATTCAGCATCCCCAGGCTCAGAAGGACAATGGCTGCTGCAGTCAGCAGACCCATTCTTCGATCTCGAACTTGCTGTGACTTCATCTCAATCATGTCCTCCTGTACTCTGTGTCCAATGGCGATCGATCAACTCAGGGCCAATTCTGAATCGCTTCCCTCTATCGATACGGGTTGTAGTACTGGCGCTCCCGATACAACGGCCGTTGCTGCCATCCCGGTGTGCAGCGTGCAAAGGGTGCGGATCGGATCGATAAACGGATCGATGGCGTAAAACAGAACCAGCGAGGCTTCTAACGGAATGTCCAAGGGCTGTAACACGATCCCCAAGGTGGCCAACGTGACAATCCCGGAGGCTCCCGAGCTGGCGATGCCCCCCATGATGGAGCCCACAATGACCAAAACGAGGACTCCTGGCGTGATGGCTTTGTCGTACAACTCGACGGTAAATAGGCTGGCCAAGATGAAATAGGTAATCTGCCCGAATCTGCCGATGGCGATCGCGAGTGGTAACACCATGTCCGTGGCACGTCGGTCAAAGCCTAACTTCTCTGTTAACGCCACGATCGCGACGGGCATGGTGGCCAGGGCGCTACTGGTGGCTAACGCAACGATGGTGGGTTCCTCGGTGGCGGCAAATACTTGGCCGAGAGGTTGGCGAGCTTGCCGCCAAATGGTCAGCAAGCTGAGTACGTAGATTGAGAAGAAGGCGATCGCGACCACAATCACGAATTTAGTCATGACTTCGATCGTTTCCATCAAGCCCGACTGAGCAAATTGCGATGCCATCAAACTGAATAGGCCGATGGGCAAAAAGGTAATCAACCAGCCATTCAGTTTGGTAAACGCTTGATAGATGCTTTCCAGCAGGTCAAAGACCGATTCGGCTTCCTCGCGATCGCGACGTAACACCCCTAATGCCACCCCAAAAATGGTCACAAACACCAAGATTTGCAGGGTATGTCCCTCGCTGAGGGCATCGAAAATATTGGTGGGGATAGTATCGAGGAAGAAGTTGAGCAGCGTAGTCTGAGATTCTTCAGCGGCGATCGGTCCATAGAGGGGAATCGTGAGGTCGATACTCTGTTGATTGACCAAAATCCCCAGCTTTTGCAGGTTGTCGGCATCGAGATTGCGACCGGCTCCGACCAGCAGCGAAATTCCGCCTCCCAAAATTCCGATCGAGATAAAACACACTGTGAATGCAGTCACAATACGCCACACATACTGTTTGGCGTCGGTGCGGGCCATCAATCGTCCGACGCTGGTAATGATGCCGGAGATCAAGATGGGTAGGACGCACATCTTGAGCATTAGCAAATATAGAGAGCCAACGAAGGCTAGCGCTTTGGCGATCGCTGGAGCTGTCAGCCCTAGGGCAATTCCGCATGCCAACGCAATCAGCAATAGCCAGGGGCTACGCAACCACTTCAGCAACCAGTGGGGACGGTTTAGGGGGGCTGGGGCGTTCATTGATGCTCTGTCTCGCCTGTGTCTCGATCGGGTGAATAGGTCTTGTTTCATTAACGAGTCTGGGCCGCTACCTCCACCGCACTGCGGCGAAGGATTGGCAACTCTTCTGCGTTGTCTGCGCTCTCCAGCACAGTGGCATCTACGGCATAGGTGTGACCGGAGCAGTTAACGACAACAGTTTCGTGTGGAGCGATGGTTCCCTGCTGAATCAGGCCCAGTGCCCCAGCGATCGCCGTTGCCGTTGCCGGTTCTACCGAGATTCCTTCCTGTTGGGCCAAGAGCCGTTGGGTAGCAAATGCTTGGCGATCGGCGATCGCAATGCCCGCGCCACCGTAGGTATCTACCGCCTGCTTTAACAGCGAATAGGCATGCCCCGGATCTCCAGTCGCCAAGGGCAAAATGTCAGTCTCTGGGTGCGCAACCGGTACCGCTTGCTCTCGGTTCTCGCACAGTCCTTCTACGATTGGGGCACAGCCTTGAGGTTGCACTAACCCCAGCGCCGGTACCTTCTCGATCAGTCCCAACTCTTTCAACTCTGCAAATCCTTTCGCCACCCCCAGCGGTCCCATGCCGCCACTCACCGCTTGGACGTACCAATCCGGAGCCTTCCAGTCCAACTGTTCTGCCACTTCAAATGCCAGAGTTTTCATGCTCTCCACCCCGGCCAAACTTTTGATGCCGCGATCGAGCGTGAGACCATTTTGGCGGGCAAAGGCAGCAGCAGCGGCTTTGGCGCAATCGTAGGTATCGTCAATCCGCATCAAATTTGTGCCGTACAGCTGGATTTCCCGCAGCTTGTCATCCGGAACTCCTGCCGGAACAAATACCCACAATCGAATTCCCGCTCTGGCAGCCAGGGCGGAATAGGCGATCCCCACATTTCCGGTGGAAGCCAGTACCAGTTCCGTTACCCCCTGCTCTTTCAATACGGATATCGCAACGGCTGCTTGGCGGTCTTTAAATGACCCGGTGGGCCCTTGTCGCTCGTCCTTCAACATCAAGTTGGGGTGCCCTACCGCCATCCCCAAGCGGGTAGCTGATATTAGGGGGGTAAACCCTGCCCCCAAACTGACAATGTTCTTGGGATCGTTGACCGGTAACAGTTCCCGATAGCGCCATAGGGTTGTCTCTCGCTGGCCGAGCTGCTGTTTCCAAGCCTCTGGATCGATCGCCGCTAAATCGTAGCGGGCCACCAACACAGTTCCCCCGCAACGGGAGCAGGTGACTCGATCGGGCGACAGCATCTCTGTTGCGTGACAGCTCGCACACTGCACCTGAAAAACATCGCGGTCAAGCGGTAAATCTGACATCAGATCGTTTGCACCAAACTTGCAGTTGGTCTTGCTTCTTAGTTCCTCGGTTGCCACTCGCCAGAGCCTCTAAACATGAGTCCGCTCCAAACCAATCCTGGATTTCCAGATCGAGCAGACCTACGGTCGGGGATGCGATCGATTGGCAACCAGACTCAGTCCGTCCTGTCAGTCCCATTCCCAGCAAGCAAGTAATCTCAGGGAACGAGCGTCCGATCGGAAGGGGTCGAACCTGCATCGCGATCGCAGTGTTCCCCCCTCACCCCCGATCCCAATCACGCAAAAATTGATGCTCAAGACTTTTGACCCAGATGTAGACCTAAGTCTAATAACGAGCAGTTGGTTGCGTTCTTTACCCTACAGGTCATAGTTCCCGAGACGGGACGCTTGCTCTCCAGTTGCCTCCTTCCGGGGAGGTTCTTGTTATCTGGCATGCCTTTGGGGGGCGAAGCATCTAGTTCATCACGGTACACATTCCCGGTGGTCGCGAGCAGTTGGGCTCAGTCCCACCGATTTTGCAGGTGTTTTCTTGGGGCAAATCATGGTTTGAGAGGTATTTAGACCCAATTTGCTGTTGTCAGGAGAATTCCTGTTCCTATTGACCTACGCGCAGCCCTTCGGCTGTGCGGATTTCCTAGCCCATCTGAGTTTCGCTGAGGGTAGCTGTTATGGCGCTTGATTACTATGCACCGGGGGTGTACGTCGAAGAGGTCGATCGCGGTAGTCGTCCGATCGAAGGGGTCAGCTTAAGCGTGGCCGGCTTCATCGGGTTTACCGAAGACGTGCGCGGCGACGCCGAATTGTTCAAACCCATGATGATTACGAACTGGAGCCAGTACCTGGAGTACTTCTCCAAACCGGGATCGAGTGGGTTTACCGACTTCGACGCCTACTTACCGTTTGCGGTTCAGGGATGGTTTGATAACGGCGGCGGTCGCTGTTGGGTGGTCAGCATCGGCACCCGATTGCCCGGCTCCCCTGCACCCTCTGCCGAAGAAACCGGTACCGGTCTGTTGACCAGCAGTGGCAAACCTAGTTTGCGCATTAACCTACCGGCGGCAGAAGAGTCCGAAACTCTGGCATTACCGGCATCGCTCGATCGCATCACGGTAACCATTTCTGAAAGTACGCCCAAGCCGTTGCTCGAAGATGCAGATGACGATGCCGAAGCTCCCCTCAACAATGGCGAATATTTCAAACTGACGGTGCGACGGGGCAACGAGCCTTTGGGCGAGTACGACCACCTGACCATGAACCCCGAGGTGGAGACTGCCGTTGCAGACTATGCAGTGACTGCACTGGCTGACAACGAATACATCGATATTGCCGATATCTCCCTAACCGGACAGGCGCTCTCTCGCCGACCTGCAAACGGCCTTTATGAGGTCGCCCCCCCTCCTTACATCTCGCCGTTAGAACGCATGGCTCGCGATCTACAAGGGGTGAGGGACGATCGCAAGGGCTTACTGGGTCTGTTTGAAGTGGATGAAGTGGCCATGGTGGCCTGCCCGGATTTGATGCGGGTCTATCAAGATGGCTTGATCGATCTCGATCAGGTGCATGGCATTGCTGAAATGATGATGAGTTCGTGCGAGAACTCGTTCCCTGGCCCGCCCTATCGGATGGCGGTGCTCGATCCCCCTCCCGTCAAAATGGGTAAAAACGACAATGCTGCCGTTCCTCCCGAGGAGCAAAAACCCCAACATATTGCCGAATGGCTGAGTGCCTTCAATCGGCGATCGATGTTCGGTACGCTCTACTACCCCTGGATTAAGGTGGCCAACCCGCGTACAGGGGGCAAGCCGATATTCATTCCCCCGTCCGGGCACATGATGGGGATTTGGTGCCGGACCGACCAGAGCCGAGGAGTCTTCAAAGCTCCAGCCAATGAAACTCCGCGAGGTGTTCTGGGCTTGGCCTACGAAACCAACATGCGCGAGCAAGAGCTGCTCAATCCGGCGGGCATTAACTGTATTCGCAACTTCAGCAACTACAGTCGCGGATACAAAGTGTGGGGAGCACGCACTCTGGTGGAACCCGACAACATTCAGTGGCGCTACATTAGCGTTCGCCGATTGCTGAGCTATATCGAAAAATCCATCGAGATTGGCACCCAGTGGGTGGTATTTGAGCCTAACGATCAGGACTTGTGGGCCAGGATTACCCGTACTGTCAGCAATTTCTTAGAGCGGTTATGGAGAGAGGGGGCCTTGTTTGGTGGCTCTCCTTCCGAAGCGTTCTACGTGAAATGCGATGGCGAGTTAAACACCCACGACACGATCATGATGGGTCGCTTGTATGTGGAGGTAGGGGTTTGTCCTGTCCGACCGGCTGAATTTGTCATCTTCCGCATCAGCCAGTGGGCACCCAACCAGTGATGCTGATTGGCGTGCGATAGGCGAAGAGTGTGGGAGGCCGTCGTTAGACGTGCCTCCCCTTCCTGCTTGGCAATTAATGTTTGATTCAAGTTTTGTATTGAGTGTTTTTGTAAGTTAGTTCATTGCTTTTGGGTTAGGAGAAACCACGATGGGAG
>JBCBVA010000110.1:0-12989 GCA_039817825.1 Cyanobacteria bacterium J06642_12 | reverse complement strand
GGATATATTCGCTCACCGCTACATGCTAAAGCCTAAGCCGCCGCAGAGCGGCGGGGAATGTACCCAGAGAGATTCAAGTTAGTTCGTTAGGTATGTATTTTTTGAAACTGTTAGGGCTCTTGGCGGTCCCACCTAGCATGTGATGTCAGCAGATATGGCCACTGCCAAAAAAGCCGCCACAAAGCAGCGAGGAATGACCCCAGAGAGAGTCAAGGTCAGGTATCTAATAGGTCAGATATCTAATGACTACGTGTACTGCAGCACGGGCTCAATCTGCAGTGCTGTCTGGGTTTCGGGGTCGAATAGGTGTATGCGATCCATATCGAACCACAGGGTAACGGACGCGCCGACGCTCATGTCCGTGCGCGGGTCGACTCTCGCCACAAATTCCTGACCGTTCGGCTGCGCTAGATACACAATCGACTCGTTCCCCATCAGTTCCGTCACCGTTACCTTCGCGGTCACGGACTCGGGGGTAATACCGGGGGCGGCATATTGGGGGTCGTGAATGTTCTCGGGACGCAGGCCGAACAGGACGGGGAGATCGCGATACTGGCGGTACTGCTTGGTCTGGCGATCGGGCAGCTTTAACTCGAAGGTATCTGTTTTTAAAAACAGCGCCCCACCCCGGTCAACTAACGCTGCATCAAACATATTCATCGACGGGCTGCCAATGAACCCGGCCACAAACGTATTCACGGGATGGTTGTATAGGTTGCTGGGGGTGTCGATCTGCTGCAGCACTCCATCTTTGAGCACGGCAATGCGGGTGCCCATGGTCATTGCTTCCACTTGGTCGTGGGTGACGTAAATAAACGTCGTCTCTAGCTTTTGGTGCAGCTTGCTAATCTCGGCGCGGGCCTGCACCCGCAGTTTGGCATCCAAATTTGATAGCGGCTCATCCATCAGAAACACCGCCGGATTGCGCACCATCGCCCGACACACCGCCACCCGCTGCCGTTGCCCCCCCGACAATTGCTTGGGCTTGCGGTGCAGCAGCGATTCAATCCCCATTTGCTCGGCAGCGGCCACCACTCGCTGGCGAATATCCGCCTTGGGCATACCCCGCAACGACAGACTAAAGGCCATATTGTCGAACACCGTCATGTGGGGGTAGAGGGCGTAGGACTGAAACACCATCGCGATATCGCGGTCTTTGGACGGCACATCATTGACCCGCCGATCGCCAATCCAAATATCCCCATCACTAACCTCTTCCAACCCGGCCAGCATGCGCAGCGAGGTGGTTTTACCGCAGCCGGATGGCCCCACAAACACCAGAAATTCTCGATCCTCAACCTCGATACAAAGATCGCTCACAGCCGTAACGCTGCCGTAACGCTTGCTGACGCGATCGAACACTACTTTGGCCATAACCCCTTGATTCCTCTTATCTGGCGATCGCTGTGTACTCGTTATGTTTATTGTTTCAGGCTGACTGCGATGACCATCATCGGGTTGGAAACACTCTGCAGTCAGTCTGTAAGGATATCCAGTCCCTAACCCATCACCCTTTCACCGACCCCGCCAAAATGCCGCGCACAAAAAAGCGCTGCAGGCTGAAAAAGACCCCCAGGGGCACCACCATGCTCGTAAATGCGCCAGCCGTCAGCAAGTGCCAGTCTTGGCCGCGCGACCCGACGATATTGTTCAGTTGGATGGTTACCGGGGCAACATCATCCGTTCCCCCGAGATACACCAACGCCACCAGCAAATCGTTCCACACCCACAAGAACTGGAATACGGCAAACGAAGCGATCGCTGGCAGCGACAGCGGCAGAATCAAGCGGGTAAAAATCTTCCAGTGGGAAGCTCCATCCACCGAAGCCGCTTCAATTAGTTCGCTTGGCAGCGCGCCAATATAGTTGCGCAGTAGGTAAATGCCCAGTGGTAGGCCGTAGCCAGTGTGAGCCAGCCAAATGCCCAGGAACGAGCCGGATAGTCCCAAGGAGCCATATGCCCGCAGCACCGGAATCAGGGTCATTTGCAACGGCACCACCAGCAAGCCAATCACGATCGCAAACAACACCTGTCGTCCGGGGAAAGTCATCCAGGCCAGCGCGTAGGCGGCAAACGTGGCAATGGCGATGGGAATGACGGTGGCGGGAATCGTAATGGTCAAGCTATTTAAAAACGCTTGCCCCATCCCCTCGCTGTTGGCCACCTGAACGTAGTTCTGCCAGGTGAATTGGGCGAAGTCGAAGGGGAATTGCAGGACCGTCCACCAGCCGGAATCATTCAGCACGTCCTCGTATCGAAACGAACTAATCAGCAAGCCAGTGGTGGGCAAACTCCACAGAATACAGATAGCCACGATCGCGGCATGGAGGGGCAGTCGGGACAGGAACTTTTGCAGTTTGAGCTGTAATTGAGATTCAGAGCCCTTGGACGTTCGGGTGGTAACCATCAGCGGGTGGCCTCCTGCTGTTGAAAGCGGCGAATGTTCGTCACAATGACGGGCACCACCAGCAGAAACAGAACAACGGCGATCGCGCTCCCTCGCCCAAAATGCCGGAAGTTAAACATCTCTTTGATCATGCGACTGGCCAGCACCTCGGTTCCCTGTTTTCCACCAGTCATCGTCCAAACAATGTCGAACACCTTCAGGACCAAAATAATCACGGTGGTAGATACCACTACGACGGTCGATCGCACCTGAGGAATCATAATCCGCCAGAAAATCTGGAACTCGTTGGCCCCATCAATGCGGGCCGCCTCCAGCAAATCGGCAGGAATGCCCTTAATCGCTGACGATAGCAGCACCATGCAAAAGCCGGTGTACAGCCAAATCATGATGGCAATCAAGGCGAAGTTATTCAGCGATCGTTCTACCAGCCATCCCACTGGTTGGAATCCCTGACTGGTGACGATGGCGTTTAGCAAACCAATCTGCTCGAACCCTTCAGCACGAAAGGCGTAGATGAACCTCCAAATCACGCCAGCTCCCACAAACGAGATGGCCATCGGCAAAAAGATCAGGGATTTCGCCAACGCCTCGTATTTGACGCGATCGAGCAGCACGGCAATGACTAAACCGAACGACACACTCAACCCCGTCACTAACACCAGCCACAACAGGTTGTTGCGAAAGGCGATCAACATCAAACGATCAGTAAAGACAAACCAATAGTTGTCCAAGCCCACAAACGAACTGGAGCGGCGATCCAGAAAGCTGAGGTAGATGGTTTGTAGGGTGGGCAGCACTAAATAGGCCCCCAGCAGCAGCGCTGCCGGCCCGACAAACACCCACGGCAATACTTTGGCTCGCCACCGCTCGGGCACTGCCCATTCCACCACGGCGTTTAAACCGTAGAACAGGGCAATAACTCCCCCCGATCCAGCACCGATCGCCACTAAGACCGTAACCAGCCGCCCCAGCAGTAAGGTATTGCCGAAAACAACGGCCAGCACCACCAGACTGGTGAGGGCGATCGCGCTGGCAACAATGGTGGTTTTTGTAAGAGGGGAACGGATGGGGGGGGATTGGGTCATAGGCCGGGGGCTAGATAGGGGTCATTGGTCACTGGTCATTGGTCACTGGTCATTAGTCACTGGTTCCTGTTCAACCCGAATGACGAATGACCAAGGACCAAGGACAAATGACCAAGGACAGTCATTCACCACTTATTCTTGCGGCCAACTCGCTTGAATGTCGGACAGAACACTATCCAGTGACTCACCCCCAACGTAATCGGTCACGCCAGTCCAGAAGGTGCCGGTGCCGACGGCTCCGGGCATCATGTCAGAGGCGTCGAAGCGGATGGTTTCGGCATTCGCTAGAATTTCCGCTTGCTGGCGGGCAACGTCGTCGGGGTAAAACTCCAGAGACATTTGGCTGTGGGGGGAGATGAAACCACCCAAACCGGCCCAGATTTCGTGGGGTTGGGTGGTGGATAGGTATGCCATCAAGGCTGCAACCTCGGGGGTGTCGTTGAATGCCCCAAAGGCATCTCCCGCCACCAGAACGGGGAGACCGAATTCTTCATCAATGCCCGGTAGCGGGAAGATAGCTAGATCGTCGCCCAGAACCGTTCCTTCAGGGAAGAAGCTGGCAATGAAGTTGCCCTGCTTGTGCAGGTAGCACTGCGGAGGCTCGGCCAATAGGCCACTGGGAGAATCACCGAAAGGGGTAGAAATCGCACCAACGGTACCGCCGACAACGTAATCGGGGTTGAGCACAATCTCGCCAAATTGCTCGAACGCTTCTTTGACCTCTGGGGCATCAAACGCCAAGTCGTTGCTAATCCAGCGATCGTAGGCCTCAGCTCCCGCCGTGCGCAGCATGATGTCTTCAATCCAGTCGGTACCCACCCAACCGGTGGCATCTCCGCTCTCCATGCCCACGCACCACGGGGTATTCCCGTCATCAACCATTTGGTCGGACAGAGCAATCATGTCATCCCAACTAGTAGGAATCTCGTAGCCAGCAGATTCAAATGCAGTTGGGTTGTACCACACTAAACTCTTCACCGAGGCACGGTACCACATGCCGTAAGGCTCGCCATCAACGCTACCCAGATCGATCCAGTCTTGGGAAAATGCTGCCGCCAGCTCCTCACCGTCAACTAAGTCAGTCAGGGATACCAGATCGCCAAAGCGGGCAAAGTCAGCCATCAAGCCGGGCTGCGGAAACATGGCAATGTCAGGGGCATTGTTAGCAGCCACCCGGACTGGCAGCACAGTAGCAAAGGCGTCCGTTCCCTCGTACACCACGTCGATGCCGGTTTCTTCCTCAAACGGAGCGAGTGCTGCTTCTAATTTCTCTTGCTGTTCTCCAACAACGACGCCCAGGATGGTGACGGTGTTGGTATCTCCTCCATCTCCTCCGCAAGCAGCAATGAGGGTCAAACCAGCTAGTAGGGCTAGCAAAGCGGGTTGCTTGAGAGATGGAGCAGTCAAAATTTTGATTCCTAACGTAATCTTTTGGCCATCAGCTTAAACCTCATTTACGATTTAAGGCTAATTGTTTCTCTCATATTTAAGGTAAATATCGCGGTAGTGCGATCGCCAAAGTAGAGCCCTGTTTGGCCGCAGTCATCTAATTTGGGTTGCCAAAACTCGGTCGATACGATCGACATGACAGTTGTATCGTTTTTCATTTCAGTGAGAACAACGATCTCCAAACACAGTCAGGGCTGAACGTAGCAGCAATGTGCCGCAGTTGTGTGGCCACTGCCATAGTATCGTTGGCCAATGTGCCCGCTAGAGGATGACATTGAGCGGCATAGAGCCGAATGGCATTCAGGGCGGTTGTCATTGGAATACCCCATATGAACCTCGTATGAATAGACAGATGCACGATGCGAGTAGAAGCACGGCCTTTATCGTTTGTGGCAGTCCGGGCGCGGGCAAAACAACGTACGGTCAGCGGTTGTCACGAGAGCGATCGGCAGTATTTCTGGATATCGACACGGTGACCGAACGGATAGTGCAGGCCGGGCTGAAATTGGCCGGACAGAGCCCCAACGATCGCGACAGCCCCACATTCAAGCAGGCATTTCGCCAACCGATTTACGACACCCTGTTCGATATCGCTCGCGAAAACCTAGCCTGGTGCGATGTGGTCATGACCGGGCCATTTACGACAGAAATTCGCAACCCGAACTGGTTAGTAGACCTGGGCGATCGCCTGCAGCATTCCGTCGAAGTACATTACGTGTGTTGCGAACCAGAAGTCCGGCGACAGCGCCTGATCGATCGCGGTAACCCCAGAGATCGTCCCAAGCTGGAGGATTGGCCAACCTATTTGCAGTACTACGGAGCAGAGCATCCGCCCGCCTGCCCTCATGTCCATATCGACACTAGCGACGCTGACGTGACTGGATAGTGCAGCGTTATGGCTCTTGCCATTTCAGTTAGGACACAGACTTCCAATCATAGTCAGGGTTGAATATAGCTGAAATGTCCGTATTGGTATGGCTACTGCTATATCTAGTCTTGGCAAAGTAGCTAGGCGTGATGAGTTGTTAAACACACCGACGCGAAACTCTATGTGAATGCATGCTGAAGGGACGAGAACACAGTGAGAATGCTGGAACAGATTGATGAAGATGTTTGGGTCGCAGAACAACCCCTGAGATATTTCGGAGTCAGCATTCGTACGAGAATGACTGTGCTGCGTGTAGCCAGTGATGAATTGGCGATTATTTCACCGATTCGGCTCGATCAGGATTGCCGCCATAAGTTGGATGCACTCGGTGCTGTTAACCACATCATTGCTCCCAACCTCTATCACTATTTCTTCGTGTCTGAATGCAAACAGCAGTATCCCATTGCTACCGTCTGGGCTGCGCCTGGGCTGAAGAGTAAATGCCCACAACTGCCGATTGATCGCACGATCTCGGAAGACATAGGCCGGCAGTTGAATGACATACAGGCTGTATTCTGGGACGGATTTCGAACCCTAACTCCGAAAGGGGCTGAATACTTGAATGAGTATGTCTTCTTGCATGTCCCCAGTCGAACGTTGATTCTCACCGACGCTGCGTTTAATTTTGATCGCAGCTTTCCACCTCTGACGCAATTTGCCATGCAAGTCTTAGGTAACTTCAATCGGTTGGGGCCATCACTCCTAGAACGGGTTGCAACAACCGATCAACAATCATTACGAGTGGCAGTGGAAACTGTCTTGGCTTGGGATTTTAGCCGAATTATTATGGCCCACGGCAGCATTATCGAAAGCAATGCTAAGGACCAGTTCAGACATGGGTACGAACGCTTCTTGGGTGAATTGTTGACGGCGGCACCATAAGCCAGATGAAAAGGTCACTCAAATAAGCAATGGAGGAGAAGTTCCCTCCAAATAGCTTTTGGGGCTTTCACGTGACATTTATAGTGCTTGCCATTTCCGTTAGGGTAGAGGTTTCTATGCATCATCAGGGATAGACATAGCTGAAATGTCCGCAGTGGTGTGGCCACTGCTATAACTTAACTGAACCACTTACAATCCCGAGTTCCGCACTTTATACGCCACTTCTTCAATCGGTAAATTGGTACAATCCCAATCGCCATACTGCAGTTGCAGTCGCGTTTCTCCGGCATACTCCACTAACCTGCCGCCATATAACTCGGCGGACGTCCCCAATCCTTGCATTTTCACCATGCCGTTAAACACGGTGGCGCGCGCTAGGTAGAGCACTAAATCGTCCCGCGATGGCCGGTTGACCGTGGTGCTGGCGGTCAGGTGCGCCAAACCTCGTTCATCCATTTCCTGCGCCAACGCCAAAGCGGTGTTGTGAATACCGCGAATCGCCACAATCGCTGCTGCCACCGCCATCGTGATGTCCACTCCGTCTTCGGTCAGAATTTGATTATTAGAGAGATATTGAAAATTCTGTTCTCCCAAGTCATCTCGAATGCGGCGATGAATCAAGTTTTGGGGATGGTAATTGGTCAGGGTGCCGACGATCGCCCCACAGGCGGCACGAGGGGCTCGCCACGGTGACTCGCGAGTTTTTCCATACACCTGTTGCCCGTTGTCTCGAAACCTCCCGACGTGGGTTTTGAGATCGATCGCCACCAGCGAAATCGATTGCGGATTACCTTCGTACACCCGTCGTTTCAGATCTTCGTCCAATTCATGGGCGACGGTGACATGAGCCAGTGTGGCACCATTGTCGGTACCTCCCCCTGCCGGGAAAAACGCCTCCAGCTTCAGCTCACCAATCTCCGACATCGTCGCGAACCGAGCGGCCACAACATCGCGATAGCGTTTGGTGGCTTCCCCCTGGTGAATGCGATCGCCGCAGTTGGTATACGCCAGAGTCGTGACGACGCTAGGCAGGCTCATATCTGCACCGCAGGCTTTCATGTCGGTGGGGCTGGCGGCGGCAAACTGCAGTTCATCCCGCAACAGTTGCAAGCCGTTGATCAGGGCGTAGCGATCGCTGACGATTTCGTTCAAATAATTATGGTAAGCATTCCGCTCCATCCCGAAGCCCGCCCCCAATGTCCAAAATCGATCCACCCGTCTTTGGGTAGCAGCAGCATCGAAAGGCAAAGTCATACTCGCAACCCCTCTACGGGTATTGATGAGCTTAATGGGAGCGGTCTCAGAACCGAATTCGTGCCTGAATGCCAGTTGAACGAACAGATGCCCCGTCCAAGGTTCAGGACTTAGACCGTTCAGGACTTAGACCGTTCAGTACGTTTATACCAACAGCTCGCTGGAGTATGGATACATGGTGGGTTATGCCAGCCGCAATTTGTTTTGCTGTTTGGGCTACGTGGGATTTTCTGGCGATCGCACACCGTACGGGATGGATTGTGCGGCTGACTTTGCAGGCGTGTTGGCACAATATCTCGATATCCCGCTGGAATGTATGGGTCAACCAGCTGAACCGAGCGATGTGCCTTGGGATGCAGCTTTAGGGCTGTCTGTTCCGTTCTTCAATCGAGTCAGCCGGCGATTTCACGAACTGCTGTCTGCAAAAGCACGGCCCATTTTGGTGACACCGAGGTGCGCAACCTCAATTGCAACGTTACCGGTCGTCAACCACTATCACCCCGATGTTGTTGTCCTGTGGCTGGATGCCCACGGGGATCTCAACACCCCTAACACTAGTCCATCAGGTTATTTGGGGGGAATGCCGTTGGCGGCTGGCCTGGGGGTTTGGGATAGCGGTTATGGAGCAGGCTTATCGGGCGATCGCGTCATCCACATTGGTGGTCGAGATTGGGATGAAAGCGAATTAGAGTTCATTGATTCCCGCAGCATGACAACTCTGGCCACAATGACGACCCAAAAAGAGTTGCAGCAGCTAGCCAGCCTGATTCATGGCAGAAATGTCTATGTCCACATCGATACGGACGTATACGAACCATCGGAAGTTGTGGCGGAATACGCCGTTGCAGATGGACTGACTCGCGTAGATGTCGCAACCATGTTGTCTGCTGTGCTGAAATGCAGCACTCTCATTGGCCTAGAAATCACGGAACTATCCCCCAGGAATGACGCCCAAAAAGCATCGTCGTACCAGGCACTCTTGGACTCCTTCGCTCCACTGAACAGCTAGTCGAGACTGATGAGTTCGATCGCCCGATCCAAAATTTCCACCGCTGAGTCTACCGACTCAATTCGACACAGCTCCTTACGAAACTCAGCCGCTTCGGGAATCTGCTCGATATACCAAACCATGTGCTTGCGAGCCTGCAAGATGCCGCGCTCTCCCTTATCGTCCCACAACCAGCACACGTGATCTTTCGCCACCTGCAGCCGCTCCACAGCCGTTAGCTCCGGTGGATACTCTCCCGTTTTGAGATAGCGATCGATGTGACCCACTAACTCGGGCGACCCCAGCGTGCCTCTGGCACACATCACTCCATCAGCACCCGTCAGCTCTAAACAGGCGATCGCAGCCTCTACCGAATGAATATCCCCATTGGCAATCACCGGAATTTCTAAAGCTTGCTTCACCCGGCCAATCCATTCCCACCGTGCCGTTCCCTTAAAGCCCTGCTCGCGAGTGCGCCCATGTAATGTCAGCATCTGGGCTCCAGCATCCTGCAGCCGCCGAGCAAAATCCACAATCTCAATCGAAGATTCCGACCAGCCAATCCGGGTCTTCACCGTCACCGGCAAGCTGACAGCAGCCACAACCGACTCAACAATGTCCGTCGCTAACTCCGGCTCCCGCAGTAGGGCAGATCCACCCCCCTTGCAGGCAATTTTGCGCACCGGGCACCCCATATTGATGTCGATGACATCCGCCCCCATCGCTTCCGCTCGGCGGGCGGCATTGGCCATGATGTGTGGACGGCGATCGTAAAGCTGTAGGCCAATGGGTTTATCGCCTTCGGCCATGGTGGCGATCGCAAGGTGCTTCTTCGCTTCCGCCAGCCCCTGCGCACCAATCATTTCCGTATACAACAAACTGTGCGGCGCAAAACGCCGCACAAGTCGTCGAAAGACCGCGTCCGTAACCCCAGCTAAGGGAGATTGCAACACTCGACTATCAACTCGAACCGGCCCAATCTGTAAGGGCTGAGACAATCGCTGCTGCAGCTCGGCAGACAGGCGTGGGCGAGTCAACGAGTGGGTGAGTACGGGCACTGTTATTGCGTGAAACCCTTTATCGGGAGACCCTTATCCTTCAGCGTTCAAGAAGGGAAGAAAAGCCAGGGTGCGAGCGCGCTTAATCGCAACAGTCATATCGCGCTGTTGCTTGGCAGTCAGACCGGTAATACGGCGGGGCAAAATCTTGCCGCGCTCGGTGATGAACTTCTTGAGCAGTTCGGTATCTTTGTAATCAATGGGGTCGCCAGGCTTAATGGGCGACATCCGCTTGCGGAAGTAGGACATCGGTCTCTCTTAACTCTCAGGTCTGGGGGGATAACTGATGCGATCTGGGCATCTCAGCTATTTGATATAAACCGAGCCGCCTACAGTAGACGGCGATCGCGGTCGATACAGCAACTCAGCCGATCACAAATTACTTAATTTCTTTGTGAACCGTGTGGGTGTTGCAGTGGGTGCAGAACTTCTTCAGCTCTAGCCGGTTGGTGGTGTTGCGGCGGTTCTTGGTGGTGGTGTAACGAGACACACCGTTAGACCGCTTGTTGGAGTTGGTGCGGCATTCGGTGCATTCCAGCGTAATCACCAGGCGAACGCCCTTCGCTTTAGCCATGGGTTTCTCAGTTTTAAGACGCGATCACAGATTATCTAACTTATCCTGTACATTTTCAACCCAATTGCGCATTTGCTTGCCAGCTTGCTTGCTCACGTTTCTGGCATTCTTGCTGACATCGCGGAAGGATTCATCCTCTTGAGCTTGCGAAACTAGGTCTCCGAGGGCGCCGCGAATGTCTTCCACCAGCTCCCCCCCTTCACCCTCTTCCAAGAACTCCGAGATCTTGGCATCGAGCTGATAGCCTTCTGCGCAGTTGACGACTTGGGTACGGGCGGCGCGATCGTGCAAGCTCTGGCGCTTCTCTTTATCGAAGACTGCAAACAAGCTATCGGCCACTAGCGGTACTCCGAGCGCTTCGGTCGCGATTAACAGAGAAGACACCCCTTCTCGCGCCACAGAACGAATCAGAGAGGGAGGTTCGTCGGTTTGAGTGTCAACCGTTTTGATATTGAGCGCCCACTTACCAATACTTTGGCCAGTGGTGGATTGTCCGTAAGCCCGGTTGGCTAGCCAGGTTCCGAAAAAGGTTCCGTAGCCCATCAGCGCTACAGCTTCGGGGCCTGCGCCGAACATAGAGGCCAATCCTTGAGCGACATAGGACGCGCCCAGGCCAATCCCAAAGTCGATCGCAAACGCCCCCGCTCGCTTCTTGAAGTTCGCCAAGTTCGAACCGGACTCGGTACCTACCTCAGTCTGAGTGTCGGTGCGGTAAGCAATATCGGGGGTCGGCAGCGCATCAAACCGACGCACTTCCCGTTCCTTATAGTCGCGCTGAACGGGTTCCTGCTGACGCTGACGCATCGGCTGGGGAGGATAGGGGGGCTGTTGACCGCTGGGCTGTTGACCACTGGGCTGGTAAGGTCGCTGCTGGGGAGGTTGTTGCTGTGGCGATCGCTGTTGGGGCGGTCGTTGTTGTGGCGGTTGCTGTGGTCGCTGTTGGGGTGGGTAGCCTGCATCCTGCCTGGGTGGGTAGGGCTGACCGGACGGTTGTTGAGATCCGGATTGTTGAGGTCTGGGCTGCTGAGGTCTAGGCTGTTGCGGCGAACCTTGAGGATATCTAGGAGGCTGCGACCCCTGTGGATATCGTGGGGGTTGGGAGGGTCGCTGGGGCGGGCGAGAGTTAGGATCGCGGGGATCTCGATTGGTCATGTGGGGTACCGCGTGAAAGCCTAAACTGGTCAGTTTGTTCTTCTATGGTAGCTGCCCACCCGTACTGCGTAGGTGGGACAACCGCCCATGTGCCTCAACCAACACGGGCCTATGTAAAGTTTGCACAAGTATTCGGCCTAGCATAGCAGACTGGCGATTGCCTTGCGATGGCTGGGATAAGCACTCAGCGCAATCAGCAAATGATGCACGAGAAATCTCCTCAGCTGGTGCATAGCCACAGTAGTGAGTGCGCTTTCTGCTACTCTGCAGCCGAGCCCAAATTTTTCGAGGCTGTCTAACCGCTAAAGGTGATTTCGATCCGCTAGCACCGGCTTTACCATGCAACCCTTTATGGTTGAAGGTATTCTGTCGATGCATCTGCTCCTGCGGAGTTCGGTATGCCGCTGTACTTCAAACTGGCCCTCTACGTGGCGCTATTCGGCGTCTTTGTCGGCTTGTTGGTGTGGCTGATCCGGACGTTCCTGGCTCTGATTCAAGCAGTTGGGTTCAATCCCTTGATGACCAACGTGTTGATTGGGGTACTAGTCATCCTGCTCTTAGCTTGCCTGCTGGCAGCCGGGTACTTTCTCGTTGCCGTGCTGCGTCAACCGAGAGACAGCCACACGCAAGCAGCACTTCCGCCAGAGCCCAAAAGTGCCAGCGAAAAAACAACTGCAGCTCGCGACAATCTGGACACCGTTCGCCAGCAATTAGACGAGATTGAAGACGAAGTCGCCCGCGAGGCGATCGCCGCTCAAGCCAAGGTCATCGATAAAAATCTGGACAACCAGCGGATCAAAATTGTCGTGTTTGGCACCGGTTCCTCCGGCAAAACATCCACAATCAACGCCCTGTTGGGTAAAACCGTCGGCGAGGTGGGGGCCGCGATGGGCAGCACCGCCAGATCGGCTCTCTATCGCTGGGAGTTAACCGGTCTTAAAGACCCGATTGAAATACTAGACAGCCCAGGAATATTGGAGGCAGGAGCTGCAGGAGCCGAGCGGGAAGGGGAAGCGCAAGTTCAGGCAGTGACAGCCGATCTGCTAGTTTTTGTGGTGGATGGAGACCTGCGCCAGTCGGAATTCGAGCCGCTGATGGCACTAGCGGAGTTGGGCAAGCGATCGCTACTGGTGCTCAATAAATCAGACCGATACACCGAGTTGGAGCAAGAACAGCTAATGGCCCAACTCCGCTAGTGCCATCAGCGGCTCG
>JBCBVA010000109.1:0-13004 GCA_039817825.1 Cyanobacteria bacterium J06642_12 | reverse complement strand
AAGCTGTCAATTGACTCTTTTAGCATGATGAATCTCTTCATCGTTTGGTTCGTTGACCTGGCTTAGGGGAGTATGGGGCCTTTCAGACTACCCAGGTTGGTCTCATCGGCTATCTTAAATGTGCTACTGGCCAGCGTTCAAAATTTTCACTTTTCAGTGAGTGCTTCATGAAAAAACAAGTAATTGCTATTGGACTAGATGCCTTCGATCCTGATTTGATGGAGATGTGGATTGCAGAGGGTCACCTACCCAATCTGCAAAAACTCATTCATGACGGAACTTATGGGCGTATTCGCAACACCATTAGCCATCCGGAAGGTCCTACCCCAGCTTGCTCCACGGAGCGCCTTTGGTCTATGGCCTGGAGCGGCTGCAGCCCTTATAAAACAGGTATGTGGGATATTCAGAAGTTTGTTCCTGGGGACTACAGTGTTTGTCGGGATGAATCAGTCCTTGGCGTTGATTTCGCTGAAGAGTTTCCACCGTTTTACGCATTTTTAGGCGAAAGACGGGTAGCGGCATTCGACCTTCCTTCCTCCGGTCTCAACGAGCGCATCAATGGTAAGCAGATTCTGGGATGGGGAGGTCACTATCCCTTCACCCCCAGTGAATCTATCCCGAGCAACCTCCTACCCGATGTGATTGATAAATACGGGAAAAATGAGGTTTTGTATAACGATCACGGGTTCTGGGGAGATGCTAAGTATGCTCACTGGCTGTACGATGCCCTGCTTGATAGCCTCAAAACCCGCAACACGATTTATTGCGATTTGTTGAATGAAGAAGATTGGGATCTCTTTGTTGTCGCCTATCCGGAGGCCCACAGTGCTGGCCACGAATTGCTTCACCTGACGCTGCCCGATCACCCTCTCTATTCAGCCTATAAGCAAAGGGTTGCTCCTGATTACTCACCTGTTTTGGATGTGTACAAAGAGGTCGATCGCGGCATCGGTCAAATGTTGGAGGAAGCCCCTGAGAATGCTCATGTGGTCTGCTTCTCTGTCCACGGCATGGGGAATAATATTGTCGATCTCCTCAGCCAGGTGATTCTGCCGGAAACTCTCTATCGCTGGAATTTTCCTGGTAAACAGGCGCTGGCTCCTGGTGTTGTTGGTACGGAGCCTGGCCCCGAATTGGTCAACCCGATTCGCAACTCTTGGCAAGGTGAAGTTTGGACTTTAAACCACGAGCCCAATCCTCTAAAGCGGTTTATCCGCAATAGGCTACCGAGAAAACTACAGAAGCCCGTTCATAACGACCTCGTCGCTCCATGGATATTGAGGGGAGAGGGAATAGAGCAAGGCTGGATGCCAACTATGTGGTACTCCCGTTTGTGGCCACAGATGAAAGCTTTTTCGCTACCTTCGTTTGCTGACGGAGATGTTCGCATCAACCTGAAAGGTCGAGAGCGCGATGGGATTGTATTGCCGGAAGAGTACGATGACGTTTGTGACGAACTGACTGAATTGCTCGAGGGTATGGTTGATGCCCGAACTGGAGAGCCTGTTGTCGATCGCGTTGTCCGCACCCGCAAGTATCCCACTCAAGATAACGACTACGATCGCCTTCCTTGCTCCGATCTAGTCGTTTTGTGGAAGCAAAACTATCCCACTAGCGTTGTCGATAGTCATCAAGTAGGCAGAATTGGCCCCGTTCCCTACCCCCGTCCGGGTGGCCACATTAATGACGGTTTTGTGATCGCTAAAGGCAGTGGAATTGAGCCGGGCTCAACCACTCAACCCGTTGAGGGAGTTGATGTTGGCCCCACCGTTCTGGCATTGCTGGGTGCACCCATCCCCGAACATCTGGATGGCAAGCCCATCTCGACCATTGTCTCGGGAATTCAAGAACCAGCTGTTTAGAACGAAACTGTCAGATTTCAGTTCTCTGGAGGGTGGACTAGTTTGGTAGGCTGTGAAACCCCTACTCAATCACCTGCCCTTCGCACTGAATGAACTATCCTATTGCACGTCTAGCGGTACCGCTCGTCTCAAACGCACAACTAACCTTGGCTACTCTGTCTTCCGTTGTCGCAACTGCGATCGCACTTTCAACGAGCGAACAGGAACTCCCTTCAATTTCATCGAAGTCCCGAGCGACATAGTCTTCCTAGTACTGGGCTCTATATGGATTACAGAGAGATGATGCAGAAGCGTCACTCTGCTAGCTTACGAGCAGTAGCAACGTAATCCTCAGATGCTGAATCTGGTCAACCTGCTTGATGATGCCAAATGCTATGAAAGCGTGCGCCAGTTGCGTTGGCCGGAGTGTGTAAGGTGTCCAAAGTGCACCAGCGAGCAGGTCATCAAACGGGGTAGGGACGAGACTCAAGCGCACCGTCAACGCTATCAAATGTGAGTTCGTGTTAATCCTGTAGCTCATAAATGCCCTGCAAATGTAGGGATGGCTTCTTCGGCTGATGACAATAAGCAATCCCTAACAAATTGACCATGAAATTAACGGGACTGCGATGACGAGAATGCTCAATCTGGGAGATGTTCTTGAGCTGGTCATTAACGGACTCGATAATGCCGCACCTGCGTAAGAGCAGCTTGTCGCTCATTTCCATCAGTCGAGCAATTGCGGTACCGGACGGTGGTCATCCACATTGCCGGGAGTCAACCTGACATTGAGCAACTCACCTTTGTTGTTGATGAGCAGGTACAGCTTGAATCCATAGAACCAATCTACCGAGGTCTTTCAAATCAAGGACTGTAGCAGTCTCTACACGCCAGACCTTACAGCCGAGGGCTGTTTTCGACGTTTGCCAGCCACAATCCAATGCGAATGAGTGCGTTTCGTCGCTTGAACTCTCAGACGATATTTGGGACTCTACTGTTACTAAGAGATATTCGCACTGTTAATTTTTCACAAACATAAAACCTCTGACGGTTTTGTGAGTGAACTGTTTCGGAAATTCGATCTTAGTAACAATTTCCAGTAATTTGGTGCAATTTTTTCGTGCTATGGAAACTGGCTAATAAGTTGCTGACACAACTGCTTGTAGTTTGACAATCTGTCTTTTGACATTGATAAGGCCACTGAACATACTTGAGCGGCTTTACCTGTTATGAACGATTAGAATGAATGACTCTTCGAAGAATGTCGCGGCAGAGCCAATCTCTAACTCTTTGCCCAGAAATCGTTTCTATCAAACTGTATGGCGCTGGCATTTTTATGCTGGACTATTTGTAATTCCCTTTATGTTAATTCTCGGTACAACAGGTATTATCTATCTGTTTAAGCCACAGTTAGATGCCGTGATGTACGGCAATATGATGTTTGTTCAGCCTGCGTCCCAGCAACTGTCTTACACCGAGCAAGTGGATAGCGCTCGTGCTGCCTATCCTGAATCGACGGTTACTAAGTTCATACCGAGCCCTTCCAAAAATCGTACTGCTGAGGTGATTGTCTCAACAGAAGACAAAAGTTTAGCTGTATTTGTCGACCCCTATGTCGGTCAAGTGTTGGGGGTGCGGGATGAAGAGCGAAACTTACAGGCGATCGCCCGCAAGATACATGGCGATTTGTTCATCGGTCGATGGGGAGACTATCTCATCGAGCTAGCCGCCTGTTGGACATTGGTGTTGTTGATCTCCGGAGCCTATCTCTGGTTTCCCCGTCGTAACATAACTCTGGCAGGCACATTGATCCCAAGGCTGTGGAGCAACAATAAACGTATATTTTGGCGGGATCTTCATGCCGTTCCGGGTGTATATGGCCTGCTAGCGATCGCGTTTCTAGTGGTGACTGGACTTCCCTGGACGGGCTTTTGGGGAGACAGCTTTGCTCAAGTCTGGGGACGGTTCCCCGCCCAAATGTGGGATGACGTACCGCAATCGACTGTCTTAACTGGAGCGCTCAACCAGCGTGGTGAGCTGTTTGTGCCGTGGGCTGCCGAACAAATGCCCATACCGGTCTCGACGCTGCCCGATTCGCCTCCAAACAAGGGACAAGTGCAACTTACTTCAGCAGACAGTATTCCTGACCCCACCCCAGAAGTGTTTAACAACGTTGTAGCGCTGGCACTGGAAGTCGGAGCGCCTCCAGGATTTAGCGTTGCTTTTCCGGAGGATGAGACCGGAGTGTATACGGTGTCTGCATTTCCGAACGACCCCACGCAAGAGGTCACCATGCATATGGACCGCTACAGTGGCGAGTTGCTAGCAAACGTGGGTTGGAATGACTACGGCGTTGTCCCAAAAGTAGTTGAACTCGGAATCTCGATCCATATGGGCAAGTATTTCGGCTGGGTAAACCAGATAGCGATGCTGTTAGCCTCCTTGGTCACAATTCTGCTGTCTGTCACCGGTGCTGTGATGTGGTGGCAGAGAAGACCGTACGGGTCTGGATTGGCTGGTGCCCCTCCGATGCCGACTCATCTGCGACATAGGCGCATTCCGTTAGCAATGGTTGCTGTCTTGGGTGTGGTATTTCCACTCGTGGGCATATCGCTCGTTACCGTACTGGTTTTGGACTACTGCTTACTGTCACGCATCCCGATTCTCAAACGGCTAGTGGGATAGAGAGTTGACTATCACTTCCAAAAGCCCAAACTGACGGCATGAAAAGAAACCAGGTCTCCCATCCGCGTACGGGGAAACCTGGTTTGAGACTTTAAGACTAAGACCGTTAAGACTAGCGCTGCGCTAGAGCTTAGACACTGGTGATTTCGACTTCCTTGGCCTTGGTGATTTCGTCGATTTTCTTGACGTACTTATCCGTTAGTTTCTGGATGGAATCCTGAAGATCTTTAGATTCGTCTTCGGAAATCTCCGAGCTCTTTTCCTGCTTGCGAATGCTGTCGATTCCGTCCCGACGAATGTTGCGGACGGAGACTTTGCCTTCTTCAGCTAGCTTGCCCACCATTTTGACCAAGTCTTTGCGGCGCTCTTCTGTGAGTGGTGGAATGTTGAGGCGAATCATCTTGCCATCGTTGTTGGGGGTGAGGCCAATATCTGACATGGCGATCGCCCGCTCGATGTCGCTCATGGCAGAGGCATCGAATGGTTGAATGCTGATGGTGCTGCTGTCTGGGGTGCCGATGTTGGCCAGCGATTTGAGGGGGGTAGGGGCACCGTAATAGTCCACCTGAACGCGATCGAGCAGGCTGGTGCTGGCGCGTCCCGTGCGAATGGTGTTGAAGTTTCGCTGCGTGGCCTGGATGGCCTTTTGCATATACTCTTCGACGTCCGATAGTTCCACGGTGCACCTCACGGTCTATTGAGATTAGATTGTCTATATCGAGATTTGAACGGGCAGAGGTTGGTGCAACCATCGTCGTTCGACTAAGCGTTGGACTTAACTCAGAACGGAGCACGAACACCTCTAGCCCTAGTATTGTACGCTCGCCAGCGCCAGGGAGAGGGCCAATCGCTCGGGACTTGCTCGGGTTTTGCTATTGGCAGATGTTCTGGAACCATCGAAGCAATTAAAACGTTCTTACCCAGTCGAGGACACGGTTAACGGGTGGTAGGAGCACCGGAACGGCGAGAGCGATCGCGATTCAGAATAAATAGAGCAATTCCACCCAACACCGCTAGAGATGACACGGTCAGACGTAGGGTAATGGGTTCAGATAGCAGCACCACTCCCCCAAACGTTGCGAGGATGGGTACGCAAAGCTGAACAGTCGCAGCACTGGTAGTTTGAAGAGCCGGCAACACCGTGTACCAAATGGCATACCCTACTCCTGATGTCAGTCCTCCAGAAGCCGCAGCCAACCCAATGCCCATCCCATCGAGTGACATTTGGCGGTAGAACATCAGGCTCGTAACGAGTGCAAGTGGCACCGCCCTCAGGAAGTTCCCTCCAGTTTTTTGAATGGGGTTGCCAGCGTTGTGTCCGCGAATGGAGTAAAGCCCCCATGCCACTCCAGCCCCCAACATCAGCACCGAGCCCAAAAATGAAGGGGCTTCTACACCGGGGGTAACCAGAACGCTCAAGCCCGCGAACGCGCAGATAAATCCCAGTAGTTGTTGCCAGTTGAGGCGTTCTCCAGACAGAAGGCCAACCCCAATCATGGTGACCTGAACAGCCCCAAACAACAGTAACGCTCCGGTACCGGCAGACAAGTTGATGTAGGCAAAGGAAAAACTAGCCGCATAACAAAAAAGGAGTAATGCAGCCCCCCAATTCTCCCCTCCCCTCCGTTTGGAGTGAAGGCGCAAACCGATCGCCCATAGAGTGACAGCTCCTGCAATCAATCTCACGGTGGTAAAACTAGCCGCATCAATGGTGGTTGTCGCTAAAGCTGCACGGCACAACAAGGAATTACCGGCGAATGCAAGCATTGCTAGCGAAGTCAGGGCGATGATGCGAACTGATGACATGACCTGGTATGACTGTTGCAAGCCCGAGCAAGAACTAAGCCGCAAACCGGATGTTGAGGCGATCGTCTTCCATCTTGGCTCCTGCCGGGCTTAGCCCCGCCAGTGTTTGAGGCAATACAAGATTGCGACGGTGGTTGCCGATGCGAATGTTGAGTTCGTCCCCAGTCTTACTTAACTCCACCTGCTGCTTTTCAATACCGGGCAAATATAGCTCCAGACGGTACTGACCGTTATCGCTGTGTACCGACATCGTCGTTTCTTTGTACTGCACGGCAGCCGGGTCTTCATCCCCCCACAGCGTTTTAGCCAACCGCTCCAGCGACTCAAACCCCACCAGCTCCTCGGCGTACAAAGGTACTTCTTTCACCGGCAGCGGTGTGAAGTCCGAGTGAATCTGCTGGCGGTACACCTCTTGGCTTTGCTTCCAGCGAGCGAAGTAGGGATCTTGAACTTCTTCAGGGATGATTCGATTGGCAATCACCATATCGGTAGCCACGTTGTAAAGGCTGAGGTAAGCGTGAGCCCGCAACGATTCCTTCAGCACCATCTTTTCGGGATTAGTTACCAGCCGCACAGTGGTAATGGTGTTGTCCGTCAGGATAGTTTCCAGCCGCTCGATCTTCTCGTAAAACTCGTAGGGGGCATCCATCACCTCGTTAGTGGGCAACGGAATGCCAGAAAGCTGCTTGACGATGGGAGCAAACACCGGTCTCAAGGCCGCAGCCATACCCTGCAGGGGTTTGTAGAACTTGCGCATGTACCAACCGGACACATCCGGCAGACTGAGCAATCGCAATGCAGTCCCGGTCGGAGCGGAGTCAATGATCAGCACGTCAAATTCGTTTTCGTCGTAGTGACGGTTGACCCGCACCAGCGAGAAAATCTCGTCCATACCGGGAAGTACAGCCAGTTCTTCCGCCTGCACCCCATCTAATCCACGAGCTTGCAGCACCTCGGTGATGTAGCTCTTGACCGCCCCCCAGTTTTCCTCCAGCTCGATCAGGGCATCCAGTTCTGCTCCCCACAAATTGGGACGCACTTCTTTGGGGACGTGCCCCAACGGAGTCTCGAAGCTGTCGGCTAGAGAGTGAGCGGGATCGGTACTCAGCACCAAAGTTTTGTAGCCCAGTTCGGCGCAGCGCAAGCCAGATGCTGCTGCCATCGAGGTTTTGCCCACTCCACCCTTACCGGTCATCAAGATGATGCGTTTCATACCGAGCGATCGCCATTACAAAAATTCAAATTACCCATAGCCTAACGCAAGAAGCTCCATTCTCCCGTAGCCCAGAATCCTTCCAGGTTCGCTGTAAAACATGCGTAGTGGTATACCGTTTGAGAGCATGCCTGAGAAGCGATATAGTGCTAGCCATTTCAGTTAGGACAGAGGTTTCTAGGCATAGTCAGGGATGGACATAGCTGAAATGTCCGCAGTGGTATGGCCACTGCGATATCAGGATTGTTGCAACCTATTCGTAGTTGACAACCTCTGCGATCGCAAGTCTGGGAAACAATACCAGGCTTGCTGCAATAACTGCGTGTCCTACGTTGTGGGAGCAAGCCTGAGACATTAAATTCTCTAAGCCGCAGACGTGCGGGGGGTAAATGCCGAGAGATCGCAGGCTTGAGTTTGTCCGGCTACCAGTAAATCTTTGACGACGGCAGCAGTAATCGGAGCGAGCAGCACGCCATTGCGGTAATGTCCCGTCGCTACAATCACGTTTTGATGCATGGGCGATCGCCCTAAAATCGGAGCCCGCTGTCCCAACGGTCTCGGCCTCATCCCCGCCCAATTCGAGACCAGTTCGGCATCCTTGAGGACCGGAAGCAGAGTCGTCGCCTGCTGCATCAATTGCTGCATCCCTCCCAATGTTGGAGTGGGGATGGTGGGCTGAAACTCAACCGTGGCTCCTATCCAGTAGGTACCGTCTGCCAGCGGCACAATATTGATATCGCCATCCGTAATCGGCGGACCGTAAGGGAGTGGGGACGCTGGCCGAATGCGGATAGCCTGTCCCTTAACCGGTGCCACTTTGATGTCCAACCCCAGTTGATCGCTAAATTTGGCACTGCCTAACCCGGCAGCGACAACAAAATGACTGGCTGACACCGTTTGGTTCGGGGTGTACAACGCATTAATTCGACCTCGCTCCGTCTTCAGACGCGTGACTGGTTCGTTAAACAAAAACTGAGCGCCGTTTTGCTTGGCCGCTCGCACGAGAGCTTGGACAAAGGCACGCGGATCGATCTGCCGATCGCCTGGAGAGTGCAATCCACCTTCACTCCACTCCAGCTCGGGCTGTAGGGCTGCAATATCATCTTGGCCAAGCTGTTTGAGACTGTGACCAGCAGCCTGACGAGCGGCGATCGCTTCTGCCCACTGCTCCCATTCCCCATCTGGGATCAAGCGCAACAATCCTTGGCGATTAACCGGTAGGGAGTACCCTAACTGGTTTTCTAGGCCGGAGACTAAGTCGTTGAATCGAGCCAAACTAGCCAATCGCAAATCGACCACCGGCCCTGACGCTTTTTGAGTGCTGACGGCCATCAGTACCCCCAACGCCGCCCCAGATGCCTGACCGCAGGGTGCCCCTGCATCCACCGCAACCACAGACAGCGACTGCTGCGATAGCTCGTAGGCAATGGCCGCCCCCACTACGCCACATCCAATTACCGCCACATCGCATTTCAACAGTGCCGTCCTCCGGTCAACTCGTGCTGGTGTTCAGGCTTGCTCTCAACAGGGTCGTTCACTACAGAGAAGTTGCAGCAAGCCTGGTCTAGTGTATTGTTTGCGGAACTGTGTTCTGGCGCAAGTTAGCATCTGCTGCTCTGTCAATGTTAGGAAAGGGGATTCTGGCTCCCTGCCAGGCTTACTGCACTGTTTTTGCGGAGAGGCAGTATCCCAAAAAATAAGCCTGACAAGACACTAGGAAGACATTCATGCAGGGATGCTTGGTGTTCTGCTGGAAGAGTTGATGACATTGATTGGGGTCGACATCGCAACCCAGCGACTTAAGCCCAGCGAATCAGCCGCATCTCCAGTCGGTCGTGGAGGTCGGGATGGTGGGGCAGAATGCGAATCGCCAAGCCTTGCAACCCGCTGCGATCGTAATGCACTTTGCCCCGAAAGATGGCTCGTGCCGCTTCCATCTCGATAAAGGCCAGCGGTTCCGCCACCCCATCTGCCAAATTTCCTGTCTCGTCCACCGGGCCGCGATAGACCTCTACTTGAATGTCACTAGCCAGCAGTTGCCCCAAGTGAATGCGAGCGGTCACTTCCACCGGATCGCCGATCGCCAATACCGGAACTGCCTCGGATGATGCCCCTGCCACTATTCCCCTCTGGGAGTCGCTCTCTCCTCCAGAATCAGGCTGCAGGGAGCTGATCGGTTCTACCTCTACCCGTTCGATTTCGATGTGATACCAGTGCAGTAGCAAGCGATCTTGCCAATCTACCAGTCGCTGGGCTGCTCCACACTGGTCGGCCCGCATGCGATTGTAGTAGCCGCTGATGGGGAAGTACTCGGTTTTCGCGTACTCCTGCACCATGCGTTGGGTGCTGAATTGGGGCGCATTCAAGCGTATCGCCTGTTTCATGCGCTGTATCCACTGGCGAGGTAACCCGTCGCTACCGCGATTGTAAAATTCCGGCACGATCTCGTGCTCTAGCAAATCGTAAATGGCGGTGGACTCGACGGCATCTTGATACTCGCGATCGCTGTATTCTTCCCCGCGACCGATCGCCCATCCCGTCGCCCGATAGTCCGCCTCCGCCCACCAGCCATCCAAAATGCTGAGGTTCAGCAACCCGTTCGCTGCCGCTTTCATGCCGCTCGTGCCGGAGGCTTCTCGCGGGCGCAGTGGCGTATTCAGCCAGATGTCCGCTCCTGCCACCATCAAGCTGGTGACGAAGATGTCGTAGTCTTCAATGAACACAATCCGGTTGTGGACGCTGTCCTCCCGAGAAAAGTGCACAATCTCCCGAATCAGCTCCTTGCCCGGTGAGTCTTTCGGATGGGCTTTGCCCGCAAAGATAATCTGCAGCGGTCGGTCTTTATTGGCTAACAGCTCGATCAGGCGATCGCGATCTCTAAGCAATAAGGTCGCTCGTTTATATGTGGCAAACCGGCGCGCGAATCCGATTGTCAGTGCCTTAGGATCGAGCACTTCCAGCGCTCGCGACAGCTCCATTATCGACGCCCCCCGCGCGGCAATTTGATCGTGTAGCCGCTTGCGGGTGAACTCCACTAAATTGGCCCGACAGCGTTCGTGGGTGCGCCACAGCTCTTCGTCAGGCAGGGCACTCACTTTGTCCCACAAGGGATCGGAGGGAGTAGCAGACGACCAATTGGAGCCGAGGTAGCGATCGTAGAGCTCTTGTACGTCATCCCCCACCCAGGTGCGGGAGTGAATGCCGTTGGTGACAGCGGCGATCGGAACTTCCTCTTGGGGCAAGTCCATCCACAAACTGCCAAACATTTCTCGTGCCACTTGGCCGTGCAGTTGGCTGACTCCATTCACGTAGCTAGCGGTATTGATGGCTAAAACCGCCATGCTGAACGGGGCGTTGAAGTCTCCGGTATTTTCTCTGCCTAGCCCTAAAAACTGCTCTCGCGAGAGGCCAAAGGTTTTGTAGTAGCGACCCAGGTAGTAGTCGATTTTGTCGGGGGGGAACAGATCGATGCCGGCTGGAACGGGAGTGTGGGTGGTGAAGATTTGGCTGGATTTGGCCACTTGGAATGCGGTGGTGAAGGGCAAGCCTTCTTGGTCCATGAGTTGGCTGATGCGCTCTAACCCCAGGAAGGCCGAGTGCCCTTCGTTCATATGAAATAGGGTGGGACGAATTCCCAGTGCTTGTAGAGCTAGAATCCCGCCAATGCCCAGCATGATTTCCTGGTGAATGCGCAGGTCTTTATCGCCGCCATACAACTCGTCGGTGATGTCTTGGTCGTACTGGCTGTTGATATCGATATTGGTATCTAACAAATAGAGCGGCACCCGCCCCACCTGAGCCCGCCAAATTCGGGCAAAGACCGCTCGGTTGGGATAATCCACCCGAATGTGAATTTCCGATCCATCTGGATGCCGCTCCAGGATGAGGGGCATGTTGTAAAAGTCGTTGATGGGATAGCGCTCCTGCTGCCAACCATCCTGATTGAGATACTGACGGAAATAGCCCTTCTGGTAGAGGAGTCCTACTCCCACTAGTGGCAGACCTAAATCGCTGGCAGACTTGAGGTGATCCCCAGCTAAAATCCCTAAACCGCCGGAATAAATCGGTAAGCAGTCGGCCAGACCGAACTCAGCCGAAAAGTAGGCGTAACATTCCCCCTTGACCTTGGTTTCTCCCCGCACTTGGCCATACCACGTGTCTGCCTCCAGGTACGTTTGAAGCTGCTGTTGAGCCCGCTGCATGTGGGCCAGAAAGCCCTCGTCTGCAGCCAATGTGCTCAGCTTCTCTTGAGAGAGATTCCCTAATAGCTGCACTGGGTTGTGCTGGCAAGCGTTCCAGAGCTGCTCGTCCATGCGTTGAAACAGCCGCTGGGCTTCAATGCTCCAACTGAAATATAGGTTGTGGGCTAGTTGTCTGAGGGGTTCGAGCGGCTGGGGTAAGAAAGGAGCAATTCTGAAGGTGCGCAGCGCTTTCATGGCAACCCCTAGGGTGGTAAAGGGCGGGAACTTGTTGAGACCAATTTCTCTATATATTGATTGCCTCTGTTATACCCATCGGGCTTTTTTCGGTATGTCTTCCAACAACTAAAGTCAGCCTTTAAGTAGGTAGGCTGATTTAAATTCTTCTGTATGTGGAGAGTTTTGTTGGGTTCGCGGCTGTGGGGTAGCAGCGACGTGTAGAGGAGATCGCAAGCTTAGTTAGCGATCGGGTAGATCTTCGCAGAGATCTCTGTCGCTTTCATCGACGTTTGGATTGGTTCTGAAATAGTCGCCCAACCAGTCGCATCCATGCTGAACCAAACTATTTAAATCCCAATCCCACAATCGCACCGTGCCATCGTCACTAGCAGTGGCAATGATTTTGCCGTCAGGACTAAACTCGACCTCATGGACCGCATCTGAATGGCCTTCAAGGCTGGTGATCGGATGACCATCCACCCCCCACAGTCGCACCATACCGTTGTCGCTAGCAGATGCAACGGCGTTTCCATTAGGGCTAAACACTACTGAATTAATACTGGAGGACTGTGGAAGGATGGCGAGAGGAGTACCATCTAAACGCCAGAAACGTACAATACCATCATCGCTGCCAGTCGCAATTGTGTTGCCGTCAGGGCTAAACTCCAATGCTCCAGCTATCCTAGAGTGTCCTTCTAGAGTAGCTATGGGAGTTCCATCCAATTGCCACAATCTGACATCTGTGCCAGTTGCAGCAATAATTTCACCGTCGGAGCTGAATTCGAGGTCACTATAATTTAATTCGGAATGGACTTCGAAACTAGAAATCGGAGTGCCGTCCAGGCGCCATAACCGAACTGCTCCATCAAAACCTGCAGAAGCAATGGTGTCGCCATTAGGGCTAAATTTTACAGACCCTATAAAACTAGAATGTCCATACCCTTCATAGGTGCCCAAGGGAATGACGTTTAGCCGCCACAGTCGTAATATACCGTCATAGCCTGCTGATGCAATGGTATTGCCATCAGGGCTAAATTCTAC
>JBCBVA010000108.1:0-13028 GCA_039817825.1 Cyanobacteria bacterium J06642_12 | reverse complement strand
ACTGTTTGTGTTTCGTCTTGCGACCGCTGACCCGCTTGCGCCACATGCGAAACGATGACGGCTTCATTTCCCGTCGCATCAACTTAATCACCTCACCCTCATTGAGACCGTACAGCTCCTCAATCGCCTCAAACGGAGTGCGATCCTCCCAAGCCATCTCCACAACCCTTGAAATATCTGCTTCGTCCACTCAATCAACTCGGCAAGAACAACCTCCACCATCCTAAAATGCTGGCAGAAACAGCAACAGGGCTAATCGCAAAGTATTGAGATCGCGAAAGGGGAACAAGAGAACTTTATTAACACTCCCTACACCAGCCAACATGACCTCCAGTCCTGCCACGACTCTCGAATATTGCCTCGAACAATCTGCTCAACAACTGCTGTCCAACACCGGTGCTCTGCAGGCATTAAGTCAAATAGGTGAGGTTCGAATCCATGGTGCCCTTCAACTACGCACCATGGTTTGGCCCGAAATCGATCTTTACTTGGGGACGACGGGGACGCCAACAATGGGGGATGCCACCGCTATCATTGAAAAACTCAGAAACTGTGTTGCTATTCGCGATGTCCACATTATCAACCAGACATCGTTTCCACGCCGTTTTGCCTTTCCCGAAACGATCCTGGTGGACGTCGTTCTCGTTTGGGAGACCGTAGAGTGGAAATTGGACATTGCCATCCTGCCAATTAAACGATTTTCAGAAGCAACTGCTTACAACACTAAACTCTTGGCAGTCATGACAGAGTCCCACCGCCAAGCGATCGTCAACATCAAGCGTCAGGCGATCCGGTCTCCTCGCTATCGGCGGATGAACTGGACATACGTCCGTGAAGGTAGCTACTTTTTTTCGGCAGATGTGTACTCAGCGGTAATCAATAGCCAAGCCAAGTCCTACGATGAATTCTGCAAAATCCTTAAATCCACCCGTAACATTACTCTCTAAGTCGTGGTGGGAGCTTCAGCTTGGTTCTAACAGTTGATTGCTGTCAATTCGGATAAATCTTGCCCCCCGCTCTCGAGTACGCCGCACCATATCTTCCGTTCCTCCCGGCCCATCCCCCGACTGGCCGTTCCATAATGCAATCAGGGTGACGTCATCTTGCGATCGCTGCAGCCCTGAGTAGAGAATCCACAGATTGGTGCGCTCCCAAATGCTGTAACTTTTTTTCTCTCGCAACCAACTGGGCAGCCGTTGCTCCGCAGACAGAGTGCCAAAGTTTTCGTCTTGATTCAGGAACCGAACTACCGCTTGTGGCGCATCGACCAGAGTCTTGAAGCGTTCCACCCAATTCCCTTCATCCGCAGCCACTGAAGCACGAATGTAATCTGATTTCGGGCAGGCCAGCAAAATCTCAGTTGGAATACCCTCCTCCTGACACACTTCGTGAAACAAAATATCTCCTCCCGACGCTGCGCCAGCCATGCCCAACAACGGTTTGGGGCGATCTCGATTTTCGACAGCTTGCTTGATGGCCAGAATGCGATCGCGAATCAGCTCGCGAGCCTGCGAAGCACAGCGGTTGGGGAAGCGAGGGGAGGGGCGATTGGCCCCATCGACCCGGTGACCGGTAAACAGCAACACGTGCGGAGCTTGCTCTTCCTTTTCTTTTGCTGGCAGATATCCTTTAGCCTGCTCGAATGCTTCCATTGCGGCTGTCGCATTCTTCGGAAACACCCCTAGCGACTGATAGATTTTCAGCTGTCTGGTTTCAGCATCAAAGCTAAACGAGTCTGGCTGCAGCAGGACTTGACGAAAGGCTTTTGCCACCACCCTGGGTTTCTGTGAGGTCAACAACACCGCCTGAGCTTCTGACATATCGGCCCACTCATCCTGAGTCCCAGTTCGGGCATGCTGCTGCTGGCTGGAGGCGATCGCCAATCTCACCCCTGCCGCCAGTTCGGCTTGATGGGTTTTCATCCGCTGTAGCTCGAACTGAGCCTCTTCGTCGTATTCAAACTCTGCCGTCCACAAATCTGACTCCAGCTCCGCCAACCGCACCCAGCAACTCAACATCGCTAGCGCGTTTACCCCCGAGTAGTAGTGACGGCGATCCTCTTCAAACCCTCGCGCATAGCTGTCATAAGCAGCCTTGAGAAACGGTGATACCAATGCTGTGCGGCGACGAGCTGACTGCGAGTCGATCGGGGTCCATTCATTGACCCAGCGAGTTTTGGCATTACGCCCCTTGAGGGCGTACGCCTCTGCCAATTGCCGATCGCGCATCGACGCATTCTGCAAGACTCGCGCAATGGCTTGCTCGGAACGAACGAGCATCTCCAGGCGCTCGTATACAGTCGCCAAGTACTCGTTAGCTTCAACGTCCAAGCGGTCGTAATGACTACGAATTGATTCCCATGTGACTCGTGCACCGGTATAGTCTTTCAGCCCAATTTGGGCTCGACCGATGGTTCGCCATCCCGCCTGCTCCCAACTCAGCCCCTTCACATCTGCACTTAAGAGCTGCAGGTAAGCTGCGTCGGAGGTAGCCCGTGCTTGTCCTACTTCATCAGAAAATTCGGGTGGAACGATGGATAACAAAGACACTTTGGTCGGGGCTAAGTCGGGCAGCAATTGATAGATCGGACTATCGACTCGCTGGCTATCTTGAGTGGCCTGTAGCACTTCTACCAATCGCTCGATATCAGCAGCAGGATGCTGATTGTCGTAACTAAGATAGCGGTCTGTTTTTAGATCGAAGGGGACTGTGTCTGCCCGCGAACGAATCAGTACAGTTTGACGATCGCGCAGGGCATGTCGAACCCCCAGTTCGTAAAACACGTTGGCGTTGTGAATCGAGATATCCGCAATCACCAAGTCAGCAATCAACAATTGCTGGAACATGTCGGTGCGAATGTTACCTTGAGCCAGCAGCTCGCCGGTTGTGCCCCCCACAATATCGAGTCGCTTGAGCGCAGGATCGATTAAATCGGTTTGAACGCGATCGAAATCGATGCCTTCTTTAGTGCCAAACGGACGAACGATAAAAACTCGCATAATTCCTGCTAGGTAGAGTAATTGGTCAGGCTGACTTTGGAGTGTTTCATCACATTGCAAAGATGCTGCAGTCAGCCTGAAACGGCATAAAACACCTCAATTTCGCGTTGACACAGCGCTGTACCCTATCAAGTCTGCGGTACGAAACTTCCAAAGTGCTTGAGTTCCACCTGCCGAGCCACTGCATCCCCAATAATCTCCAGTTGAGGAATAGCAGCTACCGAATCGAGCTTAGCAACGCTTTTTGCCTTGATATTGGGCATTCCAGCCTCGTCCAATCCTGCTTGAGAAATATCGATGTTGTAGCGGGCATACAGAAATTTCTTGCCCAAGTCTTGCGTGAGGGGAACGAGCTGCTCCTCCTCATCCCGAGGAATCATATCTCCCAATTCCCGATCGATCGCATCACCGTAAATACACCTCCCAACCTGACGACAGCAAATATCTTGCTCGATCGCCGATCCGTTCATCAACGCACTAATTACACTGGGCAACGTTTGGATGATGTTGCGATCGATAGTGCGCACGTTGCTGTCCGTGCTGGGGGTCAAGCCCGTCCCAATCGAGATCAGCAGCAGCTTATCTTCTCCGGCAACCCAATTCAGGTTGTAGGCCGGTTCCGTAGCCATGCGATAAAGCACAAACGCTGGATTGTTATAGGGGGTCATCCCGCCATCCACAAACAGAAACGCTCTTGAGTCATCTGTTGGGTCCCAAACGATCTTCTCGGGAGGAAAGAAGACGGGGGCAGCGGTACTGGCCCGGACAATATTCCAGATCGGGATCTGCAGGTTGCAATCTGGGCGGTTGATGTCGTTGTACTTGGCTAAGGGGTTGCTACTAATGGGCCAAGGTGAATCAGTGGTATGGTTGCGCGTCACCGCCAGCATCAAGCACTTCAAATGTTCGGGGGCCAGGGTTGTGTTGCCTCCAAAGATATCTTCAAGCTTGATTCGCAGCGGATCGGCTTTGTACAGAGAATTGACCCGTTCCAGCACAAAGCGCGGCTCGAACATTTGTGGGCCAACTTCAATATAAAAATCCAGTAGTTCTTGGGCAGTCATGCCTAGCGAGAGACCGGCAGCAATGATGGCTCCGGTACTAGTACCGGCGATGTAATCAAAAAACTGGCAGAGGCGAAAACTGTCATCTGCTCCTAGCGCTTCTTTCAACAGGCGTTCCATCCGCACGAGAACCTTAAGGGGAATAATGCCGCGAATTCCTCCCCCATCTAGGGCCAATAACTTGTGCGGTTGACTTTCCTTCCCTTCATAGCGATCGGCGAGAGGACCCCAAACAGACATTTGCTTTTCCAATTGCACGTGCAGAACAAAGTGTAGTGCGATCGCAGAAAAAATCTAGTAGGGTTTGGGAATATTTTTAGTTAAGGATTCAATTTATTTTGACGCTTTCATTTCAATGAATTATGGCTGGTAGATTCAGCAAATCAGACATCAATAGGATTGCGATCCTAGGTATATTCAGTGATTCAGGAAGCAATATGTGATACCAGGTCTGATTTAGGCCTAAAGGGAATCATTTTTGCAACACTACTCATATGTTTTTTTAGGCTTAAGAATAAATCTGTCTGCTTTTGATGGATTAGATCTGTTGTTTTGCATGCCTTCTCAAGAATTTATGCGTAGGAATACTGTTACTACTATTTTTACAAGTTCCAAAAGCAGTGGCAAATCGCATCATCCATACTCAATCATCCAAACCCGCTATTTCTGAGATTTAAGTAGCAGCAACAGGGGACGTGAAGATAATACGGCTGAATAGTTGATATTTCCTGACATATTTAACTTTCGCGAAGAAAAGTAAGTAGACAGAAAGAATCTGTCGATACTCTTTATTAACCTCTTCTTAACCTGCCTGCGTCTTATGTTTGCCTTAATGATCAGTTGGATGTCATGCAGTCCGCTTTCTTATTTTACGTTTGAGGCTGACTGCTGGATTCCCGATCCCCCCAATAACTGCGTGGTCGGCAACCCTATTTTTCAGCAGCTATACGCCGAAGATTCTTTGCAATGCACGGTTCAGAAAGAAACTGTACTACAGCTCGAAGATAATGAGTCTGGCAATGAATCTCAAAACACCTCAGACGTAATGGTGTCGGAATAACACCACTGTTTCCTTTGCCTCTCCGGTAAACACTACTTGAGTCATGCGAATCAACGGTGAAGTATGACCCAGTGGCGATACCCGTAGTGATAAAGCGAACTGTGTGCTGCTAAACAGAGCCAGCCAGCGCCCGCGTCCATAATGAGAGGGCTGTTTTCGGATGGTTAGGTGGTGTTGAGACGGCTTAACCTTTGCCTGACATGAGCTGCACCGTCGTTTGGTTTCGCCGCGATTTACGTATTAGCGATCACCTGCCACTGTATCGATCGGCGCTACGGGGGGATGTCGTGCCCGTGTTCGTGCTTGATCGCGCCCTTCTGCATCATCCCGAAACCGCACCGGCTCGCGTGGCCTTTATGCTCGATTGCTTGCGATCGCTCGATGCCGATCTGCAAATCAAAGGAGGGCGACTCATTCTGCGCTATGGCGATCCTGTCAGTGTTTTGCCAGACCTAGTGGCGGAGACCGAAGCAGATGGCATTTACGCTTACACCGACTGCGAACGTATTTACGGACGGGTCAGAGATGCCCGCCTGAATGCCGAATTGCGATCGCGCCAGATGCGAATTCGTTGGTTCGAGCCTCCCGGCAGCACTGCAGAACTGATGCCCTATCCTGACTACCGGGATGTATGGTTTGCCCATACCAGCGAACCTTTGGTTCCAACTCCTGCTCGGATCGGTGTTCCCCCCAATTGCCCTAGCGAGCCCGTTCCTGCCCTAGATGCGCTCGATCTTACTACTGATGCAAAGCCTATTCCTCCGGGGGGAACCGCTGCGGCCCGCCGCGCCCTGAGAGACTTCCTAAACCACAAAACCAACAGCTACTACTGGAAACTGTCTTACCCCGCAGCCCAAGCGACGACAGGACTGAGCCCGTATATCAAATTTGGAGCAATCTCGATTCGAGAATGCGTACAAACTGCGCGTCCGCTCTCACAGTCCCCAGATCGGCGCATTCGGCGTAGCGCTTATCAACTTGTTGCTCGCTTACGCTGGGGATCTGGCTTTCACCAACGATTCCGCTATCTTCCTCAACTGGAGGTGCGATCGCTCTACAGCATCTTTGATGATGAAGGATGGCCGTTTGACGAAACGCTCTACCGCGCTTGGCAAGAGGGTCAAACTGGATTTCCGATAGTGGATGCAGCCGCTCGCTGTTTGCAAGCAACTGGAGGATGGCGGCAGCTTAATTTCCGGATACGAGCGATCTATGCCAGCTTCTTATCCAATCTTCTGGGCATTGATTGGCGCTACGGTGCCCTGCATTTTATGCGGCACTTGATTGATGGAGACTGTCCGATCGATCATTACCAGTGGGCGATGCAATCAGGGGTGACCCACTGCGTGAATAAGTCATGGACGCGCATTTACAACCCCGGACAGATGGCGATCGATCGCTGCGATCCTGACGGTGCATTCGTCAAACGATGGCTGCCCGAATTAGCGGATTTATCACCGTTGCAACTGGGGGCTCCACCGCCGATGTCCGACTATCCGTCTCCCATGTTGGATTACAAGCAGGCTCGACAACAGCGGGTTGAAACGCTGCAGCGTCAACGATCGGGGTTTCGCGGACAAGCCAATGTCATTCCTTTCTTAGCCAGACTTCCAGAACACCTGGTACCATTCGGCAGCGATCGCCTCCCCTGCGATATTACGTGGAGTCAAACAGCTCCGTCGGAGTTGTTTCCGGACGGCATCGCTCTTGACGATCTCAGGCCATCTGAAGCCGCTATGCTGCGCACCTGGTTCGTTGCTCATATCGATATTTCTGGTTGGAACAAACGTAAAAAAACAGCGAGAAAAACGAGCGGAACTCGTGCTAGGAATGAGCTTCGGAGACGCCGAACGTCAGATGATAGCGGTCAACTCAGATTTCTATAGTGGTAGACGACGTTAGAGGTACAAACAACATGGTGACGGTATGCAAAACTAGCGCGATCGCCTGCGGTCTGGCACTGATTGTCGGCCTACCACCTGGGTTGGCGCAAACCGGTAGTCAACGCTGGCTCACCCCGTTTGAAGAAGCATCGAAACAAAATCTCGATGATGGGCAAGTAGAGCAAGTGTTGGAAAATATTTTTGGGTCTGAAGGCGAAGTCAAACGAGCACGGGATTCATACGGTGCGATCGTCTGTACCGTCACCGATCCGACCGGTACCCCTCTCAATGTTCGTTCTGTCCCTAACGGTCCGCAAATCGTCACCACTCTAGAGAATGGGCGTCAGGTTCTGCCCTATCAGGCCGGCAACGATGAACAAGGCCGCCCGTGGATTCAAGTCGGAGACTCGATTAACTCGTGGGGATGGGTGTATGCACCGTACGTATCGTGTTTAGCCGAGTAATGTCCAAAACGGGAGTTATTTCTCCTCGCTATTCGACTGCGCGCCCGAACGGGAAGGGGCGTGCTTAGCCGCAGCATTACCACTGGCAGCACTGCCACCTGCAGTACTACTGTTGGCCACCGTCTTATCCTCAGATTGCGGTTGCACTTGTGAGAGGAAAAATTCTTCCAAAGTTTGGTTGTGCTGGTGAATATCCAGTAGCTGGGCATTGTGTCGCCGCAACAATGCAAGACACTCTTCGGGGGTGCCGTGCCATTCTCCCGACCATGTCACCGTTTCCAGAGACTCGGAGGTAGGAGATTGCAACTCCCAGTGGTCAATATGAGTGGACAGTTGGCGGACATCCCCTCCAATACCGCGCACGCGATAGCCGCTGTTATGACTAAGCAGTTCGTCTAACGTACCTTGAGCCACAATTTCGCCGCGAGCCAAGATGCCGACGCGATCGCAAATTGCTTCCACATCCGACAGGATATGGCTGTTGAAAAAGATGGTTTTGCCCTGACGCTTGAGCTTGAGAATGATGTCTCGAAACTGGGCTCGTCCGGTCGGGTCGAGACCGGACATCGGTTCGTCTAAGAAGACTAAATCGGGATCGTTGATCAGCGCTTGGGCCATACCCACCCTCTGCATCATGCCTTTGGAATACTTGCGCATTTGCTTTTTGCGCGCCGCATCCATCGGCAGGCCCACTTCCTCCAATAGTTCCTCGGCTCGCTCTTTCAATTGGCGAGCCGGTAGCTGAAATAAGCGTCCGGCAAACTGCAAGAATTCCCAACCCGTCAGATAGTCGTACAGGTACGGGTTTTCTGGTAAGTACCCAATCCGCTCTTTTACACTGGGGTCACCAATTGGCTTTCCTAGTAGCGTACCGCTGCCAGTACTGGGCTGAATGATGCCCAGCAAGCACTTGATGGTGGTGGTTTTTCCGGCCCCGTTCGGCCCCAGTAAACCGTAGGTTTCTCCTTGAGCTACCGATAAGGTGCAGTCACGCAGCGGGGTAATGACTTTATTCAGCCAAAATCCCGTCCGGTAGCTTTTACTCAGGTTGCTGACTTCGAGGGCCACAGGGCGCGGACCTGCGTTTTGGGACTGCCCTGCAGTGTGGATTGCATCGGTATGGACGGCCATGGATCGGGAAACAGTCATCTGACAACGTGTATCAAGAGCGATCGGTCAGCGAAAGAAACTGTGTGAGCCCATCAACGGTAGCAGGTGACCAACGACGAACAGATGTGACCCAGTCCAGGTCTCGGTAGCGATCGTCAGCCCGTACCGCTTGTGCCCACTGAATTTTCGCTTGCTCGATTGTGCCCATTTGTGCGTATGCAACTGTCAATGCGGCATCGACATCGGCAAAACCAGGGTAAGAGGTGCTGGCTGTTTCCCAGATCTTGATGGCTTCGTCTCGATTTCCCACTTGATACAAAGCTTGGCCGAGATTGGCCTGGGCGAAGGTGTAGTCGGGCAGGATCGCAATCGCCTGACGGAAATCGGCGATCGCGGCATCCCAGTCTTGTTTGCCCATTTCAGCATTGCCGCGATTGTTGTAGGCATCGGGGGCATTGGGTTCTAGTTCCAGCACTCGATTGTAGTCGACGATGGCGTTGTCCCACTGTCCTAACCCTTCGTAAGCAGCTCCGCGATTGATATAGGTGTCGCTGTAGTCGGGCACCAAAGCAATGGCCCGATCGTAGCTATCGATTGCCTCTTCCAGGCGACCCAAGCCCACCAGCGCGTTTCCGCGATTGCTCAACACTGCCGGGTTGTTTGGCTCCAACTCCACCATGCGATTCCAAGCTGTCAGCGCAGTGGCAAAATCAAACCGATTGGTGGCATCCATAGCCGTTGTAGATAGCTGTTCCATCTCGGCATCCTGAGCTGCTGGTACTGCGCTCCAAGCTGGCGATGCACATTGATTCACACACAAGAACAGTGCAAGGCAACAGGCGATCGCCAATCGGTATAGGTGAGTTCGACCCAATCGAACGAGGCTGGCTGTCGTGTTCATAGTAGGCACGGAGTTTACATTCTGTTACAAGCCTAACGGGTTGAGGTCAGGCACGACTGCTTTCGAGCTAGAAATTGAAGGCTCGCACGGGATAGGTTGAACGGCTTGGCAGGGAATAAGGAACGGGTTAGCATTAGTCTGCCGACAGGCAAACGCAATCGCAGTCGTGTATCCTATAGAGCCGTGCTGATGTAGCTCAGTTGGTAGAGCAGCTCACTCGTAATGAGCAGGCCACCGGTTCAAGTCCGGTCATCAGCTTTTTAGCAGGTTAGTTTGATGGTGATGCTTGGTAGGGTTGCTCACAAGTTTGACATCGACAAAAGCTAGCCTTCAGCAATAGCTGCATTACTGTCACCAATGAGACTGTATTCACAAGTAATATTTCCCCGTTTACTAGACCTGTCCATGTCTTCAGAGTCCCTAACTGCCTATCGTCGGGATGTGCTGGCACGGGCAAAAGGACAGGTTTTGGAGATTGGCTTTGGAACGGGGTTGAACTTGCCTTACTATCCAACTGCCGTGGAGAAACTAACTGCGATTGATGTAAATCCCGGAATGACTGCGATCGCTAATCGTCGAATCGCTCGTGCACCGTTTCCCGTCGAGCGCATTACTCTCGATGGCGAATCACTCCCAATGGCGGATGAGAGCTTCGATACGGTAGTTAGTACCTGGACGTTGTGCAGTATCGCTAATGTTGCCCAAGCTCTTCAGGAGGCGCAACGAGTTTTGAAGCCGAGTGGAGAACTATTGTTTATCGAACATGGTCTGAGTCCGGAGCAAAAAGTGGAGGTTTGGCAACACCGGTTAAATGGGGTTCAAAAGACATTTGCCGATGGTTGCAACCTCAATCGCAACATTGCCCAGCTCGTCGAAAACGCCAGTTTTTCAGTCACGCAGTTGGAGTGCTTTTATGCCGAAGGCGTGCCAAAATTTTTAGGCTATTTTTACAAAGGCGTTGCCGAGAAGCCCTGCTGAAAGCAGACAGCAACGGTCTTGTCCGCGAGCAGAAATTGATAGTCTTCAATCAGCAAATTGCATTTGTACTTTGGGTAGTCCCATAGTCCCTAACATAGGGGGCTACAGTGCTGGCAATTTTTTGGTCTATTGTCAGTTGCAGTTTCAGAAATCTTGTCGATTCTGGTTGGGACGACGCAATCTATTGGATGTGCGATCGCGAGTGGAAATCGGATTGGACAGCTTGGCCAATGGGATGGACTTTGACAATTGACGCTGGGTTGAAGGCTGGAGAAACAAGTGCGGCATGGAGACTTTCGCCACCCAAAGGGTAAAGGGAACAAACGCCAAGGCACAAACTAATGCCATTGCGGCCCATAGCGAATGTTGAGTTTGCAGGTGGAGTTCTCGGAGTAGCAGACCAATGACTAGGAGCGATGGCCAGACCACAATCGTCAAAATATTTAGTCGTGTCCGTTCATCTGCAGCCAGGAACTCTTCCCACAGAACTCTCATACCAATACCGATACCAGCACATGACAGTATCAATACAGTACAGTATATTCACCGTATTATTTGTTTCTATACTCACTTTGAGCGCGACGGACAAGGGGTATGTTAAGTGAAACTACGTGCAAGTCCTTATCGGCGTCTGTGTGGATTCTTGCTGATTGGACAGGGGATCGGTCTAGATTCAGTTTCGACCTTGGCTTGATACAACCGCCAGTCCGCTCCCCGACTCGTCGCCAGTCGGAATAGAACGTTCCGACCACTTTTTGATGCAGGTTGAGAATTAGTTGTGATGTTAGTCAATGAGGCGTAGATAGAGATGGAGACGGTGAGTTCATCGCAATTGGCGTACTGTAGTACCGATGCAAAATGCGTGCAACATCTTCCTCCGCGATCGGCTTGGAGACCAGCCCGTAGGCTCCAGCAAGTTTGGCTCGAAAGCGTTCGAGTACCCCGTCACTGTGGCCGACGATTGTAACTGGAATGTGTTTGAGAGGTGACAATCTGCGAATGCGAAGGCAGATATCGTAGGCATCTGCCAGGCCCAGAAACACTAGATCGGGTGGGCTATCGAGCAATGCAGCAATGGCCAGGGTGGGTTCTTGGATGTGACTGATTTGGCTAAACCCCAAAATTGATAAAACCGATTGCATCCGTTCCCTGTCTGCAGAGCTGCTATCGATATAGGCGATCTTGGGTTGTGGATTTTGAGCAAACTCGACATGGAGGGGGGATGTCTCATCTACGGTCGTTGGAGTATCTGAGTCTTCACCCACATTTCTATGAGCTGGATTTCCATCAACTGAATGATTATTTGGGCTATTGTTCCGGTTATGGCTGGGGTCAGTGGCGGGGATGCGAGCAATCGTGTCGGATGATTGTTGACTGCTGAAGTGACTCTCGGTAGGGGGCTCGATTAGCGTCTCAGATGATGCGCTGGCTTCCGGGGCTACGCTGGGTGCTGCTGTTGCATCGTCAGATTCGGTATTGGAGAGAGTGTCTGTTTGGGTGGGGGGAATTCGAGGGGTATCGAGATTGAGTTCGGTTACTATATCCACCTCGGCTCCTAGCTCGATGGCCTCCGCGAAGATAAACGGGCAGAGGGAGAGGTAAACCATATCTACCGTTTTCCCCAACACCTCGGATACGTCTCTGAGGCTGTGGTTGCCATCCATTAGTTGGGAGAACAGTTGCCAGATATCTGGCGAGACCAGTTTTTCTAGCAGGCTGGGCTGAACAATTTTGGGTACTAAATTGGGACTAAGGTACTTTCCGGTGGAGTCGACCCATTGTTCGAGCCGACTGGCAGTAAGTTCCCAGATCTCTTCAGCATTCAGTGGAATCATGAATGATTTGTCACCGCCCAGTTGCGAGCAGGGAATGGATGTAACGCTGGGAGCAGGGGTGCGATTCGCACTAGCCCGTTCTTCCTCCAGTGCAATGTCAAACAGAACATCAATCGCGCAGCCCTGCAAGATCGACCTAGCTTGTCGGCGATCGAGACGGTCTCGCTTCAGTAAATCTTCCAGCAGCTTGGTATTCCACTCCAACCTCAGTTTGTCGAGGTCGAGAGCTGATGTGCAATGGTGCCAGTCCAGTTTGGGGACCACTCGCAACAAATGCCGTCTCCAGCGGGCGATCGGAGCCACACCACCAGCTTCTGCAATCAGACGCCCGATGAAAAATCGAAGATTCCACACAGTTCCTTCAGCACTACTTACGCTGAGGGTTCCGGTGAATTTTTGACTGTTGCAAGCTGCGAGATATTGAGCAATCGAACTGCAGTTGGCAAGGGTCATGTCGCATGGGAAGAATGTGGCTGCCGATAGCCAAGATGTGGCACCGTACAACCAAGATTCCCGCAAAGGTGGAAAAGCTTATCTAGCCTCGATAGTTTACTTCACAGCCCGAATGCCTGTGTAAATTAGCAGAAATATTTCGCTCTCTACGGTTACGATTTTCTGACTGATATCTGTGCGTACGTTGCAGTCAGCTTGTGAGTATCTGCTTTCTGCACAAGTTTGACGCGGCAGAGCACTAGAATTTATTGCGATTGGCAATCCGCTATGGAACGTTTTCT
>JBCBVA010000107.1:0-13271 GCA_039817825.1 Cyanobacteria bacterium J06642_12 | reverse complement strand
GTGGTGACTGTTTTTCTGTGGTGTGCTCTTCCTATCCCCACTAAAAAGCGAGATAATTTAATCGGGGAAACAGCGACTCTGCTCCGAAGTTTGTTGCAAGTCGGCCGCGTAGTTGTGTTTTGCTTCTACTGTGAAGGAGAGGGGCGGGTCACGTACGAGTCTGTAGAGTCTGATAGCTATTCAATTTTTGGTTCGACTGAGCCCATTGATTGCTTAGAAAATTATTCCGCTATTTGCGCGAATGGGCAGGTGAGCTCGGTTCCAGAGATCGCCCCCAAAGCCATGTATCGACATGGATACAGAAGGGCTCATAGGCCGCCAGCCCGAGCTAGCTTGGTTGCCCCCATTAACGCTGAGAAGCGGCTCTGGGGACTATTGATCGCTCAAGATTTCCAAGTATCAAAACTCTGGTCTACGCAAGACGTAGAGATGATGGAACAATCCGTGCAAGTTCTGTCAGAAGAACCGTCTATCCATAATGGGTGAGCTCGGTTGAGTCAGTTTTAGACTGTAGAGCATCGTTCTCATGGGGTTTTCGTTCGCTGCTGAGCAGCCTCGCAAAACACCGACACGTACTCCCGATAGCCACCGGCAAATACCAGATCGAAGCGTAATGGTTCAGTATCGTCCAGCGGGTCCCCCGGCCCTTCACTGGCTACGGGCTGGTCGGGATTGCTGCGATCAACCGTGATGGGTTTGCGATTCTTCAGTTCACCGCCGCTGCTGTCGATATACGTCACTACATTCGCGACCTCGAACTGCTGACCGATGTCTTGGATGAGCTGGAGGAAATTGCGATCGCTCCCTCCGCGCCGCACCACTGCTGTCCCGTTTTCTTGCACTACAGAGCTGGTCACCGTATCGCCCACACCCACGAGAACCGGCATCAGTGTGGGATCGAAATTGTCTCGCACGAGTTCTAGAAGTGCGTCGTGCTCTTTCGGTGCCTGACGGGCGGTAAATCCATCCCCCAACGGAAACTGCCCTGTGCGCTGCTGATAGTAGCGATTCAGCAGTGCCAGTATGCCAGCTTCCTTCACCGCACCTCTCAGCATGAACTGAAAATCTGTCGTGCCGGAATCGGTGTCGCTAGCCCAGCGCACCAACTCTCGACCGCTGTCATCTCGGCCTAAGTTAGGGGCCAGATGCAAGAAGAACGAATCTCCAAACCCCATCTCGCCAGCTTCATTCAGCAGCGTCTCCATCAAGTCCAGCATGCGCCGCTGCACCTCCAGCCACAGATCGGTGAGATCGCCCAATGCACTGTGAAACGAATTGAGATTCGCAGTCGGAGACGCCATATTGTCCAAGACGCTAGCCTGAATAGCGTCCGTCGCGGCTTCGGCCGTCAATGCTTCGGGATGGGCCTCCACAAACGCTTGCAAACAGGCTTGAATCCGCTGCGGTACCGCCGTTAAAAACGACAGCTCTGCTTCACTGACACCGGGGTGATCGAGGTTGCCATAGCGGTCTTGCCACTGCACTCCGCCCGCTGCCAATCCGGGGAGGTACAGACCTTCGGTTTGGGCGCGATCGCTGTCTCCAAATGCCTTATCCACAATCGCATTCACTCCCCTGACCCCGGTATGTTCGCCGTTGGTGAGGACGTAAAAATGGCGATCGAATGTCTGTGTGGCCAAGACGTAATGGGGGTCGATCTGGCGGGTGAGGGGATCGAGAACTAATTCCATGCACACCCCATCCAGGTCCTGGACGATGAGCACGTTTTCCATGCGGGACAGCAACTGTGGCAGTGTGTTGGTGCGCAGAGAGTTGGGGGGGGCGTTTAGTAGAGGATGCAAAGGGGCAGACATCAAGGGGGCAGACATAGAGATGGTTGGTCACGCTGCTGGTGCTACGCCCCCAAAATAACCGATTGCGTTCTCTTGCTCGTGTGACGGCGGCTGCACCAGCGTTCACAAGATATGTCTTTGCTCGCTGGAAACACCCTGAACTATCGCGATCGCCAATCTGCAACAGACAATTACCCGAGCATTCTCCATACAGATCGAGGATTTTAACTGTTTCCACAAGACCTGATATCGAATTGCGATGGCAAGCATCGCAGCCGCGAAGCCTGGTTATGAATCCCCCGTTCAGCATTGTTGGTTCGATCGCGCAGACAACCGCTTTCTACAGTTGAGTCTGTTTAATAAGGAGCGAGATCGAGCGAGCTACTCGTGTAAAATCAGACGCGACATATCGACCAAACGTCTCGATATTTTCGGAAGTTTGAGAGGAAATACGGGTGTCAGAAGAGCTACTACAGACCAACGGCGATCGCCCTACTATCAACGAGCAATCCCACAACGGTCAATCCCACAGCGAGCAATCCCACAACGGGAGACCTCAACCGGCTCCTCCTCAGCCCCAGAAGTCCCTTGCCAAATCCGAATGGTCGGCCAAACGCCCCACACAAAATGAGATTTCCATTTTGCGAGATGCCATCCACAAGCAAGGGCTCTTGCGTCTGGCATTCTACTTTCTCGATTATGTCCTGCGGGCCCAAACGGTTTTATTCGAGCAAATCTACAGCCAAAAAGACTTAAAGCGCATCATTATTTCCATGTCCGTGCTCAGTGCTGCGCTGGCCGGTCTGTACGGCATCACGATGGGCATGAACCACAGTGTCTGGCAAGTGGCATCTGCCACCATCAAGCTGCCGCTGTTGCTCAATTTGACGATGGCGATTTGCCTACCGTCTCTCTACATTTTCAATATTCTATTCGGCCAGAAATTTCGGTTTTACCAAACCGTTGCCCTGATGCAGACCTCTCTCGGGGCTATGTCGATCATGATGGCCAGTCTGGCTCCGATTGCCTTTTTCTTTACCCTGACCACCAAGAATTACTCGTTCCTGTTGCTCATGCACGTGGCTATCTTTGGTTTGTGTGGTTGCTACGGCGTCAACTATCTCTATCGTGGCTGCTTGTACCTGTCACGCCGCATGGGTCAGTCGTTGAATACGGTGCTGCTGAGGGTGTGGATTGTGCTGTACGCGATCGTGGGGATGCAGTTAGCGTGGCGTTTACGACCGTTCATCGGCTCTCCCAATAGCCCGTTCCAATTCTTCCGAGATACGGACGGTAACTTCTATATCTCGGTATGGCGTGCCCTGACCAATCTCATATCTGGGTCGTAATGGCTGGAGTGCATTTCTTCTGGGAAACACTTCTTATGAAGCGCATGACTACAATGGATTGCGACACCTGTACTGTGCGGCGATCTGACCTGCCGAGAGTGTCTTACGAAGAGAGTGCTTGCAGCAGAATTTGAGTGTTTAGGCTTGATGTCGGTGGTGACGCTCGGCTCTCAAGCGGATTCGCCGGTGTGAAGGTTCCCACAATTGGGGCAGTGTCTTGCGAAAGGGCTGATGCGCTGACGGCGATATGGCGATCGCTCACCACTAACCCCAGCGTTGGGTCGTACCCTCGCCAGCCAGCCCCCGGCAAATACACATCCACCCACGCATGCAGGTCGTTTGCAGCGTTCGGGTCGCCCTCCTGATATCCGCTCACAAACCGCGTGGCCAGCCCCACCTGCCGACACACTTCCATAAACAGAACGCACAAATCCCGACAGGAGCCCTGCTTTTGGGCCCATGTCATGCCCGCTGACCATGGGCGACCGGTGGCGCGGTGAATATAGCTGCAGGATCGATCGATCTGTTGATTGAGAGTGCTCAGAAAGTCGAGCGGGTTTCCGTCCACTTTGTGCAGCAGAGTATGTGCCAATTCGACCACGGCAGGATGAACGGATGGGGTCAAGGGCTGTAGGTAGCTGGACAGGCGAGACTGGAGAGACTGGGGATAGTCGAACGGTAAGGCGATCGCCCAAGGCTCCAATAAAAACTGGAAGGGATTAGTTTGTAGCGTTTCGACAGTGGATGTCACCTGAACGCTCAATGATGTCGTGGGTTGCAGGAACCACAGCTTAATCGTGCTATTGCCGTCTAAATCGGTGTAGTCCGAGCGGGATTCGGGGGATGGCGACACCTGAACGGTGCAGCTACGCAACTGTTGCCAGCTATTGCAATGGGGACGCAGGTTGAGAATGTGGGGTTTGAGTAAAACGGGTTGACTGTACGAATACGTGCTCTGATGGCAAATCTGGTAAAGCATTGGGCAAATGGATACCGGTGACGGGAGAACCGTAGGCGATCGCCAGCCAAACAAGTAAGGGGCTAACGGTTACGATGTCTGCCTACTGCGAGATTTTCCCCCATGTCGGCTGTAGATAGCGGGATTTATCCACCGACAAGAACGTCGTGTAGATTTCATCATCAATGGTGTTGATGGAGCTTTGGAGGCCATCCAAAAATTCGTGCAGCCCTTTTTCAATCACATCAGCAATCACGATATACCCCAACTCGGAGCAGAGCTTGCCCAGCGCTCGCTCAGCCCCGTTACACCAGGTGCCCACCGGAGTATTGGTGATGCTGTGCAGGTGATACTCGGCCTGCTTGAGGCAGAAATAGATCGAACGGGGAAATTGGCGATCGAGGACTAAGAAATCGGCAATATTTGTGGGGGAAATTTTGTGCTGGCACTTGCGGTACATTTCGTAAGCGCTGGCAGATTTCAGCAAGGAAATCCACTGAACTTGATCGAGAGGAGTGCCCACCCATTGGGCAGAAGGCAGCAGCAAAAAGTACTTCACATCCAATAGACGCGTCGTCTTGTCAGCTCGCTCCAATAACCGCCCTAACTGCCCAAAATGCCACCCCTCGTTATGGGCCATCGTGGCATCCATAATTCCGCAAAATTGGTGGCTTTTGAGTTTGACCTTGCTACAAAAGCTGGGGAGGTAGTCTAGAGACTGTTGGGGAGATGCCTCTTTCACCATGTGGTAGAACCCGTTGACCTCTTCCCACATCTCGGAGGAAATGGTTTCGCGGCAAGAGCGAGCGTTCTCGCGGGCTTTGACCAGGCAAGACAGAATGGAATTGGGGTACTGTTCCTCCAGCGTTAAGAAGCGGATTGCGTGTTCGGGCGTGATGTCGCTGTAGAGATCTTTGAACAGTTCCAAGTCGCCGGTAATGGATACTAGCGGTTGCCATTGGGAGGAAATCTCCGGCGGCAAATCGAGCATCAAATTGAGATTAACATCCACAAATCGCGCTACATTCTCGGCCCGCTCGATGTAGCGATTCAGCCAGTAAATGGAGTCCGCGACTCTACTCAACATGCGCGATCGCTCCTGAACGGAATATCTAGTGTGTTCTGCAATGTCGGCAATGCTACTCAACAACCGATCTGAGTCCTTAGTTAGTGATAGTGTCAGACTGACTTCGCTCGATGCTATCTCTGCACAAAGATGCTGCAGTCAGCCTGAATATGAATCTTCAGCTTTCTATTCATTCACAGCTCGCAAGCGTAGGGGGAGACCGGAATAGCTGCAAGACAATCTGGGATGATTGAGGCTCTCAACACAGTACCCACGTGTCTTTGCTGCCTCCTCCCTGAGATGAATTCACCACTAGCGACCCTTTCTTGAGGGCAACGCGGGTTAATCCTCCTGGATGCACGTAAATGCTGTCTCCTCGGTTGAGGATATAGGGGCGCAAGTCCACATGTCGGCCTTCCACCGTGCCGTCAATCAGGGTGGGCACCCGCGACAGACTGAGAATCGGTTGTGCGATGTAATTACGAGGATTGTCGTTGATTTTCTGGGCAAACTCGGCCAGTTCTTCGGGCGTGGCAGTATTGCCAATCAACATTCCGTAGCCACCGGCTTCGTTTGCGGCCTTTACCACCAGTTCTGACAAATGATTGAGGACGTACTCGCGATCGTCTGCTCGCCAACATAGGTACGTCGGTACGTTGGATAAAATCGGCTCCTCTCCCAGATACAGCCGAATCATGTCCGGTACGTAGGAATAAATCACCTTGTCGTCTGCCACACCGGTTCCGGGGGCATTGGCGATCGCCACTCGGCCCTGGCGGAATACCTCCATCAATCCCGGCACCCCGAGCATGGAATCCGGACGAAACACCTCCGGGTCGATGAACTCGTCGTCGATTCTGCGATAGATCACATCTACCCGCCGCAACCCTTGAGTGGTCAGCATTTGCAGGTAGCCATCCGCCACCACCAAGTCACGACCTTCCACCAGCTCAACCCCCATCTGTTGGGCCAGATAGGAATGCTCGAAGTAGGCGGAGTTATACACCCCAGGAGTCAGCACTACTACGGTTGGATCGGGTAAGTGGGGGGGGGCTAGATTGAGCAGCGTATCCAGCAGGTGGCTGGGGTAGTCGTCGATCGGTTTGACCGACATCGTCTGAAAAATATCGGGGAAGGTGGCCTTCATCACCCGCCGGTTTTCCAGTACGTAGGACACTCCTGAGGGCACGCGAATGTTGTCTTCCAAGACGTACCATTGGCCGTCGCTGTGGCGCACTAGGTCGGTGCCGGAGATATGGCACCAGACTCCGTTGGGGGGCTTGATTCCGTGACAGGCTTCTAAATAACCAGGGGCCGTCTTAATGACGTTCTCGGGAATAATGCCCTCGCGAACGATCCGCTGCTCGCCGTAAATATCGGAAACAAAGCAGTTCAGTGCTTTCAGCCGCTGCTGCAACCCACGCTCGATCCAGGCCCATTCTTTCGCAGAAATGATGCGCGGAATGATGTCGAAGGGAAATATTTTTTCTACCCCTTGCCGATCGCCGTATACGTTAAACGTAATTCCTAAATTGTAGAGTGCAATTTCTGCGGTTTGTCGGTGGCGTTTGAGGCGATCGATGCCCAGCTCTTGCATCCACTGAATCAGCGATTGCGATTGTTCCCTGGCCACCCCTTTCGTCTCGAACAACTCGTCATAGAAGCCTTCAGGGTCGTATTCGTTGAGAAGCATGCCGATCCGGTCATTAGCGACGCCCTAGCGCGGCAATACTCGACCCGCATTTACTCAGCACTGGCGTTGAGTTTTGCCCATATCGCTAGATTTTACCTAAGCTGCCATATGCGATCGGAAAATATCGTATTCCAGATGACAGTCTAGAGCCTGGAACGTGAAAAAAATCTTTCAATTCAAGCCCTCAGCCATGACGTGATACTTGCTTGTAGGTCACTCTCTAAAGTCGTCGATCGCGTCAGTTTTCAAATGGTGTGCTTGTGTATGGCAAAGGACTTGGTGTGGTGACAAAGAATTGCTGTCTCAGCCATTCAAACTATCAGTCAATAATGATTTCTTCGTCGGTGGATGCTAATGCTTCCGCTTCTTCCCACTCAATATTGGGCATCGACTCAAACGCCGATCGCACCGACTTTTCCCACAGTCGCCGGATTTTAGCTAGGTAGGGGTTGCCCAGTCGCAACTGCAAGGTGTGCTCGATCGCAAATCTATTTGCTTCGTACATGACCAAATTAATGGGTGGCCCGACCGTGATATTCGATTTCATGGTGGAGTCGATCGATAGCAACGCGCATTTGGCGATGTCTTCTAGGGGAGTATCGAAGGCGATGGTGCGATCGAGAATTGGCTTGCCGTATTTCATTTCGCCAATTTGCAAAAACGGGGTTTCGGGGGTCGCTTGAATGAAGTTGCCTTGGGTGTAGACCAAGAATAGTTGCGGCTCTTCCCCTCTCAACTGTCCGCCCAGCAGGAAATTGCAGTTGAAGTCGATGCGATCTTTTTCCATCCAGGGGCGATCGACCTTCTGCACCTCTCGGCTTTTGCGACCGATATAGGCCGCGATATCGAACATGCTCTCTAGGGTATGCAGATTGGGAACAGCTTCGGTTTCAATCTCCCGCTCGATTCGATTAACAACCCCTTGGGTGATCGACAGATTGCCCGATGCGCACATGATAATGACTCGCTCATTGGGCACCGAGAAGTCGAACAGCTTGTTGTAGGTGGAAATATAGTCCAAGCCCGCATTGGTGCGCGAGTCGGCTGCCATCACAATGCCATTAGAGTTGATGATTCCCAAACAGTAGGTCATGCGGTGTGTTGTGAGCCCATTGAAACGTTAGATGGTAACTATGCGATTGTCTGGTTTTGGTCGTTCAAGCTGACTGTGTTGGCTGGCGTCAGCGATGAACTTGTTGATAGCTTTTTCATTTCAGTGAGGACAGAGCCTTCCAAGCACAGTCAGGGGTGAACATAGCTGAAATGTCCGCAGTGGTGTGGCCACTGCCATAATCACATGCTGCCAGACAGATGCGTATTCTCTCAGCAACTGGGACACAAAAAAACTGGCAAGAGCACACATGCATCCTGCCAGATTGAACGTAAGGAATGGTTGTAGAGCAACTTGCCAGCTTAGGCCGCCGCTAATCCGCTGTGGCGCAGCAGGGCTTCGGTGCTGGGTTCGCGACCCCGGAAGGCTTTGAATACGGCCTCGGGATGCTTGCCGCCTCCCAGCGACAGCACGGTGTCGCGGAAGCGACGACCGGTTTCCTGTAGGGCGCTGTCGTCATCTAAACCGGCTTCTTCGAAGGCGGCGAAGGCATCGGCACTCAGCACTTCTGCCCACTTGTAGCTGTAGTAGCCTGCCGCATAGCCTCCGGCGAAGATGTGGCCGAAGGCACATAGGAAGGCATCATCCGGTAGTTGGGGCATGACCGTTGTGGTTTTGGCGAGGCGATCGCGAACATCATTCACCGTCTCGTCGCTATTAGGGTCGTAGCGGTGGTGCAGCTCGATGTCTAGCATGCTGAAGTTGAGCTGGCGCAGCATGGCGGAACCGCTCATGTAGGTGCGAGCAGCCAGCAGCTTTTCGTAATAGTGCTCGGGCAGGGTTTCGCCGGTTTCGTAGTGCTTGGCCATGCCGAACAGGGTGTCGCGGTGATAGCACCAGTTCTCCATAAATTGGGAGGGTAGCTCGACAGCATCCCATTCGACGTTGTTGATGCCGGCGGCACCGGGGTAGTCAACGGTGGTGAGCATGTGTTGCAGACCGTGACCGAATTCGTGGAATAGGGTTTCCACTTCGCGGAAGGTCATCAAGCTGGGCTTGTCATCGACAGGCGGGGTTTGGTTGCAGGTGAGGTACGCCACCGGCAGGCGAGTAATCGACTTATCGTCGATTGTCATCTTGGCGCGGGTGAGGCACTCGTCCATCCAAGCACCGCCGCGCTTTTCGGCTGGGCGACTGTAGGAATCGAGATAGAAGTAGGCGATCGCCTCTCCATCTCGTGAAATCTTGAAGTACTGCACCTCAGGATGCCAGACGGGGGCTTCGCCATTGGCGGCTTCAATTTGAATATCGAAGATGCGGCTGCAGAGGGAAAACAGACCGTCCAGAACGCGGGGTAGGGGGAAGTAGGGGCGCAGCTCTTCTTCGTTGAAGGCGAACTTTTCTTCTCGTTGGCGTTCCGACCAGAAGCTGGTGTCCCATTGCTTGAGGTCATCGGCTTCGGCAGCGCCTTTGGAGGCGGCAAAGGCTTTCAGGGTGTTGAGTTCGTCTACGGCAGCGTCGTAGCTGGCTACCCGCAGTTCTTCCATCAGCACATCTACGGCGCTGACGGACGGGGCCATTTTGCTGGCTAGGCTGAGTTCGGCGAAGCTGTCGAATCCTAGCAGCTTGGATTTCTCTTGGCGCAGTTCCAGAATGCGATCGATGAGGGGAGTGTTGTCCAGGTCACCGCTGGAGGCGCGGGTGATGTAAGCCTTGTAGACTTTTTCCCGCAGGTCGCGACGGGTGCTGTATTTCAGGAAGGGGCCGAAGCTGGGGAAGTCGAGGGTGATGTGCCAGGGGCCGTTTTCAGGAGTGGCGGTTTCGTCTCCGGCAGCGCGAGCGGCTTGGGCGGATAGGCTGAGCAAGCTAGGGGGGAGGCCGTCTACTTCCTCTGTTTCCGTCAGCGTCATGCTGAAGGCTTTGGTGGCGTCGAGGACGTGGTTGCTGAAGTCGGTGGCGAGCTTGGCCAACTCCATCTGAATTTCGTTAAAGCGCTTTTGGGCGTCCCCTTCTAGACCAACACCGGCCAGTTCTGCTTGGCGCAAGGATGATTCCACAATGCGCTGCTGGGCTTCGTCTAGGGTGGCCCAGTTTTCGTCGTCTTTCAGGGCTTTAAATGCTAAATATAGAGGCTTGCTTTGGCCGAATTTAGTGGATAGCTCGATCACCTTGGGCTGCATGGTTTGGTAGGCTTCCCGCAGCTCGGGGCTGTTTTTGACTCCCATTAGGTGGCCGACGATGCCCCAGCTCCAGCGCAGTTTTTCGGAGATGCGATCGAGGGGCTCGACCAGACCAGACCAGGTGGGTTGGACGGAGCTTTCCAGTTCGGTCAGTTGCTGTTCTAGCTCGTCTAATACTTGGGTGATGCCGGGGACGATGTGCTCGGGCTGAATGCGATCGAATGGAGGCAGACCTTCACCGATCGCCAGCGGATTGTCTGCACGGGTGGGAGTTGCAACCATAGGACACTAATGAGATTTCGTATCAATATTTAACAACTAACATATTCATTTGGGGTTCAACCTGCGGTTATCTCCCCGCCCAGATGACGTGTTATCCGTCAACACTATCTGATCTCTAGAAATCTGAAGTCTAGAGATGAATCGCTATCGCCGGATAAGATCCAGGCAGCGAATAAGACTAGCCAAACAATACAGAGCGGTCTGGTTCGAAACGCGAGGAGTAGAGCGATCGATGGTTTATGGAGTGCATCGGTGGCCCTGCGCGGCCATCTTAGTAGCGAGTGGTCTGTCGGTTCTGTCAATCGTGGGTGGACAGGCCGCTGCCCAGCAGGTTCCGCCTTCTGCGACCAGCCCACAAGACCTCGAACCGGTCGATACAACTGTCGAACTCCCAACCGCTAACGAGTTGCGAGATGACACGCAATCCAGTCAGTTACTGAGTCAATCATCCGAAAGCGACAGTCAATCCCCGGAGCGGACCCTGCAGGCTCCAACAGAAGATCGCGTGACGATTGGTGTGGGTGACCGCAATGCTCCCTGGTCGTTTTCGTACGGGTTCGGATCGAAAATTGGAGAACCCAATGCATTGCAAGGGGGCACGAGACTGCGTACGGTGTCCACTGCCGGGCAACGGGCCGTTGTCTTTCCGGTGGCGGGATTTGCCGAGCAAGGGTTGGGCATTGGGCGGCGACTATTGCTGGAAGCCGTGCTCGATCCGCAGAACTTTGGCGCAGACCTGAGCGTAGCCTTCACGCCAACATCCATCCCAGGTCAGTTTGGAATTAATCTGCAAAATCAAAGTTCTCGTGTGGGTGCGTTTGAAAATGGTAATGATGATGTCGAACTCACGAGTGGAGCCAATCCTTGGGTGAATCGGATTGGGGGAGGAGTGGAGTATTTCCAGCCTCTCAATTCAATTGTGGATATTGCTGGAGGCGTAAATTATCAAACAGTGTCGGTGCGGGAGGGGATGTTTACCTCATCCGTTGCGGCCGTGGATGAGCTGGGTAATCCCGTCACTGTTAGCGATGACGGGATCGATCCACTCCTGACCGTGAATGTTGCAACGACGATCGGTACCCTCGACGATGCCAGCTTTCCAACTTCAGGAACGCGGTTTCGGATCGGGTTAGACCAATCAATCCCGGTGGGCGACGCCAGTATTACAATGTCGCGCTTGTCGGCGAATTGGTCTCAGTTTATTCCGCTGAATGGAGCTGACGACGAACGGAGGGCACACACGCTGATCTTGAACGTTCAGGGGGGGACGATTTTGGGAGATGCCCCGCCATACGAGGCCTTTTCGCTGGGGGGCGCGTTCTCGGTGCGCGGTTTCAATTCGGGGGAAATTGGCACGGGTCGCAGCTATATTTCTACTGCCGCTGAATATCGGTATCCTATTGGTTCGGTGACTCTATTCGGACAAGACTTTAGCTTTCGGGGCTCTATTTTCACAGATTTCGGCAGCACGCTGGACTCGCAAGGGGCTGTTATCGGTCGTCCCGGAGAAGTTCGCGATAAAGACGGCGATGGGGTTGGATACGGCATCGGCTTTCTGGCTCGTAGTCCAATTGGCCTATTTCGTGTAGAGCCTACGTTTAACAACCGTGGTGATTTTATTTTGCATTTCCAGGCGAGCGATCGCTTTTGATGGGGGCTCAATCGTTGTTTACTGTTGTCAAAGTGCAACTGTAAAGGTGTGAGTTATGAACCGCTGGGGATCTCGCGTTGGAGCTGCTGCTGCGTTGTTAGCGATTGGAGCGGGCTTGGGTTCGCTAGGAGGCCGCCCGGAGTTTGCTCAATCTCAAACTCAAACGACGAATGGAGACAGTTTCGTCCAGGCACCTGCAGGGCAAGACAGCGTGTTTGAAGAGCGTCCGTCTATTGGCCCCACCTTCGAGCCCATCCGAAAATCCCGACCCGATTTCTTCGAAGAAAGCCAGCAGTCTCTGGATGACGAAATCCTGCGCTTTCAGCAAGAACGACCGGCACCGGGGTTTAATCTCGACAGCGGATTTATGTCCTGGCAACCCGCTATATTTCGCGAAGGCGGCTTTTCGATTTACGTTCCGATGGGAGTGCTGACAGAAGAATTGGAAACGGTCGTCACTGCCGAAGGAGACTTGGAGTTTGACGTCTTCGCTGTGCACTCCTCCACGTCGAGGTTTGTGGTGGCCTATGCCAACCGAGGGGACGAGCAGGCCGAGCAAGATGAGCTGCTGGATACTCTAAGGGTGGCTGTGATGGAGGCGACTGAATTTGAAGTGGGGGCGGAAACTGAAACGGAGCTGGAGGGTCAGCCCGGTCGAGAGTTGCAGTTGTTCGACGACGAAGAGAGTATCGCCGCGCGTCTTATCCTGACGGACGATCGCATTTATGTGGTCGGTATTCGCCAGTTAAGGTCGATCGAGAGCGCAGAGCTAGCAACAACGTTTTTAGATTCGTTCAATTTGCTGTGAAGCTTGGCTCCGTAGGTCTATCAGCGTAGGTGTCGAACGAAGCTGGCGTCCGACACCATGACTAATTTCATTGGGGTTGAGCCAGATACGAGTGGAGACCCACTCCTCCAGAAAGGCTTGTGGGATCTCAGGTCCATCCGAAGCCTGAGGGCGATTGCCCTCAGGTTGGCAGAGACTTCATCCCTTCAATGGCGAACGTGCTGTCGTTACGAAATAACACCTGCCCGTCCGGGCACCGATCCGGTTACAAATAGTTCTGTTTGAACAATTGCCGAATCCAATTGTCTTTGAGCATGAGTTGCCGCATCGCTTCCATCAGAAATTCCTGAGTTTGCTCGCGATCCATCTTGTTGATGCAGAGCAGCATCTTTTTGAGTTCAAATTCTTGTTCTAGGGTCAATTCATGCTCAAAGACAATTGGATTCGGCAATTGTTCAAAC
>JBCBVA010000106.1:0-13534 GCA_039817825.1 Cyanobacteria bacterium J06642_12 | reverse complement strand
GAGATGGATGATTGACCGAATCATGAGAGACTTTGAAGCCGGAGCGAACCCGCGTCATCGTTAAATCTACGCATAAATAATTTGAATCGCACCAAATAGTAACGTGATAGTTAACCTGCACAATTGGTAGTCACCATCACAAAGCCCTCAAAAGAATCCCGATTGAATTAGCTCAACTCTATCGGCTTTGAGAGACCTATCATGACTGTCACTAGTTGCTCGAAGTGGACGCAGGGGCTTGCTGCATCGCTGCTGATTTTTGGTGCTTCAGCCCTCAGTGTTGACGCTGAAACAATCCGGATTTCAATTGGCACGCAGGACCAGGTGATTAACACGGCTGTGGGTGGTGCCACCGTACGTGAATTGGAGTTGCTTGAGAAATATTTACCCACAACCGGCGAATATGAAGGGGTAGAGTACGACATTCAATGGTCTAGCTATACATCCGGCCCACCCATCACGAACAAAATGTTGGCCGACCAAATCGATATTGGTCTGATGGGTGACTTCCCTGCAGTCATTAATATGATCACGTTTCGAGAAGAAAGCGACATCGATACAACTTACATCGGCACGCTTGCCTACAGTCCCAACGGTGCCGGTAATGCTGTAGTGGTTCCCAGAACCAGCGACGCTAGTACTCTAGAAGACCTGCGCGGTGGAATCGTCTCGGTTCCCTTTGGGTCTGCAGCTCACGGCATGGTACTGAAAGCCCTGCAGGATGCGGGCATTGACCCCGAGAATGATGTCAGACTGATCAGCCAAGCGCCCGAAGTGGGTGGCACCAGCCTGCGCACTGGCCAGATTGATGCTCACGCCGACTTTGTTCCCTTCGGCGAGCTGTTCCCGTTCCGTGGATTTGCCCGCAAGATTTTTGATGGTGCCCAAACTGGAGTTCCTACCCTGCACGGCATTGTTGTCCGCGATGATTTTGCGGAAGAGCACCCCGAAATTGTGGTGGCTTTCATGAAAGCGATGCTGGAGGCCAACCAGACATTCCGCGACACCCCCGAAACTATTTCCACTCAAATTGAAGAGTGGTCGGGCATCGATCGCGAGGTGGTCTACATGTTCTTAGGACCGTCGGGACTACAGCCTTTAGACCCCACCATTCGCCCCGTTCATCTAGAGGCCCTGCAAAACAGTATTGCCACATTGATTTCTCTCGGAAAAGTTGATGAAGCCATTAATCCAGAGGATGTCGATGGGTGGGTGGATGAAAGCTATCTGCAAACCGCCATGGACGAGATGGGTCTGGAATACGATGCCGTAGTAGAAGCGGGGGCCACCTACCAAATTGAAGGTAGCGACGCACTAACCGACGAGGCGATTACCGATCCCACATTGGCAGCCCAGTTTTGGGTGCAGGGGGAGGATACAGTCACCAACTTTGCCTCGATTGAAAACATGATCGGTGGTTTGGACCAGCTACTGGATGAGGGTAAAGCGGCCGACGTCATGTTCGTGCACGATCGCGAAAATGGCTGGAAGCTCTTTGCCGAGAACTCTTACTACGTTCAGGACGGGGAAGAAATTTCTGCTTTCTTACTTAGAGAAGATGCGGAAGCCTTTGCCGCTTCAACCGGGTCAGAAGTAGCTGATTTTGGTGAGTTGCAAGAAGCCCTAGCTGCCGGTAGCGAAGTCGCTACTAGTGAAGTAACTGAGTAAGGCTGTCTTCATGCTAAGGCTGTCTACATTCAGGCTCTTTACTCGTAGCCACTAATACGGTTTCAAAAAGTTCAACTAGTTACTGTGCTGGAGTCAGCTGTTTACATTCAGTTGACTCTAGTTTAATAAAACCTCGATTTCAAGCTCGGAAACCTTTTGGGAAATACAGCATGGCATATACCAGAACTCCTCCTGCGACAGCAGAGCTTTTGGAGAGTATGCATCAGGGATATGTCAATTTCCGGCTCAATCTCTCTCGCAATACGGCTGCCCGAAAGATTGCGTCCTTAGTTCTATTTTTTGGGCTGTGGCAATTTCTGTGTGCCATTAGCTTTAACTTCCTAATCAATTTCCAATTCGTTCCTGCCCCCACCGAGGTCGTCACCGCAACCATCGAGTTTATGTGGTCGGGGCCTCTTGTCCACTTCCGCTCCAGCATTACCAGAGTGCTAATTGGCTTTGGGGTGGCAGCGGTGTTGGCTGTGACGTTAGGCATCTTAATCGGCACTTTTCAAAAGGTGGAAGACCTACTGATGCCCGCCCTAGAGATTCTGCGTCCCATCCCTGCCGTAGCCTGGATTCCACTGGCTATCCTGATGTTTCCATCGGCAGAATCCGGGATGATTTACATCACGTTTATTGGCGGGTTTTTCCCTATTTTGATCAGCACCATTCGCGGTGTTGAAAGCATGTTAGGAGATACAGTGCTGCTGCGAGTGGGGCAGTGTTTGGGGGCCAAACCTTGGGATGTATTTAAAGACATTGTGGTGCCGGGGGCACTACCCAGTATTGCTAGTGGATTGGCGATCGGGATGGGTAATGCTTGGTTCTGTTTAGTCACTGCCGAAATTCTAGCAGGACGCTACGGCATTGGTTACATCACCTGGGAATCCTACGTCACCTCAAATTTTCCTCCCATTGTGATGGGGATGCTGCTGATTGGGTTGATGGGGGCGTTTAGTTCTTGGGCGATTGATCGCTTGATGTCGATGTTGATGCCTTGGCGGCGGTTGCAGAAGAAGGGGGTGTAGAGGGGGATTGGTTATTAGTCATTGGTCACTGGTCATTGGTCACTAGTCATTGGTCATTAGTCATTTAAGGTTTTTGACTTACTAAGGACGAATGACCAAGGACCAAGGACCAAACAAACCCACTCCAACTCCCATCGCACATCTCACACCACCACCCATTTCGAGACCCACCATGCAGACTTCTCCAAGACCAACCGCTGTTTCTTCACGGCAACTCCAACACCGCAAAGGGGTTGTAGATGTTGACGACCTGTCTGTGTCGTTTCGCAGTCGGGATACGGTTCACGAGGTGCTGACGTCCGTTCGCTTTCAGGTCAATCCTGGAGAGTTTGTCTGTTTGTTAGGGCCGTCGGGATGTGGAAAATCGACGCTGTTGAATGCGATCGCTGGTTTTGTTGCTCCCAGTCAAGGGTCGGTAACTGTTGATGGTAACCGCGTTACTCGCCCTGGTGCCGATCGTGGATTTGTGTTTCAGCAGTACTCGCTGCTGCCCTGGAAGACCACGTTCCAGAATGTAGAAATGGGGCTGAAATACCAGAAGATGCCCAAGAGCGAGAGACGGGAGCTGGTCGATCGCTATCTCAATCGGGTGGGTCTATACAAACATCGAAATTCCTATCCTCATCAACTCTCTGGCGGTATGCAGCAGCGGGCCAGCATTATCCGAGCATTGGTCAATTCCCCCGCCGTATTGTTGATGGACGAACCCTTTGCCGCACTGGATGCCCAAACCCGTCACATGATGCAGGAGCTGCTGTTAAATATTTGGGAAGAGGACAAAACCACGATCGTATTTGTGACTCACGATATTGAAGAAGCGGTATTTTTGGGCGATCGCATTTTGGTGATGGGAGTTAATCCCGGTCGCATCAAAGAACACATCGACATTCCCCTCCAGCGGCCTCGACATATTGACGACATGCTCACTCCCCAGTTCACGAAGTTGAACCGACAAGTGTTTGACTTGATTCGGGAAGAAACCCTCAAGAGTATGGAAGCCGACTAAAAGCTTATAGAAATCCGCTGTAAGGTCTTGGAGTACGGAGACTGCTCAATTCTCGATTTGCCGGGAACAATGGCTAGAGAACTCTCCATCGCTGATTGCCGAAAGCTATGGGCTGGCATTCCCCGTCACTCCTAATTCTTGACAGCCGCCACCATGAAGTCTGTATCGATCCAGTGATCGAGATTTAGACTGGCGAATTGGCAATCGTCGGTAGCAGATTGGTAGTGGTTGACATGCTCCACAATCCAGTCGGTGCGAATATGAGTATCTAGGAAATACAGTCCTTGTGAGTCTTGGGTGGGACTGGTGCCCAAAATACTGTCAATGATACGCGGGGAACTGTGGGTCCATTGACTTAATTTTTGGCTGGAATTTGGCACCGTCGCTTGCCAGTACTGGGCAGCCACCAATCCCCTTAAGTAACTGACAACCAGATCGGGATGCTCGTCCGCAAATCCCTTGCGAGCCACCACACCGTAAAACGCCGGCAAACCACTGACATTGCCATCAAATAAATACCGGAATTGATTGCGCTCCAACGCCAATTCGTGGAATGGCGAAAAGTGAGCGTAGGCAGCAATATCGCGATCGGCAATGTTGCGATTGGCCTTGCTAATCTTGGGATTGTTCTGGACAGGCACCAGTTCCACATCCGCCGACAATCCGTGCTGGTGCAACACGCGCAACACCATGCCGTGAGCCGCCGAACCATTGGGGATAGCCAAGGCTTGTCCACGCAGGTCGCCAATCTCGTTGACAGCTGAATGCTGCGGCACAATCACGGCATTTCGACATCCATCGGGATTAACCGCCACAAACCCAATTAGAATCGTCGAGTTTTCACCATCAACCCGCTCCCGATTGCGCTGAGCACTCAGCAGCATTGGGTAATCCCCCAAAATTCCCAGATCGAGCTGACCACCGTGCAACCCATCAACAATCGGCATACCAGTCGAAGAATCTTGCCAGCGGACATCAAATTGAGACGATGCGTATCGTCCTGTTTTGGGTAGATAGTGATTAAGCAACCCCAACTTCTGCATAACAATTCCCCCCGAGACAGAGGGCAGAGTCTTGTTTTGTACTCCGATGCGGATGGGTAATGTCTCTGTCTTCTCGATGGTGCGGATGGAGGTGGTATGAGCGGGGGCGTCCATTACAGGTATCAAGATGCTGTCTCGACTTGGTGCAGATACAACCGCTCTTGTCTGGCCCGGAAACTTGCTATCCAGCAAAGCTAGTAGCTTTTGTACAGGTGCCTCGGACTGACTTCGCTTGCCAACCGCGCGTGCCGATGCCTTTAGGGTGTCAATTGTGCGCGATGGGAAGGCAACGAAAATGGGCGATGGGAGGGGAAACTCATGTAGGGGGAGTGCGCACAGTTGAGTGGCCTGAATCTCTGCTTGGAAACACAACGTCGAGGCGAAACCCAGATAGCGTCCAGATTGGATATATGCCTTCATGAGGGCTTCGTTGTCGGCGATTTCTACGGCTTCAAGTTGCCCGATCTCGAGACCAATATCGGCCAAGCGTTGCGCGAACACCGATTGCGATATCGGGTCTTGGCGATTCAACACCCATCGCTCGGAGGCCACCTCCGATAGGCTGAGGCGATCGCGCATTGCCCAGGGGTTGGTGGGGGCACTCAGAACGGTGTATTGGATGGAGGCGATCGGTTGACAGTGAATCTCTTGAGAATCGATAAAACTCACTTCAGAAATCCCTACATCGACCTCGGATGATGTCAGTGAGTGATAGAGATCCTGACTGGTGTTCGCGATGCGTAGGTCGATATCGATTTCTGGATTCTGTTCTCGAAATTGAACTAACGGATTGGCAATATATCCTACAGCGACCGCTGGCGAGCAAGCAATTTTGAGCTCACCCTTACATCCTTTTTGGTAATGTTCTAATTCTCGATTGAGTGCAGCTTCGCGATCGACTAGATCCTGGGCTCCTTCCAGCAGAAATTCACCCATTTCCGTTAATTTAACGGCTCGCCCCAAGCGATGAAACAGCGGTGCTCCAATGTCTGCTTCTAAGGATTTAATCTTGGCGCTGACAGCAGGCTGCGTTAGGTTCAGCGATCGCGCCGCTTCGGTAAAACTCAGATATCGGGCTACCTGTAAAAAGACTTTGAGCTGGTAAATTTCCATCTTAGAGCCCTATAGATAGAATTGATTTATGGATGGATTTCAGGTCGCGATAAGAGAGCTATTCAAGTCCTAAATAGACCGATCTAAACTGTAAGCAACGTAGATTCCAAAACACGAATTCCTACCACTCATTCGTTGGATTTTTAGCCTACGGATCTTGAGTCCGCCGCGTCAGAAGTATAAGAGTTTGCTTGGTGTATCCGAGCAAACACTCGATTGGACTTTTATAGCCCCTTTTCTCTGGGAGAAATGTTTATGGTGAGCACGTTTACGGCAGGTACGTTTACGGCAGAGACTCAGAGACTGCAAACGGATGTGCTGGTGGTGGGGGGCGGTACGGCAGGCACGATGGCTGCCATCAAAGCAAAGCAGGCGAATCCCGAGGCCGATGTCTTGGTGTTGGAGAAAGCCAATATCCGTCGCAGTGGCGCGATCGCCATGGGCATGGACGGAGTGAACACAGCGGTCATTCCAGGAAATTCCACGCCGGAGCAGTATGTTCGTGAGATCACTATTGCTAACGACGGCATTCTCAACCAGGACGTGGTGTATCAGACGGGCAAACTAGGCTACGAAGTTATCCAGGAATTGGATAGCTGGGGGGTGAAGTTTCAGAAGGATACCTACGGCAATTACGATCTCAAGCAAGTGCATCGTGTGGGTAAATACGTACTGCCAATGCCGGAGGGTAAAGATCTCAAAAAGATCCTGACCCGCGAGGTCAAGCGCCATAAGGCGAAGGTCATCAACCGGGTGATGGCGACTCGGGTAATTGTCAGCGATGGACGGGCCACTGGGGTTACGGGCTTTGATGTTCGCAATGGCGATTTTGTCATTATTCAGGCCAAGGCCGTTATCCTCTCCACCGGGGCTTGCGGGCGATTGGGATTACCTCAATCGGGCTACCTATACGGCACCTACGAAAACCCAACCAACGCGGGTGATGGCTATGCCATGGCGTACCACGCTGGGGCCGAGCTGAGCAATATCGAATGCTTCCAGATCAATCCGCTCATTAAAGACTACAACGGGCCTGCCTGCGCTTACGTTGCCGGTCCTTTCGGGGCTTACACTGCCAATGCTGAAGGGAATCGCTTCGTAAGCTGCGATTACTGGAGCGGCCAGATGATGCTGGAAATCTACAAGGAATTACATTCCGGTCGCGGCCCCATCAGCCTCAAGCTCAATCACTTGGACGAGGACACCATTTCCGAGATCGAAGAGATTCTCTGGGCCAACGAGCGCCCTAGCCGCGAACGCTTCCACGATGGACGCGGAGAGAATTATCGCACCCACGGTGTGGAAATGGAGATTTCCGAAATTGGTTTGTGCAGTGGCCACAGTGCTTCCGGTGTGCGCGTCGACGCTAAGGCGGCAACCACCGTTCCTGGCTTGTATGCCGCAGGGGATATGGCTTCTGTGCCCCACAACTACATGATCGGGGCGTTTGTGTTTGGCCGCATCGCCGGAACCAATGCGGTTGAATACTGTCGCGAACTCCCGCATGTGGAGCCCGATGCGGACTTCATTGCCGCGGAAATGGAGCGCGTCTACCGCCCTCTCAACCAACCGGAGGGAGTTCCCCACACCCAGGTGGAATACAAGTTGCGCCGGTTTGTGAATGATTATCTCCAGCCCCCCAAGAACACCCACAAGATGGAGATCGCGCTGGATAAATTCGTCAATTACTATTCCACCCTTGACTTGATGGGGGCCCGCGACCCACACGAGCTGATGCGCTGTATGGAAGTGCATGCCATTCGCGACTGTGCAGAAATGGCGGCCCGCGCCTCCCTGTACCGCAAGGAGAGCCGTTGGGGACTCTACCACTACCGCGTGGACTATCCCGAAAAGAACAACGAAGAGTGGTTCTGCCACACTCACCTCAAAAAGGACGAGTCGGGCGAAATGACCATTGCCAAAGCTCCGATCGAGCCCTATGTGGTGGATGTGGATCTAGAAAGCGAAACCTACGACGTTGCGATTAATGCGTAATGAACTAACAGGCTTACTGCCAGTGTAATTTCTTGCTTTTGAAGACGTTGCAGTAAGCCTGGGTGAATATGGCGATCGCCGAGAACGAAGCCGACGATCGCCCACTCTCAGACATTTAAAACCTGGAGACCCCTTCCGAATGGCCTTAACTTCTCAGCGCGTCGATGTCCCCGTCATAGTTGACGAATCCAAATGCTTGGAAAAATGCACCGCCTGCATCGAGGTATGTCCGCTAGACGTGCTGGTCAAAAACCCCGAAACCGGCAAAGCCTATATGAAATACGACGAATGTTGGTTCTGTTTGCCCTGCGAAAAGGAATGCCCGGTGGATGCGATTACGGTGCAGATTCCGTTTTTGCTGAGGTAAGGAATTTGTCCTTAGTTCTTCGTCCTTGGTCCCTAGTCCTTGGTCCTTGGCAAGCATAAGAAACGCTCCAACCAATGACCAGTGACGAATGACGAATGACCAGTGACTAGTGACCAACCCCCAACCCTCATCCCCCCTAGCCAACCCCACTCAGGACACCCCCAAGATGGACAGCGAACTACAACAATGGGTCGAGATGTTGCAGTCAGACGATGTCGGCGATCGCCTGGTAGCCGTCAAAATGCTGCAGCATCTGGGGGATGAAGAGGCGCTGGAACCGCTGATTGGGGCAGTACCGGACGAGAATCCGGGAGTGCAAAAGTTGGCGATTACCACCTTGTGGGAGATGGCCAATCACCAGGCAGTGCGTCCCTTGATTCCCTGTTTGGGGTCGCCGTATGAAGACGTAAGGACGGAAGCGCTCGGTGCCCTGAAGGAATTGGTGATTCCCGACGATTTGCTGATACTGCTGGATGCCCTGCATCAAGAAGACATCAACATGCAGCTCAACATTCTAGTGCTGCTGCGCAAAATTCACGACGTCCAAGCATTGCCGTACATTCTGCCGTTTTTTGAATCGGAGACGGAGGAGTTGCGGGAAGCAGCGGTGACCACGCTGCGGTATCTCAACCAGGTAACTAGTTGTGCTCCGGCATTGGCGTTGATGAGCGACCCGTCTCCAGTGGTTCGTCGCGAGACGGCACTCACGATTGGATACCTGCAGGATGAAGAAGTGGTGAGTTTACTCAATCAGGCGCTCTCGGACGAGGATTGGCAAGTTAGGCGCAATGCGGCTCAGTCGATCGCGATTCTCAAACCTCAGTCATCTGTCTCTCCCCTCAGCGAGGCCATGAAAGACGAGCACTGGCAGGTGCGCAAGTTCGTGGCTCGGGCCTTGCAGCAGGTGCCGGATGACAGCGCCATCCCCGTATTGGTGAGTTCGCTGGCCGATGAATATTCTGATGTGCGGCGGGATGCGGCCATTGCCTTGGGAAACATCGGCAATCCGTCAGTATTAAATTCCCTCAAACAGACTCTGGACGATCCGGATGCGGACGTGCGGATTTTCTCGCAGCGGGCGATCGATGCCATCGAAGGAGCACAAGCAGCAGAGGTATCCAATGGTTGAGCATGCGTCTCCGATCCGCCGACAGCAGACACCTACCGAGTCCGAACAGTATGCAGGCGAGGCCGTTCAATTGGAGCGAGAACGGGAGGCGATCGCCGCCCTCAAAACCATTCTGGAACCCAACCTGGGCACAGACATTGTCAGTTTGGGGATGGTGCGCAATCTGCGCATCGTCGAGGATTACGTCTCCGTCCGTCTCTACATTGGTGCTCACCAGACCGAGCTAGAGTCCAAGGTTGTGCAGGTGCTGAATGGCTTGCCGTGGTGCAAGAAAGGCTACGCACAGCGCTGTTCGATTCCTGGCGTGCGCACCACGATCGCAGTGTCCAGCGGTAAGGGAGGCGTGGGGAAATCGACTACAGCCGTGAACTTGGCGGCGGCGTTGAGTTTGCAAGGGGCCAAAGTCGGTCTGCTGGATGCCGATGTCTACGGGCCCAATGTGCCGCACATGCTGGGGTTGGGGCATGCGGATGTTGAGGTGTTTGATACTCCAGAGGGGCAGCGATTTCGGCCATTAGAAGCGCATGGAATTGAGGTGATGTCGGTGGGGCTGCTGGCGGAGCCCGATCACCCGCTGGCATGGCGTGGGCCAGTGTTGCACAAGATTGTGACCCAGTTTATTCACGATGTGGACTGGGGGGAGTTGGATTATTTGCTGATCGATCTGCCCCCTGGTACCGGAGATGCTCAAATCACGATTGTCCAGGAAAGTCCGATTTGTGGCGTACTTCTGGTGACCACCCCCCAGCAGGTGGCTCTGTCGGACGTGCGTCGCAGCATTCACATGTTCCGTAATGTGGGAGTGCCGGTACTGGGGGTGGTGGAAAACATGAGCTACATGCAGCAGGGAAATGGCGATCGCCTACCGATCTTTGGTGCCGGTGGTGGTCAACAGCTTGCGGACGAGTTGCAGGCTCCACTGCTGGGCCAGGTACCGCTCGACCCACGTATTTGTCAGCAGGGGGATGCCGGTCAACCGCTGCTATTTCTAGACAACACAGCGGAGATCTCACAGGTGTTTGGTGGGATTGCCAGCGGGCTGATTTCAACATTCGGCGTCGCCGGCGATCGCCAATCCATGCCTGAAGGGCATATTGCCTTGTCTGCAATCTAGCAATCCTAATTACGTTACACAGTCGCACCACAACTCTTTAAAGCAGGCTCACGATGGACAGCACCCTTCAGCGCCCCAGGCCGATTCTGATGACTCCCATCCGACGCTGTGGCAGTCATGCGTTGCGATTGCGATTAAATCAATCCCCGGAATTTTATTCCCCATATCCGCTGCACATCATCGATTTCATGCCGTTGTTGGATATGTACGGTGACCTCAGCGATGATTTCAACTACTTTCAGTTAGTGGTTGATGTGGTGGGGTTGCAAACTGCCACGATGGTCAAGTGGGAGAATGTGGCGCTGGATCCAGTACGGATTTTTGAGGCGATCGCTCATCAACCTCGCAGCATCCACAGAATCGCGTGGGAGATGCTATTCCAAGCGGGGCAGCAGCACCGTGCCAAAGTCGTGATGGACAAATCTCTCGACAATATTCTGTATGCGCATGACTTGATCGAGCTGTTTGATGACGTTCTGTTTTTGAATGTGGTGCGCGATCCGCGAGCGCAAGTTGCCAGCATTAACCGAGCCATTATTCACGACTTCGATACGGTTTTGAATACCATGCATTGGGTGAAAGCCCATGACATGGCCCATCAGCTATCGATACAACATCCCGATCGCGTATTGACCATCCGATTCGAAGACTTTATCAGTCACCCAGCCCCCACGTTGAATGCAGTGTGCGACTTTATGGGGATTGAATTTTTGGATGACATGTTGGATGTCTCCTCATCTTCTGAAGCCCAGCAGCTAGCCCGAATGTCTGCACTGTGGCAAACCAATCACTCTGCCCCTATCCCTGCCAATATCGATAAGTTTCGCAAGTCTCTGAGTATGGAGGAAATTGAGGCGATCGAAACGTTGGCTGCTGACCATATGGAGCGCTACGGTTACGAGCGAATTACGAGCGGGCAGATGGACGTCAATGACGAACTATTATCAAAGGCAAAACATCAAAGCAAAGAGAGAAAAACTCAAGCTTGGGATGAATTACGGGATAACGATCCGCGAGATTTCCAACTGCGTAGCTTTCGAGCCGATTATTTAGCGATGATTCGAGGACGCTTGCACCAATCGGTAGCGTCAACCGTCAGTGATGATAGTCGCCTATCAGTTCCATCAAACGTCTAGCCATTACAAACCTTGGCGTTGGGAACGCCTTTCAGAATTATTGATTGAAGCGCAGGGGCTCGCTGGAACTCGGCTATTGCTTGCGGCTGAGTCTTGAAAGCGTATTTCCCTGCTCCTGCGATTGTTTTGCTAAGGCTTGAGCAGCAACCTGCTTCGTCAGCGGTTTCCACCATAAGTACCCCTGCCCCAGTTCACAGCCTAAATCCTGAAGTGTTTGGCGTTGTGATTCTGTTTCCACCCCTTCGGCAATCAGACCCAAATTGAGCCGCTTGGCCAGAGAAATAATCGTAGTGATGATTTCCATACTTTGGGTGTTGTGTTGTGCCCCTTGAACAAAAGAGCGATCGATTTTTAAACCTGCTAATGGGAGACGGTGTAAATAACTGAGGGAGGAGTGCCCCGTACCAAAATCATCCAACCATACTTCAACCCCCTGCATCGCTAGTGTCTGCAATACACGCGCTGTAGCTTCCGGATCTTTCATGAGGATGCTTTCAGTGATTTCTAGCTTCAGATGTCTTCCGGAGAAATGTGTTGCCAGCAGCACCTGTGAAATAGTTTCGGCAAGGTCTGCGAAAATAAAGTTGGCTGTGGAAAGATTGACAGCGATTTTTAAATCTAAATGGGGATATTGCATCTCCCAAGCACGGAGCTGTTGACAGGATTGATAGAGCACCCAGCGATCGAGGGTTGCGATCATCCCCATTTCCTCAGCAATAGGGATAAAAACCGTAGGTGAAATTAGCCCGTGATCGGGATGCTGCCAGCGGGTCAAGGTCTCAAAACCACGAATACGACCATCGGCAATATTGACAATGGGTTGGAACATGCAGAATAGCTCTTGCTGTTCAATTGCTTGTCGAAGAGAGACTTCTAAGGCCATTCTGTGAACTGCTTGCTTGGCAATGGATTGCTCAAAGATGGCAAATCTACCTCGACCACTTGATTTTGCCTGGTACATTGCAATGTCAGAATGTTGGAGCAACTGCTCGACAGACAATTCAGCGGCACCAAAGGCAATCCCAATACTTACACTAGTATTGATAGTATGATTTTCAAAACATAAGGGTTTCTGAATTTGTGTCTGTAATTGCAGACATAAGTTTTCAACTTCTGTGGGAGAAGTATTGGGAATTAGAATGGCGAACTCATCACCCCCCAAGCGAGCAGCGGTCTCTTCATTGCTGAGACATGATTGAATTCGAGTCGTAATCTCTACCAAAACCCGATCGCCTATGGCATGGCCGAGAGAATCGTTGATGACTTTGAAGCGATCGACATCGAGAAATGCGATCGCAAGTGAAGCCTCTGAACGAATATGTTCGTTGAGGAATTGGGTCAAGCGATCGGAGAAAAGCGTGCGATTTGGAAGTCCTGTCAGAGCGTCGTACAAGATTGCACTTTGGAGGATTTGCTCTTGTAATTTCCTGGATTGAGTGATATCTGAAATAGTTAAAATATATCCTAATAGCCTCTTCCCAGAGTAGATAGGCTGTCGATTAAACTGCAGATATTTGCGATCGACGGTGACCTCTATTTCTCCTTTGGTGATTAACTGTTTCCAGGCTGAATTAGATAAAAATTCGAACAGGTGCTGTGCAAATTGTCCAATGGTTGAGGCGGAACAGCCCAACAGGTCTTCTGCGGCTGTATTGAATTCAATGATTTGGTAGCCTGGTTCTAGCACCAATACAGAATCCTTCAAACTTGAAAAAATCTGTTGATATGCTAGTGGAGAACGTTGCAAGACTTTGTAATGCGACATTCCCCAGAATAATAGGATTGAGCTCAGAGCTAAGCCAATGGGTGTTAAGTCGAAAAAAACGAGCGATTTATAGAATGGTGACAGCGTTAGAAAATTCAGAAATAAAGGGGTCAACCCACAACACAATAGCATCAAAAACTGCTGCCGTTGTTGCTTGCGGCTTTGCC
>JBCBVA010000105.1:0-13548 GCA_039817825.1 Cyanobacteria bacterium J06642_12 | reverse complement strand
AGGACAGGTTCTGGAATCTCCTTTGAAATCATCATCATTGACGATCTTTCTACAGACAATACTGTCGAGGTGTTGCAAGCAATATCTGGAATTACGGTTTTACGTAATTCCGAAAATCTTGGATTCATTCGCTCGTGCAACCGTGGCCTAGAGGCTGCACGTGCAGATCTTGTTTGTTACTTGAATAACGACACTCAAATACTTCCCAATTGGCTGGAATCATTGGTGGATGCGCTGGAATCCCAGATCACTGCAGCAGCAGTGGGGTCAAAGCTGATTTACCCTGATGGTCGCTTACAAGAAGCAGGTGGCATTATTTGGCAAGATGCTTCGGGATGTAATTACGGTCGCTTGGATAGCCCACTCGAACCTCAGTACAACTACGTTCGCCCGGTCGATTATTGCTCTGCAGCCAGCCTATTAGTTCGTACGCAGTTAATGCGCGACTTGGGTGGCTTTTCAGAAGAGTTTTTACCGGCATATTACGAAGATACAGATGCGTGCTTCCAACTGCGAGAGCGTGGCTACGACATCCTGTATCAACCCCAGTCCCAGGTCATCCACTATGAAGGCATTTCATCGGGTACGGATGAGTCTACAGGGGCCAAACGTCATCAAGTTACGAACCGCACAACCTTCCAGAACAAATGGCAGCAAGCACTGAACCAGCACTATCGCGATTCAGCGAATGCTCTAGCAGGCTCTCGACGACTGTGCCAGCAACCCATCATCCTGATCGTCGATTCCTACGTCCCGGTGTATGACCGCGAGTCCGGTTCCTGTCGGCTATTTCAGATCCTCAAGCTCATGCTGGACTTGGGCTACACGCCCATTTTTCTACCTGATAATGGTTTGCCCGAAGAACCCTACACCTCGCAGTTGCAGCAGATGGGCATAGAGGTGCTGTACCCAACTCCTCAGCAGCCTGACTTACTGCTGCAATTACGCGATCGCCTCCCTCTGCTCGATCTCGCTTGGGTGTGTCGTCCGCAACTGTGTGAAAAATACTTACCCGTGTTGCAAACCCGCAACGATTTGCCGACCATCTACGACACCATCGACCTTCACTTCGTCCGCATGCAGCGGCAAGAAAGCTACCAGCCAGCCAGCGATACCGAACCCAGTTGGCAGGAGATGAAAGCCTTAGAACTGGCGATCGCTCAGAAAACCGATGCCACGGTGGTCGTCACCGATCCAGAACGTACGTTATTGGAAGAGTTGGGCATCTCGCGGGTGCGCACCATCCCAAATGTCCACATTCCGTATGGGGGTCAGTTGCCAAGATTCGAACAGCGACAGGGATTGCTGTTTATCGGCGGGTACAATCACGTGCCCAATGTAGACGCGGTAGTCTGGTTCTGCCAGGAGATTGCCCCAATCATTTGGCAACGCCATCCCGAGATCGCCGTGACCCTATTGGGGAGTAACCCACCGGAAGCAGTGCAGCAACTGGCGGGCGATCGCGTCACCGTCACCGGTTACATTGCTGATGTCGAAGAGTATTTCTTGCGGGCAAAAGTATTCGTCGCTCCCCTCAGATACGGTGCTGGAATGAAAGGGAAAATCGGTCACAGCTTGTCCTATGGCCTACCGGTTGTGACCACCGGTATTGGTGCCGAGGGCATGGGATTGGTGGATGGTCGAGATGTCATAGTTCGAGAACAGCCGGACGCCTTTGCCAATGCAGTCTTGGAGATGTATGGCGATGCCGAGTTGTGGGAGCGACTGTCTGCACAATCGTTGCGCGCGATCGAACAATTTGGCCCTGGCAGCTTGAGAGGCCACCTGCAAGGCTTGCTGAATGAGTTGTTACCAACCAAGCTTGCAGCGGATACAAGCTTGAGAGCGGTTGGGCGGGAGACCGATTGAGTGGAGGATAACGCTCGTCAATCACACGATCGACCGGAGAATCAGCCAGTGTCAGTCGATCGGAGCACTGTAGATCGGCCTTCTGAATTCGTGGAGATCGTCTTAGCAAGCTACGCTCCCAACCTGGACTTCTTTGCCGAACAGGTTCAGTCCCTACAACAGCAAACGTGGCCTCATTGGCATTGCCATATTGTGGATGATGGCTCACCGACCGAAACGCTAGCCGGAATGCAATCCTGTCTGAACGGCGATCGCCGATTTACTCTGCATTCCTTCTCCAACAACGTTGGCGTCTATCGCAATTTCGAGCGCGGACTCGCCTTATGCAGCAATCGGGCTACCGCGATCGCCCTGTGCGACCAAGATGACAGTTGGCACCCCCACAAGCTGGAACGCTTGCTGAACCAGTTGTGCCAACAACACGCAGTATTGGTGCATAGCGATCTAGAAACTATCGATCGCTGCGGACGCACCCTGCATCCATCCTGCTGGGCATTTGAGAGACGCACCCCCGAAGCAGCAACGATCGAGCTGCTATCGATCCACAACGTGGTGACGGGCTGCAGTTGCCTATTTCGCCCGAATCTACTGGCAATCGTCCTCCCTTTTCCAGACTTCATCCTCGCTGATTGCTTGCACGATTGGTGGATCGCTCTGGTGGCCGCCGCCTGCGGTCACATTGGTGCGGTGCATCAACCGCTAGTGCGCTATCGCCAGCACGAGCACAATGTTGTGGGAGCAGTCAACAGCGCCGGAACATTACCACGGCTGGCGTATCAATGGAGTCATAATCGCTTCAGAATTACCGGGAAGGGCTATGCTGCATATCGTGAACTGACAGACACGTTAGCAGCACGGATGGCCGAACACGCGCTCCCCCCAATCTCGCTCAGCTCCAGCGGCTTACATTTTGCGCATTTGGCTTGGCTCAGTCGGCAAACCCGTTATGGAGCGGAGGGGACAGCACTTCGCTTAGCAGCATTGGCATTGTTGGCGGGGGATATATTTTGACGACCGCACACCGACTCGATCCCCAAACATCGATTTATTTTCTGACCGTCAATTACTACTCGGCCCAATTAGTATGTCGATTGCTGGAGTCGATTGCCGTAGCGGCAGATTATCCCTATCACCTCGTGATCGTCAATAACTCTGTGTGCGAACGCCAATCTGCGTCCTTGCCCACAGGTAATATTCCACAGACGGGCAATATTCCGCGTACGGGTGGTAATGTCCCCTGCACAGGCAATGTCACGGTGCTGGATTCCCCCGACAATGTCGGGTTTGGTCGAGGGTGCAATATCGGGCTGGACTGGATTTACAATCGCGATGCGAGCGCCTTGGTATGGCTGATTAACCCTGACGCTCAACTCTCAGACCCCATCTCACTGGTAGACGTACACGCATTTATGCGTAAGCAGCATGCCATCGCCATTCTAGGCACTGCTGTTGTGACGGATACTGGGGAACAGTGGTTTTGCCGTGGATGGTTTAATGCCGCTAAGGGGTCAATTTTCAGCGGAGCAATGTGCTCTGATTTAATTGAGCAAACCGGAAGTGAGAAAACCGGAAGTGAGCAAACCGGAAGTGAGCAAGCCGGGAACGGGCCAGTCCCGGAATCAGACCTCGTCTATACCTGCGATTGGGTATCCGGGTGCAGCATGCTGATCGATCTGACCCGCTTCGACTGCTGCCCCCACTTCGATCCTGCCTTTTTTCTCTATTACGAAGATTTTGATTTCTGCCAGCGCTATCAAGCGCAGGGGTATTCCGTGGCCACAACCCACCGCTTCTCGGTGGTTCACACCCCGTCCTCAGTCACCAATCGCAATGTGTTTAACAAAATCAACCACAGCACCTTTAGCTACTTACTCGTGCTCGATCGCTACACGACCCCTCCGGTACGCTTGTGGAGATTTCTACGACTGGTGTGCATGGCGATCGTTCTGCTGCCCGTCAGGCCCACTGCTGCTTTTGGTAAGCTGTACGGCATTGCCCGCTATCTGAGCAAGCGCGCGTGAGCCCATCTCGTACAAACACGACTCACCCACTGCTCGTCAACCTATCATTTTTGCTCGATCGACCCACTGGCCTCAGCAATTATGCCACCAGCGTCGTCCCCCACCTAGAGTCCCTCCAACCGACCTTACTGAGATCGCGATCGACCGAGGGCACTCTTGCCCTCCCTACGTCCGCATCCTCTCCCGAGCGCACCCATTGGGTGCCGGGAAATCTGACTTCAGCCCAGGGGAAATTCGGCCACTTCAGACGGCTGGCTTGGACTCAGTGCAAACTTACCCAGATCTACCGCACCCTCAAGAGCAGCCTGGTCTTTTCCCCCGTACCGGAGGCTCCTCTATATTCTGGTTGCCGGTCAGTGGTGGTGGTGCACGATCTGATCCCCCTACGCTTTCCCAACCGCCGATCGCCGCTATTTCCCTACTTTCGCTATTACATCCCGCAAGTGGTGGCCCAAGCCGAGCACGCGATCGCCAACTCCGAAGCGACGGCCAGAGATATCGTCGATTGGCTGGGGATTCCCGCCAGTAAAGTGACAGCCATTCCATTAGCGGTGGATCGTCAGCGGTTTCGCCCTCTAGATTTACCTGCTCAGAACTATTTTTTGTATGTCGGACGACACGACAGCCACAAAAATCTCCAGCGCACACTGCGAGCATTTGCGCGGGTACGGCAGCAATATGTGGTGGAATTGTGGCTAGCTGGCCCGCAAGATAGCCGCTGCACACCGAAATTGCAGCAACTGGCGCGCGAGCTGAGTGTCGCTGAAGCCGTGAAATTCTTGTCGTACGTGCCTGATGATGAGCTGTTGCGCCTCATGAACCAAGCACTGGGGTTCGTGTTTCCCAGCTTGTGGGAGGGGTTTGGGTTACCGGTGTTGGAGGCTATGGCCTGCGGCACCCCTGTGATTACCAGCAATCTGTCATCGTTGCCGGAAGTAGTTGGCGATGCCGCCCTGTTAGTCAATCCCTTGAGCGTCGACGAGTTAGCCACAGCGATGGAGTCGTTGGTGGTGTCTGAGAGCACGCGATCGCATCTCAAAGCAGCAGGGCTCGCCAGAGCTACCCAGTTTAATTGGGCACGCACAGGTCGTATGACTGCAGAGGTACTGCAACAGTTTCTCTGATCTCCAGCCGCCTTCACACAATCAGTCATAGTCGTCAGGTCATAGCTGGTGGGTCATAGTTACCTCTGCCTCGCCCTGCCTTGGGCAAGCCCCGTTGCCACAGCACAAATTCGGCATCAGCACCTCGGCACTGTACTATCGTTACGGCTCTCGTCGCTGGGTGGCACCGCCGTCACGTCGCACGCAACAGGTCTCCGCTCTGGTGAGGCTGTTCTATGTGCATCGGCAATGCTGCTGTCTGAGGCTGAACCACTGATGTCATTGACCTCGATCGCTCGATGAATGTCCTACCCACATCCATTCCAGATGTCAAAGTAATCGAGCCGACCGTGTATGGCGATCGGCGCGGTTTTTTTTTGGAAAGCTACCGTCAGCAATGGTTTGCAGACACTGTCGATGCCACGGTTGAGTTTGTTCAAGACAACCACTCTCGCTCCTCCCAGTGGATTTTGAGGGGATTGCACTATCAAATTCAGCAGGTCCAAGGAAAACTCGTACGGGCTGTGGCCGGTGAAATTGTGGATGTAGCCGTCGATATCCGCCGCCAGTCCCCCACCTTCGGTCAGTGGGTAGCAGAAACTTTGAGTGCGGAGAATAAGCGTCAGCTCTGGGTTCCAGCCGGGTTTGCCCACGGCTTTCTCGTGCTATCTGCATCCGCCGAGGTCCTCTACAAAACCACCGATTACTACGCCCCAGAGCACGAACGAGCCATTCTATGGAACGATCCCAATCTGGCAATTGAGTGGCCATTGCCAGCCGGTGTTGACCCCGTCTTATCAGCCAAGGATGCTGCTGCTAGCTCGTTTATAGATGCTGAGGTGTTTGAGTGAACATTCTGCTCTTGGGAGCTGACGGACAAGTAGGACAGGAGCTGAACCAAACGCTGCAGCCCCTCGGGACTGTCGTCACCTGGGGACGACAGCAACTGGATTTAGCTCGGCTAGACAGCATCCAGCCAGCCATACTCGAACAAGCCCCGGACATCATTGTGAACGCCGCCGCCTACACGGCGGTCGATCGCGCAGAAAGAGAATCCGAACGTGCCTACACCATCAATGGCAAAGCTCCTGGCGAAATGGCTCGGGCGGCAACAGCATTGGGCGCAACCCTAATCCACATCTCCACCGACTATGTCTTTGCTGGTGATGCCAGCACCCCATACCACCCCACCTCCAACCCAGCTCCGTTGGGAGAATACGGTCGATCCAAGCTAGCAGGAGAGGAGGCGGTCAGAGCCCTTTGCGATCGCCACTGTATTGTCCGCACAGCATGGGTATACGGAGCCAAAGGGGCGGGTAATTTTGTCAAGACTATGCTGCGGTTGGGACACGAGCGCACTGAGTTGCGGGTTGTCGCCGATCAAGTGGGCAGCCCCACCTGGTCTGCGGATTTAGCCCGAGCGATCGCCAGTAGCATTCCTCTCTTACACTCCCGATCCCCAGAGCTGTCCTCAGCACAGTCCCCTTACGGCACTTACCACTACACCAATAGCGGTGTGGCCAGTTGGTACGATTTTGCCGTAGCGATCTTTGAGGAAGCCGCCCAATTCTCCGATTTAGCGATCGAGCGGGTCATCCCCATTGCTACGGCGGACTACCCCACTCCAGCTCGCCGCCCCCATTACTCCGTTCTGGATACCGGCACGATGTCTCAACTGCTCGGCCACACTCCACCCCATTGGCGACACAGTTTGCGCTCCATGTTGTCAGAACTCCTGGCTTCGGAGACTGAATAGCTCATGTCTATAGCGTTGGATCCATGAGATTTGACGTATGAGATTGGAGGATATGAAAGTTATGTACACGAGATGCCCGAGAGTTTAATCATCTGAGAGCTTAACTGCCCGAAAATTTAACACCCATTAGCTTGTCTGGGACATCCGTTTATGAAAGCACTGATTTTATCTGGGGGAAAAGGGACTCGCCTGCGCCCGCTCACCCATACCGGAGCCAAGCAACTGGTGCCCGTCGCTAACAAACCCATTCTTTGGTACGGCATTGAAGGATTGGTAGCGGCTGGTGTGACGGACATCGGCATTATCGTTAACCCCGAAACTGGCGACGAGATCCGCGCAAAAACCGGACCGGGGGATCGGTTTGGGGCACAGATTACTTACATTCGCCAGGACAGTCCCGACGGACTAGCTCACGCCGTCAAAGTGGCTCAGCCATTTCTGGAAAGATCTCCCTTTGTCATGTATCTCGGGGACAACCTGATTCAAGATGACCTGGACGGATTTCTGGGGCAATTTCGGAACCAATCTCTCGATAGCTTGATCTTGCTCAAGCAGGTGCCCAACCCGACTGCGTTTGGGGTAGCCGATGTAGATGCAGCCGGAAAAGTGCGCCGATTGGTGGAAAAACCCAAACAGCCCCCCTCCGATTTGGCGCTAGTGGGGCTATATTTCTTCAATCCCATCGTTCATGAGGCGATCGCCAAAATTCAGCCGTCGCCTCGGGGAGAACTGGAGATTACCGATGCGATTCAGCAGCTGATCTCGGATGGACGCTCTGTCGAAGCCCGACAACTGCAGGGGTGGTGGCTGGACACTGGAAAAAAAGACGACCTACTAGAAGCTAACCGAGTTATTTTAGACACTCAACTCAAGGAAAAGATTGCCGGAACGATTGAAGGAGATAGCCAAGTCACCGGGCGAGTGCAGATTGGTGCTGGCTCGGTCTTGAAAAACTGCACGGTACGCGGTCCGGCCATCATTGGCGATGGCTGCCATCTGGAGAACTGCTTTATTGGCCCCTACAGCAGCATTGGGAATGGTGTGATTCTGATCGATGCAGACATCGAGCACAGCGTCATCCTTGAGCAGGCCAAAGTCGAGGGGATCGACCAGCGAATTGTGGATAGCTTGATCGGCGAGCGATCGCATCTCAAACTGGCCCCCCAGCGACCCAAAGCATTGCGATTCTCATTGGGGAAAGACTCGCTAGTGGAATTGGTGTAGGTAGAGACTGTAACGCCCTGTATTGCTGCACGTAGAGGAGACCGCAAGTAGATGACCGCTCAGACCCCGGCACCGGAGCCCATCGGGATGCCGAGTCCACATTCGGATCGCAAGCCACACAACATCCTGATTACAGGCGGTGCCGGGTTTATTGGCTCGAACTTTGTGCGGTACTGGTGCGATCGCTATCCAGACGATCGCGTCGTCGTGCTGGATGCCCTCACCTATGCTGGCAACTTGAACAATATTCGCGGTCTCGACATCGATGTCGTGGAAGGGGATATTTGCGATCGACCACTAGTGGACTGGCTGTTGTCAGATGGCAAGATCGACATGGTGGCCCATTTTGCGGCAGAATCCCACGTCGATCGCTCGATTACAGGGCCGGATGACTTCATCCAAACTAACCTAGTCGGAACCTTCACCCTACTGGAAGCCTACCGTCAGTACTGGATGGGGCGCGATTGTCCAGTAGACGATCGATTCTTACACGTCTCGACTGATGAAGTGTACGGCAGCTTGGGACCCAGCGATCCAGCCTTTAGCGAAACCACGCCCTACGCGCCTAACAGCCCCTATTCAGCATCCAAGGCAGGCAGCGACCACCTCGTGCGCTCCTACTTCCATACCTACGGGATGCCCACTCTCATCACCAACTGCTCGAATAACTACGGCCCCTACCACTACCCCGAGAAGCTGATCCCGCTGATGTGCCTGAATATCCTGTTGGGTAAGTCATTGCCCGTATACGGCGACGGAACAAATGTTCGCGACTGGCTGTATGTGGCCGATCATTGCCGCGCCCTAGATGTCGTCTTGCATTCGGCAGAACCTGGAGAGACCTACAACATCGGCGGTAACAACGAGGTCAAAAACATCGATCTGGTCAATACCCTGTGCGACCTCATGGATCGTTTGGCCCCCGAGCTACCGGTCAGTCCAGCTAGAAACTTAATTACCTTTGTCACCGATCGCCCAGGCCACGACCGCCGCTATGCAATCGACGCCTCCAAAATCGAGACCGAGCTAGGTTGGACACCAGCTGTCACCTTGGAGCAAGGGTTAGAACAAACCGTTCAGTGGTACCTCGACAACCAAGAGTGGTGGGAAGCCTGCTTGGCGCGATCGCAAGCGTAGTATGTCACCCATCATCACGCTTGGCGATCGGCTGGAGGGGAGGCGATTGCCAAGCGCGATGCCGCTCGTTTCAAGACTCCCACAGACCAAATCGTTCGCAAGCCAGCGCTACCCACTCCCACGATGGCCTTGTTAGATAACGCTATTCACCGTTCGGGTCGTCTGTTGTGACGTACATCCGGTACCGAGGCCCAACACCCACTTCTGCTAAGTTGCCGATATAAATCGAGTAGGCACCCGTTTTCGGAAATGGCCCTTCAATAAACGGGTCGGCACCTGAGTGACACAGCGGGTTACCATCGGGTTCGATGATGATGATGGACGTATCCTCCGTGCTATTCACACCAATCGCCAAATAGTCCATCGGTTGGCTGAGATTGACGTAGTGATCGGGAGTATTGTCAATAAAACCAATACACTTGCCCGTATCGCTATTGGTCACCCCAGTAGCATCTGTCGCATTTCTACCTCCTCCCACCGCTCCAGTCGCGTAAGTGGGATCGGGAGTAAACCCAGGAAAGACATCCACATCACAGTAATCGCTGCCGCAGGTTGACAAGTTTGCCGAGAAATTTGGTGCCGTTGGCCCCCCCGTGGCAGGGACGTTGGGGGAAGAGGTTGGGGGAGGCGTGGATGCTGGAGAAAACGTTGGTCGGGGAGTAAATGTCGGCCGGGGAGTATTGGCGGTGGTACCGGGATCGCCGCCACCGGGGCCGTCATCATCATTGACCGAGAGGCCAATACCAATCAGCACAACCACCAGCAACCCAACTAGAGCCAGTGGGGCACCAATACAGCCAATCAGCCACGGGAAGGCAGAGTTCTTCTGGGGGGTCGGAACCGGGACGGAAGAGGCGTTGACATTCGAGACCCCACTGCCATACGGAACGCTACCTGGAGCTGAGGGAGGGGGTACTGGCACCGAAGGTTGGCTGACAGGCTGTCCGGGGGCAGGCACTGGCGGGTTGGGAACGGATTGACCGGGTGTATAGGCTTGGCCAGGTGTGTAAGCTTGGCCGGGTGTATAGGCTTGACCGGGAACGTACCCGCCCAAGGCAGGCTGGGCTGGAGCGCTAGGGATAGGAGGAACAGCCGGGTTCGGAGGAAGAGGCGATCGCCCGGAGGAATAGGTGGTTTCAGCGATCGCTGGATTGCCAGTTGCCGGATTCACCGTACCAGCAGGAGGATTGGGATTGGGATTCGACAGCGTTGTGGGAGTGATGGCTGGCTGGTTGACGTTAACCGTCGGAGTGGGTCGGGTGGTCTGACCGGGCTGCGTTTGGTTCATGGCCTGCAGCGCAGTCAGCATTTCGTCCGCTGACGCGTAGCGATCGTTGGAAAACGGCTGAATCGCGCGATCGAGGATCTCGGCAAACCGAGGACTGATATTGATCGGCGTGCCGGGATTTTTCCATTCCAGCAAGCCACTACCGGGATTCGTGGGTAGCGACTGCGGCCCTTTCGCAGTTAGGGCATAAATCGCGGTCATCCCCAAGCTGAAGATGTCGCTGGAAAATACCGGCCGACCCAACCCCTGTTCGGTGGACATAAAGCCCAAGGTGCCAATCGAAATGGTGCGGGATGCCGTCGTCGGGTCGATCGCCGCGCCCACCTGGCCCAGTCGCTCTTTCACCGCGCCAAAGTCAATCAGCACGGGCATACCATCGCTCGCCCGCAGAATAATATTGTCTGGCTTGATATCGCGGTGGATCACCCCCTCTTGATGGATGTAGCTGAGAATGGGTAGCGTTTGGCACAGCAATCGATAGACATCCATCTCGCTGAGGGCACCTCCCTGCACAATGCGGGACGCCAGCGTTTCTCCCTCGACATATTCCTGCACGAGGTAAAACTTGCCATTGTCGGCAAAGTAGGCAAATAGCTGGGGGATTTGAGGATGCTGCTGACCGAGCTTATCCAGGATGGCCGCCTCTTGTTCGAAGCGTTTCAGGACTTCTTCAAAGTCAATTTCTTGCAGGGGTTTGAGTTCTTTGACCACGCACTGGGGCTTGGACGGCAGCTGAGTATCTTCGCCAAGGAAGGTCTTGCCAAACCCCCCTTCGCCCAGTGCTCGAATAATTTGGTAGCGGTTGCTCAGCAGCATCGATCGCCCCGATAAACAGTAATGTCAGGTAACTCGTCAGCGGGCCCAGAGGGTCGTTAGATAGTCCTGAGTGGGATAGATAGCCCTCGTTCGGACCCAACCAGACAAGCGGTGAATGGGAACATCCTTCAGACAGTCCGTGAAATCCCTGAAAGCAAGGTTTTCTTAGTATAGATTTCTACTGTTGCCTGGTCTATGTGTCATAGCACCTAGTTATGCGGTGTAACCCCTACAGACCGCTGAGATTTAGCTCACCCCCTTTAGAAGTGCCACTCTTTAAACCAGTGCCCCATTTCACAACCAGCGCCCCCCTCGAAAGCGCCAGCGCGGAAACATCAACCGCATTACGCTCTGGGACGCAATAAACACTGACAGCCAGACCAAACTGTAATGCCACAAATTAAAGATCCCTGGAAAGAGCGCTAACAGCACCAAGCCTTCCCACACTCCTGCAGCTAGTTGAAGGGCCGCTGGCCAATCACGATCCCAGCGCAGTTTTTGGATGACGTTGTAGAGGATATCCCACAGCATCCCCAAGATGAGGGCGACGAAGAGCACCAGCAACCCGGCCGCTCCAAACGGAAACGAAACGATCGCCCCCACCGAGCCAAATAGCAAGATACGGGTTTGGATGCGGCCCAGCAATGTTGGGGTCATGAGTCCTCCTGAATTACCTGCGACTGTCGGGTGGAGACAGCCAACTTAGTTTGGGGCTTGATTGGTCGCCCATTTCATCCATTGGTTGAACGATGCCCAGCCATCCAGCCGCCGCAAGCCAGGAGCATCAGCTTTGACCATGTCATCCAGCACCCACTGAGAGGAAAACTGCAGGCCCAGGAAACTGTCAACGGCGGCGTAGGGGCCGCCAAAGGCGATCGCTCCAATGGCATAAATTCGCCCTTGACGCTGCCGCATTGCCTGGATTTCGAAGCTGTTATTCACCGCTAGACGACGACGGGGATTGAGAGGCAATTGATAATGGTTGACCAAGTCCTCCAACATCGGGTTGTACTTCACTTCGGCGTCCAATCCCGTCGCATCCACAATGAAGTCGGCATTGACCTCTTGCTCCCCACTATTGCCGGTGACTGTCGTCAGGGTGCCGCCATTGGGATTCGGGACCACAGACGAGACATTGCCGAACCGAATGGCATACCAGCCCTCACGCACGCTGCGATCGACAATCTCCCGCCAATCGCGGCGATCGGCGGTTGTCGTCCCCCCCCACGATTTAATCAGCTCGTCCCGCTCGCTATCGTTGGCCTTCTCCAGCACCTCCCGTAGATCTCCCCCCCAGCAGGCTTTGGGCCAATTGAATGGCTGAAATTCGAAGTGATTGGCCACCGCGCGTTTGGCAAACTTGAATGTATTGCCTTGGGTTTTGGGCGATCGCATCAAATGTAGGACGCGAATGTCCCCCCGCCCCGTTTGCTGCCGAATTTCCGTAATCCGCTGGATAATCCGCGAGGCTACAATCCCGCGCCCCCGCAGCAATATCGTGCCCCCCTGCTGGGCGAGCTGTTGGTACACGTGATTGTGATCTTCGTAGGCGTTAACCACCGTCCGAAAGTCGTCATACTGCTCGCGATAGGCTTGCAGGTCGGGTAGAAATTGAATTTTGGGATAGCCCGTGGCCACAACCACGTAGCGGGCAATCATAAAGGCCGGATCGCGTTTCTCATCCGATTGGGCATAGGAAATCGCATAGCGACCGTCTGTCGTCTGGCGAATCGCCTTGACTCGCCCGTAGCGCCAGATGCGATCCCAGCCAATGCGACGGGCTTCGCGATCGATCGAGTCAAACACTCGACCGGCCCGCGGCGTATACGTTTCCGACAACGTTGGCTCTGAAAACACCTGCCATAAGTACCGCAAGGCAGTACCAGTACTTCCCCGCGTAAGGTCATGCCACGCCTCCCGCAGCGCATATCCCGGCCACCCCCAAATATTATCCGGGCAGGAATCTGAGTTAGAACGCAGCCGTTCGTGCAAGGGAATTTGAGAGTTGAGGCACAAACGCTTGTAGTTGGCGTACGGAGACGGTTCCCGCATTCCCAAAGCCGCAATCTGCTCGGTTCTTGCCCCAAAAACCCGTAGGTAGTCCGCCCAAATATAGCTCCCCAACCCACCCCCAACCGAAGCAAAGTCCACTTCCGTCATAGGCAAACGACTGGATTGAATGTCGCGGGGGTCGATTTGCCGCTCTGCGAGAATTTCACGGGAGGTGCGCACCCGCCGAATAATCGTGCCTTCCGGAGCGGGGGGGGGGGGGGGGGGGGGGGGGGGGGGGGGGGGGGGGGGGGGGGGGGGGGGGGGGGGGGGGGGGGGGGGGGG
>JBCBVA010000104.1:0-13624 GCA_039817825.1 Cyanobacteria bacterium J06642_12 | reverse complement strand
ACACAGCGATTCAAACTGTCGGGACATCAATAGTGAGCCAATCGGCTTCCCTAACAGTTCTCGAGGTGTTTGGCCTACATAATCGCCCGCATTACTGCTGATGTGCAGGATGGAGGAGTCCGCCAGCGAAACCCCAACCAGAAATCCGTGAGGTTGGATGCATCCTGGGGAGTAGATGGAGCGTTCTGAGTGAACGAGCAGCGCTGACCGATCGCCATGTGGCGTTTCGACGGTATTACCTTGTGGACTGTCCACCATATATCGTCAACATTTCGAGCGCATGTGGTCAGGGTATCCCAACCTTACAGTTCGGTCTTTAGTTTTCGATACAAATGCAAATAAACAATAACTTCCCTTTCCCTAATCGTTTGGCCGATTACTTGTCTGGCATCAGCAGATTTTGCGCGATTGCTTTAGTCAAACGTGGCTTCCCGATAACCGATCTCCCGGCTACTGTCACAGGTATGAGGTCAGCATCTGGTCTCTGTCGTGTTTGAGGCATCTTGTCTGTGGAGGGTTACCTATGTCGGTGATTGCAACAGGTGTTCGTTGGCTCGCGATCGCCATCCTGAGTCTGGTTGCAATAGGGTTCGCGTTACCCGGTCACGTTCATGTGGAGCGACAGATCGCCATATCGGCTCCTCCAGATCACGTCTTTGCTTTGGTCGGTGATTTGCAGCAGTGGAATGCGTGGTCTCCGTGGGCCAATATCGATCCCGATGCCGATATGCAAGTCAGCGGTTCCGGCCTGGGCCAGACAATGGTGTGGTCTAGTCAGCACCCTGAGGTGGGCTCGGGCTCGCAGGTAATTATCGAGCTAGTAGAGTCACGATACCTGCGCACTCACTTGGAGTTTGACGGTCAGGGGCAGGCAGATGCGACGATCTCGCTCGAACCGACTGTCGATGGAACGCAAGTGACTTGGGCTTTAGATTCGGATATGCGCCAGGATGCTCCGGTGTGGATGGCACCTGTTAGCCCCTATTTGGGGTTGATGGTGAAAACCTCGGTGGGTCGTTCATATGAAACTGGACTGCAGAATCTGAAGGTGGCGATCGAGCAGCAGTAGTCCCAATTTTCTTGTGTTCGTGGAGCGGCAGAGCTCTCCTGCAAAAACTAAATTGCCCGCCAGTGCTCTGTCCAACTTAAGAACAGGGATTAGTACTCAGTCAAAGGCTGACTGCAGAGTCTGTGCGGAAAGGTATTATCCTAAACAGTAAGCCTGACAAAACACTAATGTGAGTTTCATCAGACAGATCGATTGATTTCCCAGTCGGTTACGCTCTGGAGTGCCAACTTAAGAGTAGTTTGCTCGGGATTGCTGCTACTGGCCACGCAGTATATCCTTATCTGCCTCACTGTTTTCTGGCCGGTAGCAGTGAAGCTTGCTATCCCGCCCTTCGATGTAAAGTCGCCCACACTTGTTGCACTGCCACATTGTCCTCGTGGGTGAAGCCACGATCCGCCGCGACATCATGTATGCGTCCTCTACCAATAATTGTCCCGACGCAACTGGGTCAATAACCTCTTCATCAATCCCATCCAAGACCCCGAACCAATTGAGATCGGGAGTGAGGTGTGCTTTGTAGGCCAAATAATCGGTCTGGTCTCTGATGACCTCACCGCAATGGCAGCCAATCTTCACGACACCTCCGAGTAAGCGACGACGACAGAGACCGAAGCAACACTACTCATAGCATCGCTTTAGCTCGGCCCAGTCGCTTCAACCAGTATCGTCCTGCCGCTGCGACTGCTAGCATGACGAACCCCAAAATAGAATTAAGCAGTAAAAAGCCACCCACAGAAAACATCAGGCCAAACAGCACCATCAGAGCCGCCAGCACTCGCAATACGTCTTTTCCCAAGTCTTGCGCTGGAGGGATACCCGTTCGTTGCCGTTGTCGCTGCCAACCTGGGCCACCCGGTCGCACTTTCCTGTAGAAGGAGTCCAATGTTTCATCCGATTCGGGGGGAGTTACCAACATGACCAATACCCACACGATGGCTGTGATGCCAGTCGTCACCATTAGACGTAAACCAAAATCAACAATCGTTACCCGCATGGCAATGCCCTCCAGCACAGTGAACTGGCGCTCGGCTGCAAAGGTTGCGACAACCGGGGCAAACGTCGTGACCAGCCCCACAATAAAGCCCACGAGCATGGCAGCTAACTCTGTCAGCGCATTGATACGCCACCAGAACCAGCGCAACACCAACACCAACCCCGGCCCGGTGCCGATCGCAATCACCAATCGGAAAACCGTTTTGACATCGTCGAAATAAAACGCAGCGATCGCACTGAGGATCGTCACCACCAGAGACGCGCCCCGCCCCGCCCATACCAACTCCGACTGCTGGGCACTGGGACGCAAGAAACGAGCGTAGAGGTCATTAGTCAGATACGAAGCCCCCCAATTAATCTGAGTGGATACCGTACTCATAAACGCCGCAATCAAAGATGCCACCACTAACCCCAGCAGTGCGGGAGGTAAAAAATCCAGCATCAGCATTGGATAGGCCAACTCCCGATCGACCAAGTCCGGGTAAATCACCAGTGCCGCCAGCGCCACCACAATCCACGGCCAAGTCCGCACCACATAATGCAAGATGTTGAACAGCCAAGCAGCTTGCTCTGCCCGTTCTTCAGTGCGAGTGGCCGCTAGCCGCTGCACAAACTCTCCCCCACCATCACTGCGGCGAAATGCCCACCACTGCACAAATACGTAGGCAAAAAACGTACTGACCGAGATGCCCGCTAGCTTGCTCCACTGCACTATGCCCCCCTCAAAAGTGAGTGGAACGAAATCCAGCACCGCCTGCTCTGGCAGTGCCTGCACCTGCGACACCAGCTCTCCCATCCCTCCAATCTGGGTCACCGTAGCGATCGCCACCGCCAGGGCTCCCCCTAGCGCCAAGAAAAATTGAAAGAAATCGGTAACCACCACCCCCCACAATCCCGATAACCCTGCGTACAGCATCACGAAGAGGCTAACGGCGATCGCGCTAAATAACTTGAGGTTGTCGGAGGGGTCGATGCCTGCGCTCTGCCATAATTGCAAGCCTTCCACCACTTTGATGGCTGCCAGCATGGCCAGACCAATGCCAATGCAGTTAATGGGTACCGCAAATAAAAATGCTTTTGTACCTCGCAAGACTGCCGCCGTCCACCCGCCGTAGCGCAATTCCGTCAGCTCGGCATCCGTAACGATCTCCGCCCGCCGCCACAACCGTGCAAACACGTAAATCATGACGGCATGGGCAATGGCAAAACTCCACCATTCCCAGTTACCCGCAATGCCCCGTTCCCCCACAACCCCAGCAATGTAAAGTGGTGTATCGATCGAAAATGTGGTCGCCGCCATACTGGTTCCCGCCAGCCACCACCCCAGCGATCTCCCTGACAAAAAGAAATCGGACATGGACCCGGAAGCCCGCTTTGAGAGGGCTACACCAATTCCCATCGTCCCCACTAGGTAAACAAGAACCACAATCCAATCGATGGTTTGCATGGTGTCGGCAGCTCGCTGCGAGGGATCTCGAACCCGCGATTTCGCTCTTGACTGCGCAATATTCGGTAATGCTTCGTTGATAATCTCAGAGGGCAGATCTTCAGACGGAGCACTAACTGTCAGTAGCGTGGCGGGCTTAAGGAGCGATCGTAGCACCCGCTACCAATAGCGCCATAGGTAAGCTGGACAGGAAATTCTGCGGCAATAGGACGGGCTCTGCAATGTTTCCGAGCACCTGCGGTAGCTCCAACAAATTTCTTTAGATATTCTAGGCGTACCGCTCTGTTCGGATAGTTGAGATGAAGAACACACAGACTTGGTTGTCGGGTGCCGTCGGTCTACTACTGCTAACTTCTGGTGCCATCGGTGCGCCAGCAGTGTTGGCACAAGATGGACCGAGTGCTGGGAACGAGCTGGCCCCCAACGATTCCCAATCATTATTTGAAGTGACCGATACGGTATCGGGGTTGCTTGAACCTCTGGATTTGGCCACCGAAACAGAGCGAGCCCTCCAAGGGGCAGGGCGTTCCGATCCGTTTAGACCAGTCAATCAATCTGCTCCGGCTCCCATTTCCGATCCGTTCGCAACGACTACTGAGCCAGCGACCATTAGCAATCTGCCCGATCTGCCCGCGATCGATCCGGCTGAATTTGCGCGTAGCGTCCGGGTCACGGGTATCGTGCAGGTAGGCAATGAAACCTTTGCCCTCGTTGAAAGCCCCAATTCTATAGCGGATGTCATCCAAGAAGGGGGCATGTACGAATCCGTCAAAGTGGCTAGCATCTCGGTGAACACCGGCGAGGTCGTGCTGCAGGAAGGCGGTGAAACGGTTGTAGCAATTGTGGAATAACTGAGGCATTCGCGATCGCCTACTCCTTTGTCGCACGATCTATCATCGATATTTTTTTAGCGAGGCGGTTCCCCTGTGGTGCCGTCATAGCTTTTTTTAGGAACCGTTCGGTTGTGGAGTTTGGATGGCCAAGCAACATTCCCCCGCCTTTCTAGCGCTAGTGGCAGCAGCAAAGGCTAATATCCGCGAGTACAGCGTCGATGAGATTCGAGATCGCCAGCAGAACGGAGAGTCGTTTGTGTTGGTGGATGTGCGGGAAGAGTCGGAGTGGCAGCGAGGACATATTGCGGGTGCGGTGCATCTGGGAAAAGGAATTCTAGAGCGGGATCTTGAAGCTCTATATCCGGACAAAGCAACCGACCTCGTTCTGTATTGCGGTGGCGGCTATCGATCCGCGCTGGCTGCCGAAGCGGCCCAAAAGATGGGCTATACCAACGTGAGTTCGATGGATGGGGGGTGGCGCGGTTGGACAACAGCCGGGCACCCAATTGCCGATTACCCAGCTGGACATTCTGACTGACAGTCCTTACCTAGCCGCTTACTAGTAACGGTTAGGGCAGACCTATCTCTCAAAACGAGCATCGATCGGTCAGCTACGCTTCCGAGCTGAGTGGTTGTATCCAGCCTTTTCGCATGCACCAATCCAAACCTGCCGCCACGGCGGCAAACACCAAGCAACTTTCTCCAGCCGCCAGTATGAGTGGAGCTAGGCTGGACTGAAGCTGCCAGCCGGTCTCTACTTGAGCGCATCCGCGAACCAATCCAAATGCTCCCACTGCCCCCGGTCCTAGGTGGGGGTTCTTGTTGGTGCGAACTACGTAGCGATATGTGATGCCAAACAATGCCGCTGATAACAGCACCCCGACGGAGCCCAGCCCATGCGTGGTCAGACCCAGGTGGGCCAATTCTGCGGGAGTGGACAGAGGTGCTAACACAGTGTTGGCGGCCAGCCAGAGGTTGAGTCCAATCATGAGACTACCGACCACTCCAGCCAGCGCTACACTGACCCCACCGGTTTTGATGGATTCAATCCGATCGGCTGGCCTATCCACAATCCATTCCCATCCTCTCAGCTCGTCATTTCTGAAGGATGAAGATACCGCGATAGTGCCCGCTGCCGCAAGCGAGCAACACAACATAAGTCATGACGTTGAACGGTATATTGCAAGCTATCCTATGGCAAATTGCCCCAAGCAAAATCTATCAGTCTCATAGGCAGGGACTGTGAACCAGATGTTGGGAAATCATAGAGATCGGCAATCCGCGATCAAGAGTTTTCTCATCATCTCTCTATATACATTGAGGTTTTGAGCTGTCTACAGGCTCCAGACCTTACAGCGGGGCTACTATATCGGTCCATGTGGCCAGTTATCGGGGGAGCAGGTAAGCCTGATGGGCAAAGTAAGCAGCAATTACCAGTCCAACCGAGCAGCCACTCCATATCCACAGCCTTCCTGCCCAGCTTTGAGCCCAGCAATTGGCCGATTGGCGATGCCACCAAAACAGCGCCACTGCACAGCAGCTTAAGGGTAGTAATACCCCCATCTCAATCTTGAGATTCCGATAGAGATAGTAGTTGCCCCACTGCAACCGTCCGGCACTGGGTAAGACACCGAACGGTAGTTTCCACGGCGACTGAGACAGTGGCCACAGAGCAGGGACAGGACTCACCCCCACCAGTAAATCCAGTACGAGATGAGAGAGCCCCGCCACCACCATCTGCATTGTCATTACAGTCAAAGACTTTCCCCCAATCCCTGCCCTCCACAACCCGAATGTAACTGCTCCAGGTATCCACAAACTAAACATCAGGCTATGGGATACCCGCAGCCCGCCATAATGTCCCTTATCCAGCCAGGACACTACGTAATCAAGGTCAGGAGCCACCGCTACAACGACTAGACAAAGCAGCCATATTCCAGCAAGGCTGCGGGGGGAGAACGGGACAGATACAGATAGAAGACCGTGCTTGGAGAGAGGGCAGCAGGCGTATACAACAATGCCTAATAGGCTATGTCCTACAACTGAAGACATCTCTACTCCGTTTCTTGTTACACAACTCTACACAAATCGCATTCGATCAGCCTGCGGAGCCGCTGCCGATCGCCCCGTAACTACCCTCAGTTACAGCGCAAGCCAGCAAAACGGCTTTATGCGGATTGAGCATGGCAATGTCGCTATTGCTCCGTACGAGCTTTCACCGTGACCCACCTGGAGTAAGCGATCTGGAGTGGGGATCGACTTGAATGAGGACGGCAAGCGCTTGATATCAGTGAATGCTTGTCGCATACCAAATAAGTAGCGATCGATTCGGGTGTGTCAGGACATCAAGATACTGAATAGTGTCTATTCTGCTGTAGTGATGTGTTGGCAATTGAGGCCGAGACTCAACCTCCGTGCCCCGAAATTGCCACACGCGAGAGGAACATGTTGGTTCGTCTCACCGTTCACATGGATGTAAATCAATGCGTTTACTGCATTACAAGCCAACCATTTAACGTCAAATTCTGTTACAGTCTCTGGGGACTAGCGACATCAGTACCGTGCCTTGATTTCTCTTGAGATTGGGGACATCGAACGGGACTCTGGCCGGTTTTCCGGCGGTCTTGTCTGGCGATAATTCTGTTTGTCGACAGTGTTAGTGAGCGGTTACGTTAAAGTGCGGGTTTAATTGACGTGAATGGTGCTGGTGAGTACCGATTCATTTCTTTCCCGCAGTCAAGGTGATGGATGTTATACCAGTGATGTCGCTGGGGAAAGCTCTGGCTGTAGGGCAATACAACTGTTTTAGTGGCTGGCCTTGGTGCCAGTTGCGGGCTACTGTTTTTTTCCCACAGTCATCTTAATCCGACTCTTGGTGACAAGGGCTCGGGTGAAACGCGCAACTCGGGAAGTTCTGGTGGGCTTCCTGCCGTGACTCGGCCACAGTCGATGTTCTGCTGGTCACGTGACGGCGTTGTCTTGACGACGACGATTTCCGAGAGTATCCCGAATAGATCGCACGGTAATCGGGCTAGCAGAGCCCATTTCTTCCGTGCTTCCGCTTCCCTCTCTCACCCCTTCATTCGTTAATCTGCAACTAGGAACGAGGATTCCGGCATGACTCAAGCCAAACAGGTAATCGATCTTGTCGATAAATTACCGAGTAAATCGGCTAGCAAGTCTGCAACTACGGAGCCAAAGGAACAGAAAGCAAGTACTGCTAAAAAGAAGAAAGAGACGACCAAAAGCAAGTCTCGCCGTCGGGCAGCTACGAAGAAGAAGCAGTACACCGAAGACTCAATCCGTCTGTATCTGCAAGAAATTGGTCGCATTCGCCTGCTGAGAGCGGATGAAGAGATTGAGCTGGCACGTGAAATTGCCGATCTTCTGGAACTAGAACGCATCCGCGACGACATGGTGGATGGTAGCGATGTTTGGGAAGACCCCGAAGACGTTACGGATGAGGCTTGGGCGGCCGAAGTTGACATGCCCCTGATGGATTTCCGCCGTCGTCTCGGACGGGGACGTCGGGCCAAAGAAAAAATGGTGCAGTCCAACCTGCGATTGGTGGTTTCTATTGCCAAGAAATACATGAATCGCGGCCTGTCATTCCAAGATTTGATTCAAGAAGGCTCTCTCGGTTTGATTCGTGCGGCTGAGAAGTTCGATCACGAGAAGGGATACAAATTTTCGACCTACGCTACGTGGTGGATTCGTCAAGCTATCACTCGTGCGATCGCCGACCAATCTCGAACCATTCGCCTACCCGTTCACCTCTACGAAACCATCTCGCGCATTAAGAAGACCACGAAGCTGCTGTCTCAAGAGTTTGGCCGCAAGCCGACCGAAGAGGAGATCGCCACTCGGATGGAGATGACCATCGAAAAACTACGCTTCATCGCCAAATCCGCTCAATTGCCGATTTCTCTGGAAACCCCCATCGGTAAAGAAGAGGATTCTCGGCTGGGTGACTTTATTGAGTCCGATGGCGAGACCCCCGAGGATCGCGTTGCTAAGAATTTGCTGCGGGAAGACCTCGAAAGTGTCCTGGATACATTGAGCCCGCGCGAACGAGATGTTCTCAAGCTGCGTTACGGCCTAGACGACGGTCGCATGAAGACCTTAGAAGAGATCGGACAAATCTTCAACGTCACCCGCGAGCGCATTCGTCAGATTGAGGCAAAAGCGTTACGGAAACTCCGTCACCCCAACCGCAATAGCGTTCTGAAGGAATACATCCGCTAGTTTCGCTGCATCACGCTCGGTCCAGTTGCCCTCCTCGCCGTTACAGTGGGGAGGGTTGCTGCTATGGCAGTGACAATCGGTTTCCCGTCTATTGCACCTTGCTCCATGAATCAACCGGTCCCCTCCACTAAACGCGACTACACTGCGGCAGCAAAAGCGCTTCTGCGTCGGGCGCGACACGGCATTCTCTCGACTCTATCCACACAAGTTCCCGGATATCCCTTTGGATCGGTACTGCCTTGTGCCCTCACTCCCACTGGCGAACCGATCTTATTGATTAGTACTCTGGCGGCCCACACTCAAAACATCCTGGCCGATCCGCACGTATCGTTCACCGTAATAGAGCCCGATCGGGCAGGCGAAACACAGGCCAATGCGCGGTTTACGTATTTAGGTCTTGCAGAGGCCGTGCCAGAGGAGCAAACGAAGGCGATGCGCGATCGCTTTCTTGCTCTGGTTCCCAGTGCCAGCATTTACAGCGGTTTTGGTGACTTCAGTCTGTATATCGTGCGCTTTACCAAAGGACGCTTTGTGGGGGGATTTGGCATGATTGGGTGGGTGCATGCCAAACAGTTCGTGCAACCCGATCCTGTGGCAGAATTAGCGCTACAAGAACGTCCATCGCTGCTAGACCTGTGTCGAGACAGCTTGCAAGCGGTGGCCCACTCTCGGCAGATCTCAGATGTGTTGCTGGCAAGTGCGGACAGCCAAGGGGTGGATATTCAGGTGGATGAACGAGTAGAACGGCTCGAATTTTCGTCACCGTTACCGGAGGACACCACTCTGCAAGCGCTTGTGACGGCAGTCGATCGCACTGTTCGTACAACGGCTGGATAGGCGCGACAGTAGGCTCGCCAACAAGGGGGAAGAGCTGTCCGGCAGATCGACGACTCCGTTTGCACTATTGTGAATGTGCCTCAAACGGACCCAATGAACAAAAGTGAGGTGTAAGCTCTAGCCATTGCAGGATGAGCCCAGACGTTCAGACAGTTCGCCAAAGAAAATGCAGGATGCTCGCTTACTGCAGGCGATCGAGATTGTAGGTGGTGAGATTCTCCAGCGAATCCTTATAGACCGAACTGGATAGAACATCAAGCTGGGCGATCGCCTTACGGGTGAACTCCTCCGCCAGCTTTCTCGTTTTATTCAAGCCATCGCTGTCATCAACCAAGCGAAGAGCCAGCTCTAAATCTCCCGGATGAGATAGCTCGCGAGTCAGTAACTCTTCTAATTGCGGATTATCTTCCAGAGCGTAGAGCACCGGAGCGGTCAAATTGCCCTGAGCCAAATCAGAACCGGCTGGTTTGCCCAACGTTTCGGTCGAACTAGTGAAATCGAGCAAGTCATCGACAATCTGGAAAGCGATTCCCGAACAACGACCGTACTCATATAGCGCAGCAGCAGTAGCTTCTGAACTTTCGCTCAGAACGGCAGCAGCCCGAGCACTCCCCGCCATTAGAGAGGCGGTTTTGTAAAAGCTTTTGTCTAAATAGGCTTCGAACGAGAGATTGGAGTCAAACAGCGTCAAATTTTGGCGGATTTCCCCTTCCGCAAAATCCTTAATGACTTTCGACAGAAGCTTCACCACTTCGAGGTTATCGAGATTGGCCAGATACCAAGAGGACTGCGCAAATAGAAAATCGCCCGCTAAAACGGCAATGCGGTTGCCGTAGTTTTCATTAACTGTCGGCACCCCCCTCCGCAATGAAGCCGTATCAATCACATCATCGTGAACCAGACTAGCGGTATGGATCATTTCGGTGATCTCGGCCAGTCGGCGGTGTCTCGGCGTCAAAGTGCTGCCTACAGCAGTCGCGCGGCTGGCCAGCAAGACCAACGCCGGGCGAATCCCCTTACCTCGTGCCGAAAACAGGTGTTCGGCAGCGGCAGCCAGAATTGGATGCTGTGCCCCAACAAGACTGGTAAGATTCTGCCGAAGTTGCTTGAGGTCGGCATCAACGGGATCGAAAAGTGACGCGACTGAAATCATGTGGACTCCGAACTCTCGGATAGAACCTTGAAGAAACTTTACATTCCTTATTTGTATTCTACGCCATGCATTCAGTAGTCTGCCCCCCGATCTCAAGATCTACCCCAGAGGTCGACTTGAGACCGGCTGTAGATGTCCGATTTCACGCCCAACAATTAAACCGACACAGACCTGAATGAATCGCAGTTATAGCGATCGATCATCCCCGACGGCGAGTACTTTGACGGCGAGTACTTTGACCAAAATCCTTGTTCTCAAAAATTTCGGCAACCTCCGCACTCCAGACCTTATAGCGGATTGCTACATGACGAGCCTTCCAGGCCAGCAAGGACTGAAGACTGTTGTCAGAATACTACTTTTGAACTCGAGCAAGTCGATGCGCGCAATCGAACGGTTGCCGAATGAGAGGGAAGATGGGCCTTCCAACCAAAGCAGCTCTACATGGAGGTCGAAGATAATGAATAAGAGCGCGCGGCGAACGAATGCACTAGCAACGCGAAATTGAGGGCAAACAAACAGTGAGGGGTAGGCAAGGACTCCCACTCGGGCTGCCATGTGCCCATATTTTGATGGCCCCTATTAACCGTCTGACCGGTTACTAACCTTCAGTGATGCTTGGATGCTGTTTGTGCCAATCGGTCGCTTGCTCGTAAGCGTACGCAGCTCGAAACAGCTGCGATTCTCCGAGCGCCTTGCCTACCAACTGCAAGCCCACCGGCAGGCCGTTTGAGAAGCCACAGGGAAGGCTCAATCCCGGTAAACCGGCAAGGTTGACGGGAATAGTCATCAAGTCTGATAGATACATGCTGAGCGGATCGTCAGTCTTGTCGCCAGCCTTGAAGGCAACGGATGGGGATGTCGGACTGAGGAGAACATCGGTGTTCGCAAATGCCTGTTCGAAATCTCGGGCAATCAGGGTCCGTACTTTCTGGGCTTTGAGGTAGTAGGCATCGTAATAGCCTGCCGACAGCGCGTAGGTGCCAATTGCAATTCGCCGCTTCACTTCAGCTCCAAATCCCGAATCTCGGGTCTTGGCATACATGCCCAGGAGGGAGTCTGCTTGCTCGCGAATGCCGTACTTCACTCCGTCGTAGCGAGCCAAGTTCGCTGAGGCTTCTGAAGGAGCAATGATGTAGTAAGTGGCCAAGCCATACTTAAATGTCGGACATTTCACCGGGACGATTTCGGCCCCCAACTCTTGGTAGCGATCGATCGCCTGCTGAACTAACTCGAGCACATCGGGCTCGCACCCTTCTCCCATCAATTCTTCAATGACGCCAATCCGCATCCCTTTCACATCGGGGACCATTGCCTCCGAGTAATCGGGAATGTCCACATCCAGGCTGGTGGCATCCATCGGGTCGTGTCCAGCGATCGCCTGCAGAACCAACGCTGCATCTTCGACAGTTTGGGCAAACGGACCGACTTGATCGAGAGATGAGGCAAACGCCACCAGCCCGTAGCGAGAAACAAGACCGTAAGTGGGCTTCATACCAACAACGCCGCAAAAAGACGCTGGCTGTCGAATAGAGCCCCCCGTGTCGGAGCCGATCGATACTACAGACTGATTTGCCGATACCGCCGCCGCCGACCCACCTGAAGAACCACCAGGCACGCGCTCCAAATCCCACGGATTGGCTGTTACCTGCATGGCCGAGTTCTCTGTTGAACTCCCCATCGCAAACTCGTCTAGATTTGTTTTCCCGATAGTGACAGCCCCAGCTGCGGCTAATTTGCGAGTAACCGTGGATTCGTAGGGAGGGATGAATCCCTTCAAAATTTTAGACGCGCAGGTGGTTTCAATGCCCTGCGTACACATGTTGTCTTTAATGGCGATCGGAATTCCTGCCAGCAAGCCGGGATCTTCACCTGCCTTGAGCTGTTTATCGATAGCTGCTGCCTGTTCAAGTGCTTTTTCCCCCGTCAGTGCGATGAAGCTACGCAGTTGGGGGTCGAGCTGCTTAGCCCGGGTTAAATACTCCTGCGCAATATCGGTGGCGGTGCGGTCTCCCTGCTTGAGCTGCGCGTGAAGGGTGCGGATCGCTGACATTGACGGCTAACCTTGCGTAAGAGTGGTAACGCCGAACCTGACGTGAACGGTAATTAGGGATATCGGGGTTCGGACAAGGACATAGTCTAGCGTACTGTCAACTGCAGGGGGCAACCTCGTTTAACTATTTTCTCGCGCATGATTCTTGCACCTTAAGTCTGGCCGTTTTCGGACTTTTCTGAGATGCTGAGTTTCAAATTGGCAAGACTGCAGCATAAACATATGAAAAGCAGAGCAGTGCTATCCCTACTCTGAATGAATCTGTTTACCCAAATTGCCTGCTCAATGGCGCTTGGTAGATAGAGCTCCAATGCCTACCAGAAGGATGCTCACCGAGCGGAGTTGCTTGCTAGCGGAGCCTAGAGTCGCTCTCTACAGAAACCAGTGCGTCTTGTTCTTGTAGCGCCGCACAAGCCATATTGAGTGCGGTTACTTGTATTTGCCATTCCTCACCCGCATCAAATTGCTGCAGCAAATTGGCGAGTCGTGCTTGAGTCTTTGAGTAAGTTCGTAACGTATCCAAAATGTCTTCAAAGCTGTAGCGTTCCAGCAGCGAAAACACCACTGCTTCCATACGCTCGTCTACCATCATCGTCCTCCCGTCAAGTTTAGTGAATTCGCGAAACCAACACCACAGTTGCAATTACATCAGTCACGCAAATAATTCACGAAGCTCAAGGTTGCATTGCTAAGTTGCATCCTTAGCCATTGAATGACCGACAGTCGAATTGACTCAATTACACTAACTTAATTTTTCGAGTTTTATGAAAACTTTTTTTAATGAAGTTGTTCTCAGACTTGACAAATACGGACGACGTTATTGTGTTTAATTTGTGTCACTCAAAGCCACTTGCTGTAACCAGACAGGCAAAATCAATTCGTTCGCGCTTGTACTGGAGAGAGCTGCGGCATTTTTTGTCAGGAGAATGCCCTCGATGTATCTCTACAGACAAAGCCACATCAATCGAAGAAATGAGAACTGTACGTGTTTATGACG
>JBCBVA010000103.1:0-13686 GCA_039817825.1 Cyanobacteria bacterium J06642_12 | reverse complement strand
GTACGAGCCCAGTTGAGACGGAATCGAACGGAGCGAGAGGCTGCTACTGTCGAACGGAGATTGCAGGTAGAAGATTTGGAATTGGATTGCTACAACCAGGTGGCTTACCGGCAAGGTAAGGCGATTTCATTATCTGAAAAAGAGCTGAGGTTATTGGAATTTTTCATGACTCATGCAGGCCAACTGCTCAGTCGTGATGAAATCCACAAGCATCTGTGGCCGGAAGGAAACTCTCCAAGTAGCAATGTTTTATCTGCTCAGGTGAAGTTGCTGCGCAGAAAAATTGACGGGGGGGTCAAACAGTCCACTCCACTCATCCATTCGGTATACGGTAAAGGCTATCGATTCGGCCCCTAGAACCGGACAAATGGCTGAAAGCTGTTGCCATCCAAAGAATCTATGTTTCAATCCACCCGACGCCGTCTGGCTTTGTGGTACTCAGCTTGTACCGCTGTCCTGCTATTGCTATTTGCCAGTTGTTTCTACGTTTACGTCCGAGCCACGCTGATCGAACGGGTGGACGACACTCTGAATCATGTCGTTGAAGTGGTCGAACAGTCGCTGGTGTTTGAACCTATCTCGTTTGAACCAACCGCTATTAAACCAGCGCAGCAGGTGAATTTGGAGGCTAGCTTCAAACACCGCTCGCCCGCAGTGGATGACGATCGCATCGATTTGGAATGGTTCAGCCCTGAGGGGGATGTACTGTGGTCTACATTTCCAGCGACGTTGACAGTTCCCAGACTTAACCTGCAGCCCAAGTCCAACCTGCCCTCCAAAATAGGCCAGCAGCTAGAGCAGACCGTTACCCTCTCGGAGGACTATACGCTACGCCAACTGACAACACCGATTCGATATGGCGATCGGTTAGTAGGCTACTTGCGAGCCAGCCACCCTTGGTTTGAAGTCACCAAACCTACCCGACAGCTTGTACAAGACTTAGCCCTTGGGGTCACTGGAACTCTGGGAATTGTTGGGGTTGTGGGATGGTTTTTGTCGGGGTTAGCGATCGCTCCAGTGATTGAGTCGTATCAAACGCTGAAGCAATTTACTGCCGATGCCTCTCATGAATTGCGCAGCCCAATCGCCAGTATGCAAACCAACGTACAAGTGGCCTTGTCCAATCCCGATTTAGAGGGGGAAGAGCGTCGGAACTGGCTGATCGTGGAACGGTTATCTCAGCGGCTGGGGCGGTTGGTTGATGACCTGTTGTTTCTGGCAAGGCAGGATACTCAGGCGACTGTGCAACCGCAATGCTGTGCTCTGGATGTTCTGGTGCTGGAGGTGGTGGAAGAGCAGCGATCGCAGGCAACCGCTCGCGGTATCGATATTGCGATATCAATCGGGAGCGATAGAGAGGAGGAGGAGCAACATTTTGCCATTCTCGGCAATGACGATGATCTACTGCGACTGATCGGCAATTTATTGAACAACGCTATCCGCTATACCCCCGAAGGGAAAAGCGTAGAAGTGGCGCTGGATTACATCGCCAAAGGTGCCAAACCATTCGCGAGACTGCAGGTTAAAGATTCGGGGATCGGGATTCCATTGGAAGCTATTCCGAAACTATTCGATCGGTTCTATCGCGTCGATGCGTCCCGCAGTCGCTCGGGAAGAGGGGCCCAAGGCGATAAACCAACCGGATCGGGCTTGGGGTTAGCAATTGTGAAGGCCATTGTGGAACGATACGAGGGGCAGATTCAAGTGGAAAGCACGGTGGGACAAGGGAGCTGCTTTTCAGTATTGCTACCTGTTGCGGACAAAGACTGTAACGGCGATTTGTAGGCAGATACTGGGTCGCGTTGATTTATGCAGGATAGTGAGGAGGAATGGAGTCAGTAGTTTGTCTGTGGGATAGGCGATTGCAGCCCCTGCAGACTGAGCCACAGTAACTATCAAGGGTAACTGTCCGCTGCGGTAAGACGACCGCTATAGTTGAAGGTACTTGAAGCTTCTGCGCATGTTTCCAGTCATCGAGTGTCGTTATGCCTGCCCCCAGTCCCTATCGCAGCCGACTCTTTCAGAGCGTTCACCATCATTCCGTTAGAACCGCTCGACGGGCGCAGCGAGCTTGGCGCGAAATCAAGGCGATCGCCTCGTTAGGGGCACAAGCCGTTACTTACTCGTTTCAACGTCTGTGGCAAACGGTGCAGGCATCCCATCTGCAAATGCCAGCTCCGCCTCAGCAGGTCAGGCTGAGCTCGGCCTCAGAATTGGGAACGTATTCAACATCAAACTCCGACACCAATACATCTAGCAGGGCTGTGGTACGCGTGCTCTCACTGGCGCGATCGCTGCCCCTGTTGGAAACCCCGGAGACATCGGTTCCGTTACAGGCTCCGTCACTATATTCAGCCCCCCAATTCAAACGTCCCGATCTTCGGTCTGAAATCCAGCCGGTAGCGCAGGCTATACCAGTAGTCTCGTCTAGTACTTCACCCGTTGCCCCTCGGGTTGGAATTCGAGCGATCGCATCCCAATTGGGCGATCGCCATGTCGTCTTAGTGACTCGCCACAACGAGCTACTGGACTGTCTGACTGTCGAGCAGCAAACTACCCTGTTGAACCGTATCGATACCGAGCTGGTGCTTGTTTCCGCGACGCCACAATCGGTTCAGATTGTTCATCAACCCCACACGTGGCAAGAGTCCATATCGCGGTTGGCCCTACCCGCACAGCGACTCCGCCAGCTACCGGCAGTAACTGAGCGCTTGTTGCAATCCCCTATCGAGCATTGGCAGCGTCTATCGCAGTCAACTTCGCTTCAAGTAGCATCCACACATCCGTTTGTTGAGCCGCTGCGAGCGTTAGTGACTCGCATTCCCAGCCCCAAGCAAGCAGGCCAAATCGCCAGCCAGCTCGCCCTGCCTCCGGCACGACAGCTCGTCAATGTGACGGCTCAACTAGTCGCTCAACTGCCCAAACCGACGCTTCCAGCAGTCTTGACTCGAACCGAGTTGCTGCCCCCATTTTCATCGTCAGCGCAGGCACCAATACTTCCGGCAACCGCTGTTGCCTGGAAGCAGCATCTGCAACTCCAAGTCCAGTCTCTCTGGCTCCAAACCACTCGGGGAGACTTCCCATCCTTGCCTTTGCCCCCTGCCCTGCCGGCAAAGACCGAGGAAATATTAGAGGCTTTACCGTTCATCCGTTCGGCATGGGCTACGCGACTGCTCAAGCCATTTCGTCACTCTACTAACCACTGGCCGAATCTGAATGCTCTCAAGAGTACAGAAGCCCCTTTACTTCCCCCCAGTCCTCCGCAACATCTGCTTACACCAGCTACGATTGGATTCCTCAGGCCTGCTGCGCGCGGGTACGTAGTTCTCAGCCGCAGTCCCCACGACAAGTTGGCGCGACCGCTAACGCTGGATCGCGGAGCTCAAGCAAACGAATTTACTGCTTATGCTTACCCGTCATTGACGGGGCTCGATCGTATTCCTAGCCCTGTCCGCGCAGTTACCGCCGCACGATTACAGCCGAACGCAACCCAGGCGAGATCGCCAAAGCAACGTCAAAAACCGTCCTCCCTCAAGAAACGCTCCAAACAGCAACAAGCTGCTGCCAATACTTACATCGACGTTGAAGCCACCGATTTGGGATACGACACTTCAGTGGCTTCCCGCAGCGTTCATTGGTTGGATCGCGGAGTCTACGCGATTGAAGAATCTGCCCTAAAAGCTTGGCAGTGGTGGTGTGAATTAGTAGAGCCGGAAGGTGCCCCAAAACCCATTAATACTCTTGGAGCCAGCCAGGAAGGCCGGGAGTTGCTGGTGGCAGGCACGCGCCGCTCTCAAGACATCGTTATTGCTAGTGCAGAGTTAGGTGTTGCCCTATTCCAAGAATTATGGCCGATGATGTGGCACCTGCTGCGGGTATTGAGTCGCCGAGCCAGTCAGGTGACACTGCGCATTTTGGAGTGGATGATATCTGTTGCTTTACCTGTGGCTAGTCGCTTAACCATGGCTCTACTGAGATCCGGTGCCAATTGGGCAGAAAAACAGGCCCATTCTCGAAAGTAGCTTAGCGGTCAACCCACTCTGATTCGGGGAAGGGCTGTAGCCTTGCTGAGGTGCTGCTGATTAACTAGCAATATCGGCAGACTCGTTGAATACGTCAAACAGTTGACGGCATACTCGCCGAAACTTATCGCAGAATCCATTCAACGGTGGAGTACTCCCGAGAAACTCCCAGTCAGCAATGGTTGAAAATCGCCAACGTTGATTGTTAAACAACCCGAAGCAAACGGCGTCAATTCCGATCAGGCGATCGCCCGCAAATCTGAGTTGTACCAGTGTTTTTCCAGGGGGGAAATTAAACCCCAAGTCAATGGAGTCAGGGTCGATATGTTCTAGGGTTTCGCGGTCGTTGGCCCACGGATGTAAGTTGGCTGCTACTCCCGGAAATTCCTGCTTGAACAAATTCACGACGGTCGCAATCTTGGATGCCGTGTCAAATGTCGTTGCCTTTTCGGATGCGTTCATCCTGCTCCCCTCCCCACCGGTCATCATCCAGCTTGTCGCTAGAGATGCTTAATTGTAGTCACGACTACCCCTAATTCCCAATGCGAAAGAGTGTGTAATGCTACATTCCATCAGCCATAGTCATGACTTTTTGGAAAGATTTTAATTTTATAGCGATCGGCAATCCATTGCGGAGAGTTCCCTAAACAGTCCTCCTGACCAATCAAGGTCCAGACTCTAAGCCTTATAGCAGATAGCTATAAGCTCTTGGTGCTCTTGCGGGGACGCATGGTTGACCTGGATTGCTACCAATGCATAGCAGCAATCTTCGATGTGATGGAACACTACTTGAGGCCGCGTGACCAAATTCGTGTAGGCAGCCCCCAGACGTAAATAAAGCCTTCAGCCGCTTTGTGATCGAACTCGTCCCCTTCGCTGTAGGTGGCCAGGGATTCGTCGTACATAGAGAAGCCGGACTTGCGGCCCGCGCAGATCGCCTGACCCTTGTGCAAACGCATCCGCACGGTACCGGTAACGCGCTCCTGAGTTTTGGAGATAAAGCCATCTAAGGCATCTCGCAATGGCGAGAACCACAAGCCGTTATACACGAGCTGTCCGAAGGTTTGTTCGATTCCAGCTTTGTATTGGGTTACGTCTTTAGCGAGTACCAGGCTTTCCAGATCGCGGTGGGCGGCAATCAAGACCAGTAGCGCAGGGGTTTCGTAAATTTCGCGAGACTTGATTCCCACGAGGCGATTTTCAATCATGTCAATACGGCCAATGCCGTGCTCTCCGGCGATCGCATTTAATTGTTCGAATAACGCTACCGGATCGAGAGATTGACCGTTAAGAGCGACCGGTATTCCCTGTTCGAATTCGATTTCGACATAGGCGGGGTCATCTGGAGTGTCGGCGATCGCTTTCGTCAGGGCGTAGACATCCGCCGGAGGCTCTGCCCACGGATCTTCTAGAATTCCGGCTTCAGCGCTGCGCCCCAAAATGTTCAGGTCAATACTGTAGGGACTGGACTTCTTGACCGGGAAACTGAGGCCAAATTTTTCCCCATACGCCATAGCTTCCTCTCGACTCATGCCCCATTCGCGAGCCGGAGCCAGGACTTTGAGAGAAGGATTGAGGGCAGCGATCGCTACATCGAAACGGACTTGGTCGTTGCCTTTGCCTGTACAACCGTGGGCCACTGCATCGGCTCCCACCTCTTCAGCCACTTCCACTAACTTCTTGGCAATTAACGGGCGAGCCAAAGCTGTCGATAGAGGATAGCGCGCCTCGTACAGCGCATTCGCTTGAATCGCGGGGAAGGCGTAGCTTTCGATCAGTTCGCGGGTGGCATTTTTCACCAGCGACTGTTCGGCCCCTGCGGTTAACCCTTTGGCTTGGATGGGTTGCAGCTCGGCCCCCTGGCCCAAATCGATCGCCAGGGCCACCACAGACTCTACCCCCCACTCGTTTTTCAAATAGGGGATGCACACTGTCGTATCGACACCGCCGGAATACGCCAGTACGACCTTCTTTGCCCGACCCATGCTCGCTCTCGCAAATACTCACATCAGATAAGCGTACTATGCGAGTCAAACGTTGTGCTTTGAAATGTTCTCGCAGTTGTCATATCTATGTAGCTGTCGTCTCTAAGCCGCGGTTGATAATATTCAGCGGTTAGAAATCCGCCAGACTATTGTCTCAAGCCTGGTGCCTGGTTTTGACCCGGTTAACCCTCTCGCACTAACAGCCCAATTAGCGCAGCAGGCAGTAAGAGAGGCAAATGATAGAGTTAAAAGGATGAATAGCTACTCTCGCCCAAGGGATAGAGCGCGTCACCTATGGCAGATTTTTCCGTTCGTTTCCGCCAGCTCACTCAACGATTGCTGGACCAAACGCAAATCAAAGAAATATTCAACGAGCCGGAAGTTAGTGAAAGCCAAGGCATTGCGCGCCAATTGGCAGAAGCTGGCGAACGAGTCACCCAGCTCAGTCAAGTGGTGGCGGAGGCCGAGGTACTCAGTCAACTGCACAACTCGCTGGTGAACGAGTGTGAATCGCTGCGGATGGAGAAGAGTAATCTCGAATCTTTCGTGCTCGACTTGCATCAAGAACGCAACGAAATCGAACCGCAAGTGATGTACTTTCGGGACGAGCTGGCACAGGCGCAGGGACGATTGGAAGAGGTGCAGACTCGCGAGCGCAATCTGAGCGATCGCGAGCGTCAACTGACAGATATCGTGGCCCAATTGGAGCGGCGGCGAGCTGTCCTCAACCAGACGATTGAAAATCTCACCAATCAAGAAGCCGATTTCATCGTTCGCACTCAAGAGCTGTCTAAGGCAATCGAGACGCGTGAAGAGCAAGCCACTCAGATGATGCAAACGGTGTCTCACTTCACCGTATCTTTAGATGAATTGCTGACTCAGGTTGACGAGAAGCGGGCGGAACTCAAAGCATTGGGTACCGATCCGGATGAGGTGTTGCGAGAAAAATTGCAGGAAGCGAAAGAACTGCTGAGAGATGTCGAGGCGACTCAAGATCCTCCCCCTCGCAATCAATTCTCGGGCGATCGCTACCCCAATGACCCATACACCCAAGCCGACCCATACACCCAAGCCGACCCGTACGCGCAAGCCGACTCGTACGCGCAAGCCGACCCATACACCCAAAATGGAGGCTATCCTCCCAACGCCTACGACAGCGGCTATGGCGATCGCCCCGATTACAACCAGGGTTACCTCGAGCAGGATTACGGTCGCGACTATAGCCAGCAAGGGTACGCCAACGCTGGATATTCTCCCTACAATCCCGAGCCAGCTCCCTCACCTGCAGGGTACGAACAAGCGCCTTACGATAATGCGGCTTATGCCAGTGCTGACTATTCAAACGATTCGTACGCCGATGGTAACTCCGTAAGCTACGGGAATTCCCAGCCAGCTCCATCTGGCGAGAACGCTGGCTACGGAGAATTTGCTACGGCAACCAACTACTCTGCAGGTAGCAATAATCCCGGTAGCTATAATTCCGGAAATTATGATTCCGGTAACTACAATTCTGGGGAATATGACAGTACTGGGAGCTTTGACGGACAGAACAACACCTACACGAATCAAGCGTACGGCAGCTCTACCCGCTACCCGAATGAAGAGTATGCCGATTCAGATAATAGTAGCCCTCAGTACGGTGGCCAAAGCTTTGACAGCCAGAGTGTTGAGAGCCAGAGCTTCGAGACACAAGATCCTAGTAACCAAAGTGTCGAGGCTTATCCGGCGAATGGCTATGCAGGTGGGAATCCCTCTCCATCCTTTGACGGCACTGGTGCTGGGGTCAGTAGTGAGCCTCCCTTTCCTGCTCCTTACTCGGACGATCCTTGGATGGATACTCCGCCGGAACCTCCTGCCCCGCCAGAGGACAAGGAGGATCAGGAACCTGAGCCTTTCAGCTCATCTCCGTTCAACGACAATCCGTGGGGATAAGTTCCGCCTAACCATTGACATTGGGCGAGTCTTTGCACCGGACGATAGCATGTGCGAGCTTTAGGCCAGTTGAGGCTTATAGGTATTGCGACTAGTGGACGTATGCTCCGCAACTATTGCGGTATATCTGTGTTCGAGCTTTCGTGTCTCATTGTGTCGATTTATGGTGCTTGCCATTTCAGGTAGGACAACGGTTTCCAAGCATAGTCAGGGAGGGACATAGCTAAACTGTCCGCAGTTATATGGCCACGGTCATAGCATCGTTTCGATGTATGCCAATCGGCTGTAAGTCTGGAGTGTGGAGACAGCCCAAAGCCTTGATTCTCCAAGAAAAATGGCTAGATAACTCTCCATAGTTGATTGCCGAAAGCTATAGGAGCGGAGGGGGAAAAAGGGCACTCTCTCTCAGGCTGATGCACTGGCGTGACCTGCATTCACAAAAAATTCACAAGATATTGACAGCCTGGATTCAATTCAAAGATCGAATGATGCTCCTAAGTAAGTGGGTTGTTCCAATCAATTTTGCAGGACATTAGCTTCCGTGGGATTTCAAGACCACTCCTTCTACGCTTAATCCATCCAAAACACTTATTCATCGGTGAGGATAGTCCTTTGAACTGCCCCGCAAAGTCTATTGCCACTATCGGATCCGACAGCAGTACAGCCGCTCCGTTTTCTGCTGCCTCACCACTGAACTCCCGACAGCTCGGAACCGTCTTGGTAGTGGACGATAGCCGCTCCAACCGCATTATCCTGCAGCGTCAACTGCAATCGATTGGGTGTCAAGTTCAACAGGCGGAAAATGGGCGAGAAGCTCTCTCGCAAATGGGGGAACAGTGCTTTGATTTGGTGCTGATGGATTGCCAAATGCCCAAAATGGATGGTTACGAAGCCACCCGACAATTGAGACGGATCGAAGGCGATCGCTGCCGAACAAAGATTATTGCCCTGACAGCCAATACTCAGCCCGGTCACAAAGAGATGTGTCTTGCGTCTGGAATGGACGGATATCTCAACAAGCCCATTTCTAAGTCCACCCTGTTGCAAGTTGTACAGCAATTACTGTTTACCTCGGCGACGCCCACAGGCGATCGGGCTGGATAGTAGGCGGCGGTCCCAAAGATTGCACTCACATAACCATCAAAAAACTGACAGCAACCCCCATAGGACGCTAGCCAGTCGGGAGGGATCGCAGTCGCTCGAACTCTCTGAAGATAGGGTCGTAGAGACCTCTTTACGGGTTCTCTGCTGCATTTGAGTTTGATACCGTAGAGGGCATCGCAGGTTAGTCCCTAGACGAGTCGATCGCCACTGTCAGAATTGGATGCAAACCGGTAGTGGTGGCCTGATGGTGCTGACAGCCGCTTGGCCGTGCGATGAGGCTGCTCTGCGATCGCGCTCCCTGAGGACTGTACATGACCAACAGCAATGCTCACCGTAACTCAAGTGTCAGCGTTATCGATCGCGATCGTCTGGGCAGTATTTCAGATGGCGAGCGAGAGTTTGAAGTTGAATTGCTTGACGCCTACATCGAGGATGCTCGCGACTGTTTGGCAGACATTGAGGTTGCTCTTGTAGCAGACAATTGGTCAAATGTTGCAGCCGTTGCCCATCAGTTGAAGGGAGCCAGTGGAAACGTAGGGGCGCTACGTATGTTAGAGCTGTGCGTTCAACTGGAACAGGAGGCTCGAAACTGTTGCCGAAACGGAACGGTGGAGTTGCTACATCAAGCGTTGGAGGCGGTCACAGAGGTGGCCAAGCAGTGGTAGAGGCGGATCGGTCGCGCCACTGAGGGTGAAAAGCTTCTACCAGACAGCCCAACTAATGTATGGACAGCGTTTTGCACTCAGCTATGGAGAGCTAGCTCTCCAGCATGTTTCCTGGCACATCAACCCGCCGCAGGGCACCCTTCGCGAACGTCCCATACCTGCTGAACGAAAGTACGCAATTGCTGTTGTGCCGCATCCAAGGGAATCGTCACGCTATTTGCCAGGTGGGGAAGCAAGTCTTCGCTATAGGCGGGGGAAAAGTGGGCCGCAGGCCACAATAAATCGGGGACGCCCTCAAGCGCTATGGTTGTGTGCCCTCTATCGTGCTTGTGAACTAGCAGCATGGGTCGTGCCCAGGCCATTTCTCTACCGTTTGATTGCAAGGTGGATTGAACCAGCTCAGCAAACAGTACCCAGCCGTCTATTTCTAGCTGAAAGATGGGACGGGGTTCGACAGGAGGGACAGGTCGCGCCTTAGCAGTTTCGATCTCGTCTTCGCACTGAGCGGCAGATTGGACGGACGATGAGCAACGACTGGGAAGTTGAGGCAACATGAAGCGATCGGGGTATATGTGCTTATTCTAGACCGACCGCCTAAGTATAATTGGATCCTGGCTGCGATTCGGATCTTTAAACCGCTGTTTGCCATAGCAAGATCTGATTACTCTTGACTTGGCTATAGGGCGATTTCGAGTGTGTAAGCTGATGTCGAGTTGTGCGTTTCAAGCATTTTTCTAACTACTGATGTGATGGGCTGAACGCAATTGCTGGGATGTCTCGGGTTGCCGCTGACCGTGACGAAGTTGGGCAGAGTCAGTTCGATGGAGTTACTTGAGCGGGATATTTGGCTGGCAGTATTCTGGTGTCCTCCACATCCCTCAAATTAAGTATCTGGTAAGGCCGTCTGGCAGGGTTACCCTGCCTTCATAAGCATCTGTCTCTACAAGCGCACGAACAAAGTACGCGATCGCGTGACTGTGGCTATCAAGTTCGCGATTACCTTAACAAACGCGATAGTATCGACTCTCAAGGGTACTATTCGAACAACTTCGTTAGACTTATGTAGACCTGAAGGGGAGGAACGGGCTCGCGTTCAAGCAGCCGTGCCATGGAGCAGTCGTTTACCCTAACTAGCATGATGGTACTGGTGCTGGTCGCCGGTATCGGTGCTCAAGTACTGGCAAATATTGTCAAGGTTCCCAGCATCGTCTTCTTGCTGGTCTTCGGTGTGGTGCTGGGGCCAGATATGGAGGGTTGGGTTAGTCCCGAGTCGCTTGGGGTGGGCATTGAAGTGATTGTGGCCCTCTCGGTTGCGCTCATCCTGTTTGAAGGGGGACTCAACCTGAATTTGCAAACTCTCGGTCGCGTGTCCAAAAGTTTGTGGCGACTAGTGAGTTTAGGGGCCGCGACTACCCTGATGGGTGGCGCTGTAGCTGCCCATTACTTGGGGGAATTTCCCTGGAGGATTGCATTTATTTACAGCTCGCTGGTGGTGGTCACTGGTCCAACGGTCATTAATCCCATCCTGAAACGTGTTCGAGTTAGCGAATCCCTCAGCACGCTGCTAGAGGGAGAGGGCGTATTAATCGACCCCATCGGAGCCATTTTGGCAGTGGTGGTGCTGAATTTGGCACTGGCAGGCACTCCTAATTCCGAAGAGCTGTTTGTTGCGGCGGTCTCCCTACTGGGGTCACTTGCAGTGGGAGCAGCGATAGGAGCGGTGGGCGGTTTCTGTATTGGCCAACTGCTGAAGCGATCGCAGAAGTTATTGGGGGAAGAACTGATTAACTCGGTGGTTCTGGCTGGAGCGCTTGGAATCTATGTGTTGTCTCAGTCGTTGCTGAACGAGTCGGGGTTGATGGCAGCGGTGACGGCAGGTATTGTGGTCCGTCAAGTGGCTGAATTTCGCGAGCGGCAGGTGCGGCGCTTTCAGGGCCAATTAGTTCTGCTTGCCATCTCCGTACTGTTTATACTGCTGACTGCCAATCTCTCTCTTCAATCGGTCTTGCTTCTGGGGTGGGGAGCGGTCGGAACGGTGGCCGTGCTCATGTTTGTGGTCCGCCCTCTCAGTATTTGGCTGTGCACGTGGGGGGGAGAGCTGACTTGGCGCGAAAAAGTGTTTGCCGCTTGGATGGCACCGCGCGGAATTGTGGCAGCCTCGGTGTCTTCGCTGTTTGCTTTGGTGCTGACCGAGCGAGAGATTGCAGGGGGGGAAGCGGTTAAAGCGCTAGTGTTTTTGACGATCGCCACCACGGTTATTTTGCAGGGTCTGTCAGCCGGACTGGTGGCCAAATTATTGGGACTGAATGAAGGTGGAACTACAGTCGTTGTCGGCAATAATGGCGTGGTCTTGCAGCTTGCAGACTTGTTGCATGGTGCCGGTCAGTCGGTGACAGCGATCGCCCATCAGCAAGTCCCTGTCAACGCTCCCAGTGCTAGTGCAACAGTACCGAAAGGAAGCACTGAAGGATTCGAGGCCGAACCCGAATTAGAAGTGGTGTATGGCAACGCATTAGATCCGGTCGTGTTGGCTAATGCTGGCGTTGAACATGCCGAAACGCTTGTGGCCATCACCCTCAATAGCGAAGTCAACCAAGCGATCGCCGAGCTAGCGACCAGTACCTACGATGTACCTCACGTGTTGGCTGCGTTAAAGAAAGGCCAAGAAAATGTGTCTGAAGAAGTGCAGGACATTATTGGCGGGAGCAAGGCGATCGCTGAATGGAATAACTTCCTCAATTCAGAGGCGGTGCATGTCAAAGTCCTTCAGTTACCACTGAAGGATAAGGAGGGTGTAGCGGCTATCTGGAAAGCACAAATTGTGAGTCGAGCTGTCTCCAATCGCGAACCAGTTTCGGACTCGGAACCGGAGGATAATCGCTTGAGACCCGGTGCAAAGCAAACTCAATCATTGCCCTCTGTCAGTTCCGACAACCATCGCCGCTTAGTCAATCAACTGACGGAATTTATTCGCAGTGATTATCTGCTGGCGATCGCCTTGCGACGTCGCGATCGATTCGAGCTGTTCCCCCATTCCTCAACCTGGCAACCGGGGGATGAGGTGTTTTTCTTAGAGCGGGAGGCTAGTGCGATCTCCATTCAGTACAAACCCATTGCCCCAGTCAGCCAAACCAAAGGCTCTGTTGTCGATTCATATTCTCTTCCATTGACGGAGTTACAGCTTCAGCCTGAATCGTGACCCCCGTAAGAGGCAACGTAGCTGCATTGACTTTTTTCCATCAAGTCCGTGGGCTTTGGCAGGATATCGGCATCTCAACCCCAGCCTCTGAAGGCCCGAGTTCTGGCGATGAGGGCTCGATCTCATCCAACAGTCAAAGGATTCATCCTCACTCAGGCTTGCTGGAATCCAAGAGTTGCTCGGTAACCTCCCTCGCAACAAGCCTGGCAAATCATTCGAGTCGGACAGTTAGAATAGGCATCTGAAACGGAACGGCGAATTATGCTGCTGGTCATCGATAACTACGATAGTTTTACCTACAACCTGGTGCAGTATCTAGGAGAGCTAGGGGCGGAGGTACAGGTGTTCCGCAACGATCGCATTACCCTTGACGAAATTCGCCAGCTAAACCCTGACGGAATTGTCATTTCTCCTGGTCCTGGCAGACCAGATGATGCAGGTGTGTCGCTGGAGGTAATTCGCGAGCTTGCAGCCGATGTGCCCATTTTGGGGGTCTGTCTGGGACATCAATCGATTGGCCAGGTGTTTGGCGGCAAGGTGATCGGCGCCCCGAAGTTGATGCACGGCAAGACGTCGCCAATTTATCACGAGAATAGCGGGGTGTTTGCAGGCTTATCCGACCCGTTTGATGCCACCCGCTACCACAGCTTAATTGTAGAAAAGTCTAGTTTGCCAGACTGCCTAGAAATTACCGCTTGGACCGAAGATGGCATCATCATCGGTCAAAATGCTTTCGGGGTGGAACTGTACCCCCTGGAGATGGGGATAGTCGCGATGGC
>JBCBVA010000102.1:0-13931 GCA_039817825.1 Cyanobacteria bacterium J06642_12 | reverse complement strand
CAATCTCTTTCCCTCGGAATTCAGCATTAGAACTATTTCTAAATACTCAATAGCTGCTGAGCTGAAACGTGAATAGTGATTTTAGCTAACTATTATTTCAAATAGTGATTGTGCTTGTTTCTCCTTTTTCAATGCTCGGTGTTGATCTCATGCTAGAAGAGAATGATTTTCAGTGCGAAAGATGCGATTATAGTCGCCTAGTCACTGCCAGAACTAGAACAGCTACTACACAGAAGTGTGCGAAGTTCGTATCGTGCAAATCGAATAAGCGATTCGTGATTGAAGTTCATTGCCGTGTCTTTAATCAACTGCTCTTCACGTAGACTTACAACTCACCTCTCCAATCAGTACGGTACCCAATCTTAAAGATAGACTTGTCAGAAAATCATCCAAGCTAGGCAATACACATGTTTATTTACAATGGCAAACAATCATCCGCAATTCATTACCTGCCTAGGTGTAAATGCTTGTCATGCAAGCCCCGTAAATAGCATTTATTGAGCAGGCACTGACTATCATTCATCAATACAACGATGTATGAGATAGCTAATTTCCAGCAATTGCGATCGCCCGAAAGTCATTCACATTTGTCAACGTTGGCCCTGTTTCCACTAAGGCGTCGATCGCAGCAAATAGATCGTAGGCATTGTGATTGCTGAGATATTCGATGGGCTCCAATCCTTTAGCTCGCGCGAGTTGGATGGATTCAGGAGAAATAGCAGCACCTGCATTATCTTCGCTGCCGTCTATGCCATCCGTATCGCAAGCGATCGCGTAGACATCGGCTAAACCGTTTAGGTGACAGGCAAAGGACAATAGAAATTCACTATTCCGCCCACCCTTCCCTCCAGAGCGATCTAATGTAACCGTAGTTTCGCCTCCAGAAAGAATGACGCAGGGAGGAACGAGGGGTTGGTTGTGGTTAATGACTTGTTGAGCGATCCCTGCATGAACAATGCCGACATCTTGGGCTTCTCCTTCAATCGAATCTCCCAGAATTAAAGCCGAGTAGCCATTCATCTCAGCTTCTTCTGCAGCCGCTTCCAATGACTGCTGAGGGGTGGCAATCAAGAGGTTTTGAGTGGTAGACAGCCTGGGATCGGTGGGAGCAATGGTGGGATTGAGGTCGCGGTTTAAATACCTCTCGACTGCTGGCGATATCTTGATCTTGCGCTCGCGAATGGCTTGCAAGGCGGCTTGGGCCGTTATCGTGTCGCCGACTGTGGGGCCGGAGGCGATTGTAGCCAGATCGTCCCCCGGTACATCGGAAATAATCAGCGAAACAACGGTGGACGGATATGCTGCTGCTGCCAGACGTCCTCCCGATGAAAGCGAGAGAGATTTTCGAACAGCATTCATCTCGGAGATCGCAGCCCCCGAGCTCAGTAACTGGCGGTTGATGTCAGCCAACTCCTCTAGACTGAGTTCCTTAGGAGGCAGGGTAAATAGAGCAGAGCCACCCCCTGAAATTAAACAAATGACGAGGTCATCCTCAGTCAAAGGACTCACCATATCCAAAATTCTGCGGGCAGCGCCTACACCATTCGCATCCGGCACCGGATGGCCCGCTTCTACCACTTCGATCTGCTTAGTTTCGACGGCGTGACCGTAGCGAGTCACCACCAGCCCAGTCAGCCCCCCATCCCAGTTATCTTCGACGGCCCGTGCCATTGCAGCGGCTGATTTGCCTGCCCCTACCACTACTGTCCGGCCTTTTGGCTGAGGGGGTAAATGTAGTGGAATAATCTGGTGGGGCAATGCGGCGTTTACGGCGGTATCAAACAGATGTCGCAGTAGCTGCGGAGGGGAAAGGCGATCGGACATGTGGGCAAAATCGTGAGGTTTCTAAGGTTAGATAGATTGCGAATTTAGATTTTAGATCGAGGATCTGAGACTACTCTGGACTGGGTTCGCTTTGCTCCTCGAAGTAGACATCCACGATTAATATTAGATTCCTTTCCGCAAGCAGATGAAGAACGCTAGGTTTAAGTGCCAGCTCCCGATTGAAATTGGCTAAACGTCCGCAAACTGATAACCAAGCTTGGTACTTAGACGTGAGAAGCGTCCATGCATCAAGATCGCTGGAGCACGTTTGCATGAGCTGTTGACTCTGCAGATAGGCTGGATCGCGACTCGGGGATGTCTTCGATTGCCATTTGCCTCAGTCAACAATCCTTGTATTTCCCGAACCGCCTAATGAGTATCGTTCACCAGGATTCCATGCCCCAGTTGGTTTCACTTGCAGCTTTGAGGTGATTTCGGCTCTGTCAAGGTGCTCCGAAAAGAAGCTGAGTGACAGAAACGTTCGATCGAAGGGGCCACCCAGTTTGCCTACGTGGGTTAGTTCACCAACTGGTTTGGGTAAAAATTCATTGCCCTGAGAATCAAAATAACGTGACATTGACTAGCTACGGAACCTCTGCCATTTATGCGGCTGCCTCCGCTTCAGAAACAACAGGAGGTTGGTAGACAACCTCATTTTTTAGGGGTTCCCCTGCTTCAAATTGAGAGATATTTGCCAGTGTTGTTGTGGCGATCGCTTCCAGCGCATTTCGAGTAAAGAATGCCTGGTGGGCAGTAATCGCAACGTTGGAAAACGACTGCAGTAACTGGAATGTGTCGTCTTGGATGATAGTGTCGGATAAATCTTGGAAAAATAGACCGTCCTCTTGTTCGTACACATCAATACCGAGATAGCCAATCTGACCGGACTTGATCCCTTTAATTGCAGCAGGAGTGTCGAGTAACCCGCCCCGGCTGGTATTAATCAGCATTACCCCAGGCTTCATTTGGGCAATAGCCTCTCCATCAATCAGATGATAGGTATCGGGAAGCAATGGGCAGTGGAGCGAGATGATGTCAGATTGCGCATATAGTTCAGCAAGCGAGACATAGCGAGCATTCTCAAAAGTCTCAAAGCGATCGTTGGGGTACACATCGTATCCCAGGAGCTTGCAGCCAAACCCTTGCATAATGCGAGCAAACACCATGCCGATTTGGCCGGTACCAACAATGCCGACTGTCTGACCGTACAAGTCAAACCCCTGCAATCCTTCTAATGAAAAATTGTCATCGCGGACTCGATTGTAGGCACGAAAAATCTTGCGATTCAGGGCCAAGATGAGGGCAGCCGCATGCTCTGCCACTGCGTAGGGGGAATAGGTCGGTACTCGCACCACCTTGATTCCTAGCTCTTCAGCCCGCTTCAGATCGACCGTATTAAATCCGGCACATCGCAACGCTAACAGGCGAGTGCCACCAGCTGCCAAGATATCCAGCGTTTTCGCATCTGCACAATCATTCACGAACGCACAAACAACTGGATAGCCCACAGCCAGTACAGCAGTTTTGGGATTGAGCTGTGGCTCTAAAAACGTAAGGGTGTGAGTATTCTCTGCGTTAGCGGCTTTGAAGGAGCGACGATCGTATGACTTGGCGCTAAAGAATGCGACGTCCATGTGGCTGTCTCCCTTGCCGAATCCTGCACTTCAAATCTAGTCACTCAGCTTGAAGGGATGCCCTACTGATAGAAATTTTTTAGAGTCCACCAGGCAGCTCTTAAGTTCGCCCGGCGATCGATCCCCGCAAGATCGACTGAAGCCTTCTCTGCACACAACAATTATCGACACTAATTCTCTTGGAGAGGGAAGAAGGGGCGATCGCTCGGTAGCGGAGCCACTGCCTCACTTAATAAAAATCGACCCGCCCGAATCTCGTCTCGGAGAGTTTCCGCCACCGCTTGCGACATATACAGACTGGCCAGAGAAGCGACGCGGACGGTTTGCCCGTTCAACATCACTTGTCCCGATTTCAATTGTTCGTAGCTGACCATGCCAAAGCTAGGGCGCACTCGGCGGGGAATGGCAAAATCGATGACAGGAGCCACCAAATCTGAATCGGAAACCGCTGCCCGCTCCACCACCTCGGGGGTCAGAACGGGAATGGGAATACCGACCCCCAGCATGAGGGAGGGGCCATACCCTCTGAAGTAACATCCCCGCACCCAGCGATCGCTCATGTCCTTGGCATTACCAATCAAGGCTAACGTCGCAGCAGGGCCGATGGGGGTGTGATTGGGCAAGCGCTTTTGATTGGGGAAATGCTGAGTCCCCTCCCATGCGATGTAGCCTTGGGCTCCCCCCAGGAAAATGCGAGTGCCGATGCCAACGGTTTTCAGTTCGGGGTCGTTGATCAACGGGGATAGACAGCCGGGATTGGAATAAACGGCGTTCCCCAAACGGGGCTGCAGCGGGCCGAGATAGGTGTAGAGGGTACGATCGCCTCCGTTCACTCCCACAATAAAGTTCTGGTAGGCATTGCGGGGATTGAACAAATAAAACTGATTGAGGCGGTCTTTGGTAATCTGCGTGTCAATTTCGGCGCGAGGATAGCAATCGGTAACGTGGCCTACGGCATGCAAGTGTAAGGACTTTCCGGCAATTAAATCGGAGATCGCGTGCCCGCCGCCATATCGTTCATCGCGCCGCTCGCTCGGCTGGGAGGCCCCTAAATAGAGATCGACGGCACCGAACCCTGCATAGGCCGGGACGTCATTGATAGTGGCTCGAGCCATCTTGATAGGAGGATCGGAATGACCGACATTCAGAACCGCTCCAGATGCATCCATGGGTTCAAACGTCCCGGTGGCGATCGCATCCACCTGCTGGAACGCCGAACTGACGCCAACCTCTGCCACCAGAGCTTTCAATTCCTGGACAGTGAGAACGGTGACGGTTCCATCCGCAATTTTTTGGTTGATATCTGCGATGGTGCGGGTTTTGACGGCAGGCATAAAGAGCTACTGGGGCGGCAGGCTTCTAGGCTATCAACAGCGGGATTCGTGGGGGAGATGTGTCAATTTAGCGATCTGCAATCCGCAATTGAGAATTCCCTGTCCAGCTTCCCTTGCCAACCAAGGTTTGCAGCTGTCTCGAGACTCTATGCATCCCGGCGGATTCGCTAGTGCCGTACGCGAACAAGCAGCCCCCTAACGAGCAAGAAAGAGAGGCTGCGAGTGAATCTATTCAACGAATTTACGATCTAGCGACTTATTCTTGCAGGGTGTCGGGGAATTCCTGCTGAACGTACTCTAGAGACGTACGGGCGGGGACAAATTCGATCTTGCTGGCATTGGCCTCGGAACCAGGGGAGATCATGGAGTTCACCACCTGATTGAGAGAGGTCACGCGGATTTGGGTGCGATCCACAACTCCAGCATTGTCCCCTTCACCAGCGCGTTCCAAGGTCGCCGCCAAGTCATTGCGATCGAAGAAGAACGGGACCACTTCACTACCGTTCGCCTCGATCGTGAGCACGCCATCTTGAGACTCACCGTAGAACACGGGAATACCAGGGAAGCTCTCCACTGGCTCTGCCTCGCCGCTTTCGTTCAGCATGGTGGTAGCCATGTCAAGAGTCTGGGTGTTGGGCCAGACGCGAAAAGCTATCTCTCCCCCTTCTTCTTGCTCGCTACGAGCCACCCGCAATGCTTCGGACAGGGCGATCGGAATCAGACGGGCTTGAGACCCCACATCAGGGTTTGCCTCGCGGATATTATCTAAAGCAGCTTGGGCGGCGGTGTGGTCGAGCCAGAAACTGACCAACTGGACGGTTTCGCCGCTATCCCCCTCTTGTTCGATGTTGGCCAGAACGGGAGAGTTATCTTCCGACACGATCGAGAAGACCGGCACAGAACTGAGACGTTCGGTAGCTTCTTCAATCGAGAGCGGAGCCTCTCCGCTGGGGGCAGGCTCTGCGTCTTGCGCCAACAGTAGTGGAGTGTGGGTGTCAAACGGACTGGTGGCCTCTTGAGCCGTTGCTATTCCTCCATTGCCAACCAGAAGAGGAGCAGAGGCGATCGCCAGACCGCAGGTGGCGAGCAATAGCGTCAGAGACTGCTTGGGGTTCATATGGATTCCTTTCATCACGAACAACAACATGAAACACAGGCAACAGCATGCAAGATGGTGTCATAGCGAACCATATAGCGAACCATCACAACCCACTCGGTATGGGTGAAAAGTGAGGGAGAGTGCCACTTGAGCACCCTACGATCAATCACACGGCTTGTATATCGCACACTGTGGATGCAAGGGTTGCTAGGCAATATTTCTACTAGCTTAGCGACCTCTTGAGAAAGAGGGGGAGGAAGGACTCCCTGTCAGGACAATTCAAGGTAGCCACCTCAATGATTTAGTGGTATTGCAGACTGAGACAAACTCTGCGGAACGGTCCCCAGCATGGAACCACCAGAGGAGAAACATGAGCGAAAAGCAATCTGACAATCACTCGCGTATCGTACCGATGGAATGTCAGGAAATGCGATAGGAGTAAGCGCTGAGCCAGGGCGGGTGAACCGACAGCTTCAATGCCGTTAGCAGCAGATTAGTTGCACACATTCATTACCCAGAGATTCACTTGCAGCCCAAGGATTCGCGCGTATCGATGCCGGTGGTGGGGTTTGTTCCGCTGGCGTAGCTGCATAGATAGACGATCGCCTCGCGATTGAGGATGGCATCGGTAAAGTCTGCCCCTTCAATGTCGGCCTCTTCCCAGGTGGTACTGGTAATGATGGCGGCTGTCAGATTGGCATTTTTCAAGTTGGCGCGTACGAGGCTGGTGCGATCGAGTAATGCCGCCGTCAAGTCAGTGTCTGATAAATCCGCTTCCTCTAGATAGCCTCGGGTCAGGGTAGCCCCCATCAACCTCGATTTATGAAAGTTTGTCCGCTTCATATTGGCGTTGACAAAGGTGGTGCGGATGAAATCGGTATCGGACAAATCCCGCTCCACCAAATCTGTGCCGTTGTAGTTAACGGTGCCGTCTTGAGCGATCGCCACTCCAGTTCCACATCCCAAGCACAGTAGGAACGCTAGGCACGCAACCAGTAGTCGCCTCGCAGCCAATCTCGGCCAGACAAAAATGCGTTTCATAAAACTTCATGTTGACGAGTCTTTCCAGCTTACCAAGCCGTCCGAGCTTCACGTGGCGATCGCCAATCTGAAGGTGTGTTCTGGGAAAGCCATTATCAGTGGGAGCTCTAACTACAGACTGCTATAGCGCTCCTCTGCAAAGGGCTCGCCGCGATGGTGATAGCCATTACGCTCCCAAAATCCCAGCTCTTCTTCGTCTAGGAAGGCAATTTCGTTAATCCACTTGGCACTTTTCCAGGCGTAGAGATGGGGGATCAGCGATCGCACCGGACCGCCGTGCTCCTTGGGAATTGGCTCGCCATCAAGCGTGTGGACCAGGTAATTGCCCTCTCGCAAAAAATCTTCCAGAGGCAAGTTAGTCGTGTATCCACCGTAGCAAGACTGCATCACGTGTTGAGCGGTAGGACGAATGGAAATATCCTTCAGTAGTTCCTCCAGCGTCACTCCCGTCCAGCACACATCTAGCTTCGACCAACGGGTGACGCAATGAAAGTCAGCCGTAAACGTCTCTTGGGGCAGTGCCAATAAATCTTCGTAGGACAGCGTGACGGTGTCTCCGTCTATGGCTCCACGAATGGTGAGTTGCCAATCCGTCGGCTCGACCGTAGGAGTTTGACCGTAGGTGAGGACGGGAAAGCCGTTTGCTAGATGCTGGCCGGGAGGAATGCGATCGCTATCGGGATGGTCGGAGGGGGCTTTCTTGAAGTATTTGCCGATCATGGCGTTATTCTGCCGAATGATTGTTGTCGAAGACTTGCGTTCATCCTAACCAGTGCTGGGAGGTAGACACAGGCAAGCTCAATCATGGAACCTACTCAACGGATGAGAGCGAAATGCCTGCGGAACTGGTGGCCGTTACCCAGAAGTCAATCTCGGGGTGCTGGCTAATTAACATCTGTCGGGCCGATTCTGCAGCATCAGTAGACTTAAACAAGCCAAAGACCGTTGGACCAGATCCCGACATCATGCCGCCAATACTCCCCTCAACTGCCCCAATCGTCGTTTTTAAATCGTTCACCTTGGTGTGGACAGGAAGAATAACCGATTCGAGATCGTTATAGAGGGATTTGGCGATCTCGTCTATATCTTGGTGGGCAATGGCAGAAAGCAGAGGACTGATCGGCCCACGCTGACCGGCGTGCTGCTCAGTGTAGTTTTTGTAGGCCCATGCTGTCGAGACGGACAGATCGCAGTGCTTGCCCAGCAGAACGGCCACTGATTGCAGATCGGGAAGCGGTGATAGCTGCTCTCCTCGACCGATCGCCAGCATGGTGCCACCGCGCACGCAAAGGGAATATCCGAACCCAATTCCGCCGCCAGTTCTTGCAGTTCCAGCTCCGTCAACCCCAAATTCCACAGTTGATTCAGCCCCACCAGTACCGCTGCCGCATCGGTTGAGCCCCCAGCCATTCCTGCTCCGACGGGGATGCGCTTTTCAATGATGATGTCTACCCCACCGTCATGGCCCGATCGCTGCTTCAGCAAGGCCGCTGCTTTACAGGCCAAGTTACTGCTGTCCGTCGGCACCTCGGGATGGTCGCAGCTCAGAGTAATTCCCCCCCGCTGCAGGGTAAGGGAGACTCTATCGCTCAGCTCGACGCTCTGCAAGACCATAACCACACTGTGAAATCCATCGGGGCGATCGCCCGTGATTTCTAAATAGAGATTGATTTTGCCGGGGGCGTTGAGAACGCAGGACTGCATGAAGGGCTCCACAATTCCAGAACCCACTCTACCTGAGAAGCCGGTCGAATTTTGAAGAGGGATAGAATCCTGCTTAGTTGTCACTGTCATCAGGCTGACTGCAGAGCCGATCCCATCAGTAGCGTCGATCGCAGTCAGCCTGCTTAACTAAACTGCAGCCAATTTCATGCCCGCTTCAACTGCTGCTGCAATACCCTTCAACAGCGGCAGTCCGTCACACTGACCGCGTTCGCCCAAATTCAAGATAGATTCCGCCGCTCGTTCGGGGTGGGGCATCATGCCCAAAACGTTACCGGCAGGGTTGCAGATTCCGGCGATCTCCCCCACCGATCCGTTAGGGTTGGCAATGCCATTCCCAGAATCGCAGTAGCGCCACACAATCTGGTTGTTGTCTTCTAATTGTTTGAGAGTATCGTCATCGCAGTAATAGCTGCCTTCGCCGTGGGCGATCGGCATTGTCACCACCTGACCGGCACTGTAGCCCTGGGTCCAGGGCAGGTCGTTACGCTCCAGCTTCAATCCAGCCCGATCGCAGACAAACTTTAGCTCTTTGTTGCGCACCAATGCTCCGGGTAGCAGGCCTGATTCCAGCAAGATCTGCCAGCCATTACAAATCCCCAATACGTAGCCGCCCTTATCTGCAAACGCTTTCACCGACTGCATGGCCGGAGAAAAATGGGCGATCGCCCCGCAGCGCAGATAGTCGCCGTAGCTGAACCCTCCGGGTAACACCACCACATCGACATCATCTAGGTCGGTATCTTGGTGCCAAATCAAGCGGGTGGGGTGGCCCAACAGACCACGAGTCACCGTCGCCACATCGCGATCGCAGTTGGAACCGGGGAAAACCACTACCCCAAATTTGCACGTGCCCATAGTTCTAGCCTGTAAGTTTCAGCCGATATTGGTGTGGATCGAAGATTATGCAACTGGTGCCGCTACTGGCTCGATCTCGATTGTGTAGTTCTCAATCACCGGATTGGTCAGCAACTTTTCGCACATTGCTTCCACATCTTGGCGAGCTGCGTCAGCATTGGTGGCCTGCAGAGTCAGAGTGATGTTTTTGCCAATTCTTACCCCTTCCACGGAGCTGTATCCAAGTTGGTGCAGGCTATGTTGCACGGCAGTTCCGGCAGGGTCGAGGACAGAAGGACGGAGGCTGACGACGATCCGAGCTGAAAATTCGCGAGCTGAAAATTCCATGGAATTGGGAAAACTGACAGTACCACATTCAACCTTACCGCTGCAGGTTGTGAAACGTTAGTTCGATCGATTCCCGGGGCCGAGGTTTGCACCATCGGCTGTTTCGCTTGGCTGAGGAGACGCTCTTTGGGAAAACGACCGAACGTCGATCTGGAAATGCTGCAGATGTGACGAACGCTGCAAGGAGAAGCAACGACATTATGGATGGCTTGGGAGTATTGAATGTTAATCGGGTGTGGGCGATCGCTCACAACGTATTTCGTGAAATGGTGCGGGACAAGATTCTGTACCTAGTCCTGTTGTTCTTGGCTGTGATGACCGGGGCAGTGCTGCTGATTCCCGATATTGCCAATGGTGCCGAGGTCACGGTTGTCCTTAACATTGGCCTGGCGGGAATTAATATTCTGGCGTTGCTGGTGGCGGCGTTTCTTGGTCCTAACTTAATCAACAAAGAAATCGAAAAGCGCACCATGTACCTGTTGGTGGCCAAACCCATTAGTCGAGCAGAGCTGCTGGTGGGCAAGCATATCGGTATGTCGGTACTGATATCCGTGCTGCTGGCCATCATGACCCCCATCTACCTGGGTGGGGTGGCTATGCTGCAGACGGATTTGCCGTTTGGGTCGTTAGTGTTAGCCATTCTGTTCATCTTTCTGGAACAGGTGGTGATTCTAGGTGCCGCCATCATGTTTGGCGTTATTACCTCATCGCTCATTGCTACGCTGCTGACGCTGGCTCTATACGTTATGGGTCACCTCAGCCAAACGTTGCTGCAGTTTGCCAGCAACATGGATGCCAGTGCAACCAAAACCATCATGCAGGGGCTGTTTCTCATCCTGCCAAATTTCACCCGGCTGAACCTGAAAAATGATGCCATTTACGCCCAATTGCCCAGTCCGGCGGACATGGGATTTTCGGCCCTCTACAGCCTGTGCTACGCCACTGCTTTACTATCAATCGCCGTTATCGTCTTCTCTCGCCGGCAGTTTTAGTCATCAGGTCTACTTCGATGCCTCATTACTGATAGACAGTCCTTGAAGTCAGTCCAATTGAGCATTCGACCGTAGGAAACGACTCTCAATAGCAATTAACGCTCCCGGGAAATTGCCGGGAGCTTTTTTCTTGTGCAGCAAAATATAGCGAAATCTACAATCGACGCCACCTGCGACCGTCTCTATTCAGCAACTCCTCAGCTGCTGCCGGTCCCCAAGTACCTGCCTCGTACTGGCTCACCCGATGGGTAATTTCAGGATTCTCCCAGGAGGTCAGAATTGGGGTGACCACCCGCCAAGCAGCTTCCACTTCGTCGGAACGCATGAACAATGTCTGATCTGCCAGCATGCTGTCTAGCAACAGGCGATCGTAGGCATCCGCCGTCTTGGTACCAAATGACGTGCCGTACTGGAAATCCATATCGACCGAGCGGGTCAAAATATCCGGTCCCGGCATCTTGGCCTCGAACCGCAGCGAAATGCCCTCGTTGGGCTGCAATCGCATTACCAGTACATTCGGGCTGAGTTGATGGGCAGCGGATTCGAATAGGAGCAGTGGCACCTGACGGAAGACGATCGCAATTTCCGAGACCTTCTTCGGCAGCCGCTTACCCGTTCTCAGGTAAAACGGCACCCCCTGCCAGCGCCAGTTGTCGCACAATAGCTTAACCGCCACAAACGTCGGCGTACCCGATTCCGGATGGACATCCGACTCGGTCAAATATCCCGGTACCTGTTGCCCAGCCATCCAGCCACTGGAGTACTGACCGCGAATGGCGCAGTCTTCAACATGGCGAGGATTGGCAATACGGGTGGCCTGCACCACCTTCACCTTTTCGTTGCGCACTCCGTCACTGGCCAGCGATACGGGAGGTTCCATCGCAGCCAGCGCATACAACTGCATGAGGTGGTTCTGCAGCATGTCCCGCAGCGCCCCCGAGCTGTCGTAGTAGCCCGCTCGATCTTCTACCCCGACGGTTTCTGCCACAGAAATTTGGACGTGGTCGATGTAGTTTCGATTCCATAAAGGCTCGAAGATGGCGTTGGCAAAGCGAAACACCAACATATTCTGGACAGTTTCTTTGCCCAGGTAGTGGTCGATGCGGTAGACCTGGCGCTCGTCGCAGACGGCATTCACCGTCTTGTTCAGTTCTTGGGCGGAGGGGAGGTCGCGACCAAAGGGCTTCTCTAGCACGATGCGCGTTTTTTCGCGATCAGCAATCATGCCTGTGGATGCCAGATTTTCGAGGGCTTGTGAAAACAGGCTGGGGGATACGGACAGGTAGAAAACGCGATTGCCTCGGGTGCCTCGTTCGCGATCGAGCCCACCCAGGAGGTCGTTTAGTTCTAAATAGCTATCGCGCGATTTGATGTTGAGAGGGAAGTAGTGCAGGCGGCTGGCGAAGTCTTTCCAGACTTCATCCGGCCCCAAGTCATTGGGGGCAAATTCCTCCAGAGCCTCGCGCATTTTTTGGCGATAAATCTCATCCGTCCACTCCCGACGAGCCAGACCGACCAAGGCAAACTCTGGAGGGAGGCGGCGAGCTTGGAACTGACGGTAGATGGCCGGAATCAATTTGCGAGACGCGAGGTCGCCGGATGCACCAAACAGAACAAAGATAAGGGGCTGTGGGACGCGCTCTTGAGTGAGACCGATGCGCAGAGGATTGGGGGCCAGAGCAACCATGTACGAACCTCGGGGTCAAACGAACTATTAAGGGCAGGGATAAAAACTGGAGATGAAGTTAACGAGCTAGCAAGAGGGGCCGGTTTCGGCATGTTCGCGCAGGATGGCATCCACTTCGCTGACGTTGGTGGAGCTACCAATAACGAGGGGTACGCGCTGGTGTAAGTCGGTGGGGTGAATATCGAGAATGCGATCGCCCCCTGTCGTTACAGCGCTACCTCCTGCTTGTTCGAGTAGATATGCCAACGGCGATGCTTCGTACAGCAAACGCAGCTTGCCATCGGGCTTAGCCACTGTACCGGGATAGAGATAAACCCCGCCATACATCAAAATGCGATGCACGTCTGCGACGAGTGCGCCGCTGTAGCGGGCGGAATAGCCATCGGTGCGATGAACGTAGCGAATAAATTCCTGCATGGCACCGGCCCAGTGGCAGTAGTAGCCTTCGTTGACGCTATAAGTGCTGCCACGCTCTGGCGTCTGGATATTCTCCCGCCACAGCACGAACTCTCCCAGACTGGGGTCGAGGATAAAGGCGTGAACTCCTTTGCCCATTGAATAGACAAACTGGGTGCTGGGACCGTAAAGGATGTACCCGGCGGCTAATTGCTTGTGGCCGGGTTGCAGGACGTCTTCGTTGTTCTCAACATCAGCGCCTTCGGCCCGAATAATCGAAAAGATTGAGCCGATGGATAGGTCCGCATCGATATTAGAGGAACCGTCGATGGGGTCGAACAAAACGGCGTAGCGACCCAGAGAGCAATTTTCCGGTAAGTGGTAAGAGTCTTCCATTTCTTCGGATACCAACCGGCAAACTAACCCGCTTTGCTCGATCGCCCGAATAAACGCCGCATTAGCGTATTCGTCCATCTTCTTCACTTCTTCCCCCTGCACGTTGACGGAGCCCGTAACGCCGAGGGTGTTTTCGACCAGTCCTGCTTTGCTGAGGTTGCGGCCGATCATTTTGCCCGCCAGACTAATGCGGTGAAGCAGGGAGCTAAAGTCTTGGGCTTCGGAGCTGTAATTACCGAAGGATTGCAGGACGTGCCGCGACAGGGTCATAAACCCTTGGGTTAATTCGCGATCGGATGAGCTATCGAGACTGGTGGGGGCAGTTGCGACCATGGTTCTCACGCTTAACTCTGCGAGAGGCTGAAAGCTGAAGGGCTTATCCGCAAAGAGCTATCCCTACGAATATGCCAATCACCTGCCTCTACTGCCATGGTATTCAGGCCACCTGAGCGCACCCTTAAAAGCAAGGGAGTCTAAAGGATTGATTGGGAGTTCATTCTGATTGTCCGCAGAGTCAGGAAATTCAGTACTTTAGGTAGCTTTTTTGAATCTCTCTGGGTACATTCCCCGCCGCTCTGCGGCGGCTTAGGCTTTAGCATGTAGCGGTGAGCGAATATATCC
>JBCBVA010000101.1:0-13959 GCA_039817825.1 Cyanobacteria bacterium J06642_12 | reverse complement strand
CGATCCCATGACTCATGGGATCGGGCCGGGTCCAAACTAGAGATCGGTTCGTCGGCCAAAATCGCTGTGGGATTTTGCACCAACACTCGCGCCAACGCCACCCGCTGCTGCTGTCCTCCCGAGAGGCGATCGGTTCTCACATATAACTTGTCCGCAATCCCCACCTGCTCCAACGCCTGCACCGCAGCCCCCACATTCTGAGGCCACACCAACGACAGCGCCGCCTTAGCCAACGACCAATGCCCCAACTGCCCAGCATTGACGTTATGAATCACCGATAAGTTCGTCACCAGATGGTGCTGTTGGTATACCGTGCCAATCTGCCGCTGGATTTTTCGTCTCTGCCTCGGTGTCAATCCAGACAAATCCTGCCCCAAAGCTCTGATGCTACCGGAACTGGGCATCAATGTCCCATTCAGCAAGTTCAACAGCGTACTTTTCCCCGCGCCGCTCGGCCCAATCAACGCCACCCGCTCTCCTGCCGAAATCTGAAACGATAGCTTGTAGAGAGCGGGCAGAGTGCCGAAGCAATGGGAAACGTTGTCGAGCTGAAAGATGGTGCTCAAGCTACTCAATGGAACAGCCCATCACTGAATTTTGCCAATCTCGCGCCCAATGGCTTCAATCTTGGCGTAATTGTCATTCTCGGTGGGGATAAACTCATTGGCCCCAAACAGATCGAGAATCTCCTTCTCTTCTGGAATCTCAGGATCGAGGCCGGTCAATGCTGACTGCAACCGCTCGGTAAACCCTTCTCCATACAGCTCCTCTGCTTCAGGGCTCACCACCCAGTGGTAGTCGTAGTACGGTGGTGTCCACCACACCACTTGCACTTGAGACTCATCGATCGCCCCTTCAGCCAACCGAGCTTCCCACACCTGCGAGTTCAGCGCCCCTGCTTCAAACGTCCCTGCTTCCACTAACTTAATCGTGGCGTCGTGGTTCCCCGAGAACCCTACTTCCCCTTGAAAGTCCTCAAGTGTCATGCCCGCTTGCTGCAAGAAATACTGGGGCATCAATCGACCGGACGTAGACGACTCGCTGCCGAAGGTGAAGGTGCGATCGTCCAGCACCGTTAACTCTGCGAAGTCCTCAAACGGATCGATACCGCTGCCAGTGTTGGCGATAAACACACTCTGGAATTGCTCGTCAATATCTCGCTGGGCGATCGCCTCAGCTCCATCCACCTGCAACCGAGCCTGCACTCCGGTCAATCCACCAAACCAAACCAGATCGAGATCTCCCACTCGAAACGCCGTCACTGCCGCCGCATAGTCCGTCACCGGCTGATATTCCACCGGGATCTCTAACTCAGCCTCTAGATAGGTGGCTAGACTGTCTGCTAACCGCTGGACTTTTTCGGGATCCTGGTCGGGAATCGATCCCACAATTAGAGGGGCGATCTCCTCAGATGTGCTTGCTGTGTTTGAATTTATCTCGTTTGTAGAGGTTTGGCTGGGCTGTCCTCCACAAGCACTCAGGACTAGCAGCGCAGCAATTCCAACTGCTGCCGAACGGTGAAGGATAACGGTCATGGCGGTATATCTGCGAAACCTAAAAGCCTGTCGATTCTACATCACCGTAGAGAAAATTCATGTCTGACTACAGTGAATTGGCAGGTGATTCGTAATCTCCAAACAGATATAGATGTTGAGAGTAATCACCCGTTTGCACGCTATTGGCTAACCTCCATCTCCCCTCGGGAGCCCACACCACAAACGCCACATCGAATAGAGGTTCGGGCTCGATATTGGAGGGATAGAAGTAAATGAAGATCGCGTTGACAGACTGTTCCTGTAGTATCCGCTCAACGACATCGGGAGCGATCGCTAGAATCCCCATCGCGCTGTAGTCCTCGGGAACTGACACCGAAATCTCTTTGCGGATAACGTCCCCATCACTGACATCTTTGATGCCAAGAATGTCGTAAGGCAGAGGATCGATCTCTTGTACGAACGACTCCAGCTCGATTTCATTAAATTTTGACGGGATTGGAACAGTCCGAACTGGCCCATTCACACCGCAAGCAACCAACAAAGATGCCAGGCTTGCTGAACTAAACCAGAGCCTTAAATACGCCATCTTGCGTTTTCTCAAGAATCCTGCAACCACTCATCAACCATCCGATTGGAGATCGATACAACTGGATGGTCGAATAGCGTATCGAGGGCGGCGTCCCCCCCAGCTTTTAAGACTCGCTTGAGTTTGTTTCTCAAGCCTGGCTGGCGATCGATCAGTGCCGTCACGACCTCCTCAGGTGGAGCATTGCTTGTCGTTGTCGTACTGGCACGATCCATAATCTGTTGAAGTTCTCCCTTCAACTCCCGTACCATCTCTGACGTGACTGGCGGAGACGGGGCAGGGGTAGAGCGATCTCCCCTGACCAACTTCTGTGCCGCAGCAGGAACATCTATACCCGTACTGTATTTCACCTGCTCGAACGCCGAGATTAGACTGCCAACAGCGCCCGTATTGCTGGGGTCGATCACCGTTACGTTATCCACGTGCACTTCCGGCACCGTCCCGGCCAGTAGTTCCAATAGAACATCTAGCTTCTGCAACAAGAACACATCCCGTGCCAGTGGGCCAGCTGCTTGCCACGACTGAACCAGTCGCCGTGTCCCTTCTGCTTGTGCGCGACCGTTTTCAACAATCTTGGAGGCACGCGCCTGAGCGCGAGCGATCGCCTGTTTGCAATCCGCCTCTGCCGGGGCCACTACATCTGCTTGCAACTGTTGTTCAACCTGCTTGATCAGTTCCTGCTGCACGGGAATATCTGCTTCTGCACGAGCCACTTCCGCTGCGATATCCGCTTCTGCTTCAGCAATCACCGCTGTGCGCTGAGTTAGAGCATTTTGAATGCGGCGATCGGCCTCCGCTCGCGAGATGGCCTCATCTCGTTCGATCCGTTTCAGGGCCGTGATCTTTTCATTCTCCGACGATTGAACCGCAGATTCTGCTTTTGTCTCCGCCTCGGCAATCCGAGCATCTCGCCGTAGCTCTACCTGCTGCTTGCGACCGATGGAATTGAGATATCCCACATCGTCGGAAATGTTCTGTACCTGTAGGGTATCCAGCACCAGTCCCAAGCGTTCCAGATCGTCCTCAGCCTCTTCCAGCAAGCTTTTGGCAAAGGCAATTTTGTCCTCGTTCACCTGTTCGGGCGTCAGACTGGCCAGCACTCCACGCAAGTTCCCTTCTAGGGTTTCGCGGGCAATTTTCTCAATTTCCTGCCGATTTTTACCCAATAGCCGTTCGATCGCGTTATGTATCGTCGGCTCCTCACCGGCAATTTTGATATTGGCGACTCCCGTCACGTTTAACGGAATTCCCCCTTTGGAATAGGCATTCGACACCTTCAACTCAATGATGGAGTTGGTGATATCCATGCGAAAGGCACGCTCTAGCAACGGAGTACGCAGGCTACTCCCCCCCTTCACCAACCGATATCCGATGTTGCGCCCCGTAGCTGTTCGGCGTTTTCCTCCGGCGAAAATCAGCACTTCACTGGGCTGACAGATGTAGTAGAGGTTGCGAATGATCAGCAAACCGGCCCCGGTACTGGCACCAAGGGCAATCAAAATGGCAAGTACAGCGCCCATTACTCGTCTCCTATGGTGTCGGGGTCGGTAGATTCTGATTCAGTTGGTTCTGGGGTTGATGGAGATTCGGGTCCCTCATCAGACAGTAGGTCGTCTAACAGCTCGCCAGCCATACCGGTGGTAGTGCTAGAGGGCTCAGAGGTAGATGATTCGGCAGTGGGTGGCTCGGTGATCGCGGTTGTCGCTTCCGAGGTCGCTCCAAAAGACGTCGATGAGCTGCTGTTCCGCCGTAAGGCTTTGGCCACATCCAGCCCCAATGTCATATCCACCCGATTGATAAACTGCCGCACCATTTCGGGGTAAGCATTGGTCAAGCCTGCTAACGATTGACCCCCTCCGCTGTCAATAACATTCACCCGTCCCAACTTGAGCTGCTTCGGTACCTTGGCCGCCTGCTGCAATACCATCTCGATTTGCTGCAGCAGGTACACATCCGCCGCATCCTTACCGGTCTCCTGCCACACCTGAGTTAGCAAGTCATTGGCTGTTGCCGATGCTTTTGCCTGCTCGGACAATTCTGCCGCTGCCCCACGAGCGTTCAGTACAGATGCCTGTCGCTGGGCTTCCGCTGGCAGAACTTTGTCTACCTCCAAACGCAGCCGCTCCAGTTCAGCCCTTAATGTCTGTAATTGTTGTTCCGCTCTCGCTCTCGCTTCGATGCCCGCCGCTTCGGTACGCTCTTCCTCCGATCTCGCTTGTTGATCCAATTCTGCTTTAATCTTGCGCAGGTCGTTTTCCTGCTGCTGCACGATGCTCAGCGCTTGGGTTTTGGCCACCTCCGCCCGCTGTTCGCACTCGGCTTCAATCCGTTCCGCCTGACCCACCGATTCCGCTTCGGCAATCTCGGCATCTCGGACAATATGAGCAATTCGCTGACGACTAATGGAGCTTAAATAGTCCACCTTGTCTGCCACGCTCTGAATTTTGAGGGTGTCCAGTTGCATCCCCAATTTGGCCAAATCCCGCGATACATCCTGAGCAATGCGCTCGGCAAATTCCAAGCGATCTTCATTAACTTGCTCGGGAGTCAGGGTGGCAACAACACCGCGCAAGTTACCTTCCAGAGTTTCACGGGCCACCCGAGCAATTTCGGAGCGATCGCGATCCAAAAAGCGTTCGATTGCATTCCCCACAATGGCCGGATCGCTGGAGATTTTCACATTGGCGATCGCCTGCACATCAATAGGCGTCCCTCCCTTGGCATACGCATTCGTGACTTCCACCGGCACGGGCACGATTGTCATATTGATGCGCTTGACAGTCTCCAGCACGGGGATGGTTATCACCCGTCCTCCAAACACCACCCGGTAGCCAACCGTTTGCCCTCCAGGTGTGCGATACTTACGCCCCGACACAATCAAAATCTCGTTCGGATTGCAAATGCGCAGTAGGTTTTGGAGCACCCAGATGACGGCAGCAATCAGAAAAATTGTGATGGCGATCGTGAACGAAGGACCGAAAAATGCCAGTGAGTAATCGCTGGGGGATGTCGAACGCGGAGTAGCTGGTGTGACCTCCTGTACCAGTAGCAACTCGGTGTCGTGTTTGGATTCGTGCATCGCTTTCTATCCTGAAATAATCTTTGGCCCCGAAAACTTTGGCCCTGATATACCGGTTACTGTTTCCTCTTGGTGTTCCAACCACTCAAGTGGATGCTTTGGATTGAAATGCCGTTTCAGGCACCACCCACAAGCGGTTGTCTTGAATGCGAATGACCACTACTTTTTCGTCTGGTTGCAGTTCGGCTTCCTCATCGGTGCAAGCCAAAAACGCCACGCTAGCGTTACCCAAATTGAGACGAATCTTCCCCGGACTGTTGGCTTGTAACGGTACTTCTACTAAGCCCACCTTGCCGATCAAGTCAGTGGGGTGAACCATGCTGTTGGCGGGGTTGCGGCGCAATAGGTGCAGGATGTAGGTGAATGCCGTGCCGCTGATAAGACCGAAGGCGATCGCCACCAATGCCCGCAGTCCAGAAGCAAGGGATGGTGCCAGCAGCGATAACAGTAGCCCTGTCAAGCCAAAAAAGCAGGCTCCAAATGTCCAGAAGCGCAGACTGGTGAAGGGTAACCAGAGCTTGGAGCGGGGGCGGCGGAAGGGACTCTCTTTACTGTCGTTGGGACGCGTGCGATCGCGGACTTCCACATCCATATCGACACCATCAGCCAAATCCCCCTCAAACTCCAATTCTCCTAACTCGATATCTCCAAAATCGATATCACCGACTTCAATATCGCCAAATTCCACTCCATCCAAGCCACTAATGCTGGCCAGAAGAACAAAACAGCCGCCGACGATAAAGCAAAACCAATAGACAGTTGACATGGAAATGAAGACAGATGGAAATAACGGATCGGTACCAGCAATTTGAACTCGCACACCAGCTATCATGACCGATGGAAGCGTTACAATCGATTAATTTTCTGAGGATCCCTTCAGGTTCGTCAATGAAAATTCACGTCTATTTCTAGTGACGATTCGCAAAAAATGCTTGAACGATTCTGCCATTATCAATCTGGAGGTGGGACAAGAATTCAATGACTTAGATTAGAGTATTCGCAGGGTGTTTTGACAACGCAAAAAAGCAGTTTGGCAAGCCAGGAACAGAAAATCTTCTTTGGTGTTCGACCCCCCGACGCATTACCACAGCCCGATCTGTGGAGGACACACTTTATCGTTCGGGGTAAAGTTAGGCACCCTGTAAAACAGGTACAGCACGAGCGCGGAGAAATCTGATGTCTGCAAAAGTAATTGGAGCAGCAGTAGTTGCCCTAGGAGTAGTTGGCGTTGGAGGCTACGTTGCCTACTCTGGCCTTTCCGGCGTTCAATCCAATCTAATCGAACAGGAAATCGAAACAGCACTCTCGGAGTTCGATCCAGACGCAACGTTGGAATATGACTCAGTCAGCAGCGGTTTCCTGTCTAGCAGTGCAGAAATGACTGACGCGAGCATAACCCTATCGACAGGTGAAACGATTCAATTTGAGCGCATCGTCGGCGAGAAAAACGGCTACATCGAAATGGAAAACGCCTCGATCGGCACGACCGATGGCGAAGCCGTCAGCATCGATCGCATCATTGTGCACGAACTCGATACCGAAAACGAGCAGCCAACGTTCCTGCGGGTTTCCGCTCAGGGGGTCAGCTTTGAGGGGGCTGCGACTGCCCTAGGGCCCCAAACCCTAGTGTTTAACTCGTTGGGATACAACTTTAACGACTTAACTGCTGACATGGAGTTTGCCTACAACTTCGATGCAGCAGCCCAGCAAATGAATGCGTCCTTTTCCCAGTCAGTTGCGGACGTGGGGTCGCTGTCCGGTCAGATGGTAATCGGTGATTTTGACTCGGACGATTTCGCGACAATGTTTGATTCATTCGATTCGGATACTCTCTCTGACGAAGCCACGTTAGAGGCGTTAGATGCCTCTCTCGTTAGCATAGAACTGTCTTACCAGGACGACTCGCTCGTACCGCGCGTTTACGACTTTCTTTCCGCCATGCAACAGGTGTCTGTGGAAGAAGTCGAACAAATGGCCCTACTGTTTGTTGACCAGTTGCAAACTGAACTACCCGAAGGAGAATTTAGACGTCAGGCCACAACGGCTGCGGCCACCTTTATCGAAGAGCCCAAAAGCCTAACGTTGACGATTGCTCCCAGTACACCGCTGTCATTTGACACTCTGTCCCAAGACCTGTCTGATAAAAGAGATTTTGACTACATCGTCAATTTCTACGGTCTTAGCATCGCCGCCAACACCCAATAGCATCTCTCGCAGAGTTTCTGTGTAAAGGGGGCGATGCTCGTGGTGGAGATCTGGTCCTAGAGGTCGGTGCTTTCTGGCCTTTATTGCAGAGCTATTGCAGTCCGCTGTAATGCCTGGAGTACGAAAACCGCTCAAAGTCCCGACGTGCTGGGAAAATGGCTGGAGGATTTTCCATAACGGATTGCCGAATGCCATAGCCCACAGTGTCACTATCTCGCGCTATGCCGCGAGAACGGCCTCAGCTTGAACGCTCTGATAAAAGCTCTCCAGTTGGCTGGTTGCGGCCTCCCACCCCCACCGCTCGGCTTCGTGGCGGGCGTTGGTGCGAATTTCCGCCATCCGATCGCGATCGTTCAGCATTTGACGGGCGACTGCCACAAACTCATCGTCAGAGTTGGGGGCAAACAAATAGCCGTTGATCCCTTCATCAATAATGTCTGTGATGCCTCCGGAACGAGCTGCCATCGCCGGACACCCTGCGGCCATTGCTTCTAGAAGTACCAGCCCTAGAGTTTCGGTACGAGACGGGAATACAAATAAGTCTGCGGACGCAAATGCGGACGCTAATTCTTGCCCTTTAAGATAGCCAGTGAACACGACATCGTGGCCTTCAAAATGTTGCTCGATGCCGTCGCGATTGGGACCATCTCCCACCACCGCTAGTCGGGTCTCGGGGATTTGCTCCAAGATGGTGCGAATACGAGTGACTTCTTTTTCCGCAGATAGACGCCCTACGTATAGGAGCAGCGGGCGATCGGGTTGCCCGTCGCTCAAGCGAAATCGCATTTCATCAGACGCTGTGCTGGGATGGAACAACTGGGTATCTACACCTCTTTGCCAGACATGAACGCGTTCGATACCGTGGCTACTCAATTCCTCTTGCATGGCTGTCGAGGTACACAGGTTAATGGCAGCTCGGTTATGTCCCATTTTCAGAAGGCTCCATAACGTTCCCTCTAAAAATCCCAAACCGTAATGCTGCAGGTATTTGGGGAGATGAGTGTGATAAGAGGCTACCAGCGGCAAATTCATGGCATCGCTGTAGTAAATCCCCCCCAACCCAAGCACAGCAGGGTTGACCACATGAATTAAGTCCGGCTTGAAACTGCGCAATACTCTGCCCACCACTGGACTGGGGGCGGCAAGCTTTAGCTCGGGATAAAGAGGAAGGGGAACGCTGGGGATGCCATACACGCGCGCTCCGTAATATCTGTGGGGGGCTCCATCAATTTCGGGCGCTATCACTGCTACTTCGTGCCCATGTGACGTTAAATGCTGAACCGTCTGACACAGCCGAGTCACGATACCGTCGATCTTTGGCAGGAAGGTTTCGGTGAATAGGGCAATGCGCATGGTGTCCGAACTCCTTACCGAGGATGCACCTACGAGTTAATAGGTGTAGATACTGCTGTGCATTTTACAGTAAAGGGTGAAAATGAATAGCTTTTTGATTGAGACTTGCCGAAGACAAACCTCTGAATTTGACTAATGTAATCTAGCTAACAATGTGAACTTTGTATGATGTTTGTTAGTAGTAGTTTATTCTGCGAAGGACATCAGCAAGGGGCCCTTCAGGGGTTGCTCTCAGCTACTGAGGCTTTCTTATAAAGATGATTTCCTAGACGATGAAATCATTCCATAAAGTATCAAATGCCAGTCAAGCAATTCGAGGATGGCCACAATACCGTGCCGGTTTCTATTGCTGGAACACGGATATCTCTCTACATCTGCATTGCGGAAGCAGAATTGCTTTATATAGGGCTTTACACGGTGTCTTGACGGTCGAGTTAGCTGCTTGCTGTTCGGCGACGCCGACAGCGCTCCGAGCAGTATTTGACATCGTCCCAGCACGCTGCCCATTTCTTACGCCATGAAAAGGGGCGATCGCACACAGGGCAAATCTTAGTGGGGAGATCGGATTTGGATTTTTGGCGGGCCATGGTGCAAGTGAACGATAAGATATCTGCCGCAGGATAGGCACATCGATAGATTATCTGATGTCCGAACACTACTAGCGACAGACTAACTACAATTCTTGGGGCCCGATCGTCAACTATTGGATTAACGGGTCGTGCAGACCCAGCGGGTAACGGAACAGCCGCTACCGTACTGACTGCATGACTGCAATGCATACTGTTCTGCTATGGCGCGATCGCTTCCCCAACCACTTCCGTATGCACGCTTGTCGTACGATTCAGCCAGGGCACCACAGGCATTGCGGAACCAAACGAGTACGTAACAATCACCGCGGCCGGAAACATTCTCGCATTCGTTGACGGCTCTGCTTTCGGCCCCAGCACGGGTTGAATAGTCATACGAAAATCCGTGAGTTCTGGTGGCTTCCGAATAGGTAATCGCGCCGTAATAGGTTTGTGCGCGCGCCTCTGGAAGGGGAGCAAACGCCAGAACCGGCATTCCTAGAGCCGCAACAGCCGCTAGCTTCAAACTGTGGAAAATCTTGAATTCGGACATCGGTCTAGTCGGGGGAATGTGATCAAAAGAGCCCATCGTCTCGTAGAAATTGTACCCTCAATTGTTTTTTGGATTCCTGGCGACAGATGAGAGCATTGATAGCGTGAACTATCTCATTGCAGACCAACCCGCGATCGCCAGGCACACCCAACCAGCCATAAATGCTAAGCCACCAATTGGGGCAACCGCGCCCAATATTTTCACTCCGGTGAGACTGAGGACGTAGAGGGAACCACTGAAAAAGATAATTCCCGCAATAAATAGAATCCCGGTAGCGGAGAAGAGACTGCTATCGCCAACAGTTTGGATCGCAAGCCCCACTGCTACCAGTCCGAGAGCATGGTACATCTGATAGCGAGCACCTGTTTCGAATGAAGAGAGGGCTTTTTCGGATAGTTGAGCTGCTAAAGCGTGTGCGCCAAACGCACCTGCCGCCACTGACAGTCCCCCCATCAGTGCTCCGATCAGTACAAACCAGTGCGCCATACGCATCCTCCTATCGCTGTAGGCAAACTGCTAGGTAGAGTCCTCAAGCCTGTTTCCTTACTTTGTAAGGGAACGATCCTGATTAGCCCTCTTGACCTTACAGCGAATTTCTATACTAGGCCGACACATTACTGACTAACACCTCGGGAGGTGGACGCTGCATCGCGAACCGCTGCAACAATCTCCTCGTAAGCGCGATCGCTCAAAACAGGCAGGCTGCCTTTTACATCTACAGCGGTTGCTAGATTTATCCACGAGCGACACCCACCGTAGGCAGATAAGTATGGAATTTCAATTGCAGAGGGTAACCGATAGGTCCTCAACACCAAGAGGTACAGAAGTTGATGGGGGTTCCATTGCAGTCGCTCGCTGACAAACTTTTGATTCCACACGTGGAAGGGCTGTAGGCGATCGAGACCCGCACTGACATCGATCGACAGAATATGATCTATCACTGCCCAAGCCGATAGCTTGATAGTGCTTGGGTGCCACCCGGATTCCACCTCCCGAACGCCACTGGCATACGTGGGTTTGAGCAGATGGGGGGTCTGATGCTCGAAGGTTGGATAGAGCACGACCCGGTTGTGACGAACGTAAAAGCGACCCTCCTGTTCGCGAATTCCCCCCTTTCTTAGCAACACAACTGCCTCCCCCCCCGCGAGAGCCTCAACCGCTACGTTCCATTCTTTCAGGGCTGCTGTCAACGAGGTTTCTGATTGCTTTAAACCACTAATCATGACACGTATTTTTTGAAACAACGTTACTGTTCTGGCTGTCAACTCACAAGTAAAGGCTGGATTGGGGGAGGCCCAAAATTTCTGGCCAGCCTTGCATCACGTTCAAACACTGAATTGCCTGTCCGGCTTGTCCTTTGATCGAATTATCGAGCGCGCATACCACCACCAACTGATTGGTGCGGGTATCCAATGTTAGTCCGATCGAGCAGCGGTTCGTTCCAGCCGTCCACTTGGTCTGGGGGAACGTACCGCTAGGTAGGATTTGAACCCAAGGAGATTGTTTGTAATAGGCTCTGTAAATCGTCAGCAAATCGTCGTTTTCCAGTCCGGGGTCCCGCAGGGTGACGTACACGGTAGTCAGGAGTCCGCGCACCATGGGAACGAGATAGGACGCAAACTGGACAATGACGGGCTGACCGGCCAATTGGCTGTAAACCTGCTCGATTTCCGGTATTTGCCGGTGTTGCAGAATACTGTCCACTCGCAACGTATTTTCAACAGCCACCCAGGGACCTTGTCTATCGGCAACGAAATTTTCGGTAGCGGACATGCCCACCTTTGCGTCAATCGCAATTCGTTCGGGGTCGATAAATCCTTGACGCAATAGTGGAGCGATCGCCAACACACTAGCTGTGGCATGACATCCCGGTATCGCCACTAACCTGGCCGATTGCAATTGTTCTCGATACAGCTCTGGCAAGCCATACACAGCTTGTTGATGCGTTTGTTGGTGACGTAGGGTGGGCCATTGCCCTTCATCTGGGATGAGCCCCCCGTACCAGGTGCGATAGTCCTCTAGGTTCCACAGTCGATAATCTGCAGATAGATCAATCGCCGTTCCCCCCTTATCCAGCAGTTCAGGGACCCAACGAGTGGCTTCGCCCTCCGGCAACGCCAGAAATACCACGTCGCAGGAGTCTACCAACGCTCCAATATCGACCGGCTCCACATGTAGATCAAGGGTATTCCAAAAGCGTGGATACAGCTGAGAGTAGAGGCTGCCTGCATGAACGGGGTCCGCGATCGCCGATAGATGTAACGTTGGGCACCTAAGCAAAAGCTGCACCAGTTGCAAGCTGCCCAATCCGGTGACTCCAACCACTCCCACGCGGAGCTTCTCTGGATTAGTCATCTATCCTTCGAACCACACAAGTATGTCTCCTTTGTTCACCCTTCAGTAACTTAGTGTCTTTCTCTGCTGCTTTTTTGACGTACTCTTCTCTATCCCACTTTGCCTCAATTTTGAGGCTGTCAGGGTTTTCCTCGCGCTCGCACTGAGGGGGGACTGGAAAGGGGGAAGACAGCAAGTTGGATTACCGCAAGTTGGATTCACGATAAAGCATGTGCACCCGTTGCTGCCCGTGTTTTGCCAGCGAATGTTCTCATGTGAACTATCAACGCAATTCTCCCCGCCGGCCAGCAACCTCCATTCCATTAGGGTGTAATCGCTCCGCCTACGCCTCTTTGCTCGTGGTTTGCGTCACTGGCTACAGGTCTATCAGTGGTTAGCATGGATTCTGGATCGATGGCCACTCCGTTACGGCGAATTTCAAAGTGCAAGTGTGGCCCCGTGCTGCGTCCGGTACTGCCTCGGGTCATGATGGGTTGCCCGCGAGTGACACGATCGCCGACATCCACTAAAATTTGTTGACCGTGGGCGTACAGGGTTGTCATGCCGTTGGGGTGCGAAATATCGACTCGGTAGCCGTACCCTCCTCGATCCCATCCTGCAAACGAGACCACTCCATCCAACACGGCTTCAATCGGTGTTCCCACCGGTCCTTGAATGTCCAGTCCGCGATGCATCCGTCCCCATCGCCACCCATACCGAGAACTGATAGACCCAGTTACCGGCCAATGCAGTGTGGAGTCAAAATTCTGCGGCAACATTTCCAGCGCGGCTGTACGCCAACCGCGATCGGCTCCGGTTGAAAAATCGGGGTGAACCATGACGCTGGGTACCCACGGCAACGCCACCTCATCTCCTTGGGACACTGATGCAGGCAATATATCTTCGTTGACCGCTTGTACTGCCGAGACTGTGAGGCCATAGCGGCTGGCAATGCTTTCTAACGTGTCGCCAGATTCGGCTATGTAGATCGGATTTCGGTCCTGGGGGGTGGCGATTGCGCTAGCATTACCCAAGATTGATGCTGTGAATGCGACGGTGGCGACAACAGCGCATGCCACACCATTTTTGACGAACGCCGCTGGGAGGGAATTGACCGATTGAAGGTGCTTATCTTGGCTGAGATTTTGCGCAGCTTCAACGTCAGCAGACGCATCTGCTGGGTAGGGTGGAATGAAACTCAACACACCGAACTCCTGAGGTATTAGGTTGCGATAGCTACGGCAAACAGCGATCGCAACGGAGGCTTGTCTTTAGTCCTATCCTCAATTTTTCGGTTTGGCACGCTATATGTAGAGCCTAGGCCTGATTTTTAGAATATTAACGCTGTATATGTGGATATTGCGGATGAGGGTGGTGTGATTTGTGTCGGCTAACCAATAAAAATCTCCAGCTCTTGTTGGAGAGCTGGAGGTTGCTGCGAGATATGAAATGAATGGGTTAGCGATCGAAGTTTCTTACAAACAGCTCTTGTCTCAACACGACAAATCGAGGAGATAAAGGGGGGAGACCACTGGCACTATTGAAGCGAAGCTCGTAGTTCCAATCACGTCTAGGGGGACTATACCGTTGCGCTCCCCAGCTGCCATCTGCATATCTTGGGTTGCCCAAACTAACTAACGAACCACGATAAAAATTACGTACCCCTCCGCCCCAATTTTCATGGAAACGAGGATAGTTCTCTAGGCCACCACCGTATGCACCTCCGGGGGAACCTTCGACTCCCGTAGTTTCGGTCCCTGCTAGAAACGCAGCATAGATTGTGGTTT
>JBCBVA010000100.1:0-14115 GCA_039817825.1 Cyanobacteria bacterium J06642_12 | reverse complement strand
AGCAGCCGCTAGTGGAAACGGGGAAAGTGCAGTGCGAATCTGCCGCTGTCCCGCAGCTGTGAAAGAGGTGTTGAACCTCTCAGTCAGAATGCCCGCCGATGTAAAAATTCACGGTCCAGAACATCTGCGAGGAAACGGATGATGAATGCATTGGCATTGGCTCAAGTCTTGGTTTTATTGCCGTCTAAATATCATTGCAGGCGCTGATACACAAGAAAGGTCGGGGCGATCGCCTGGCTTGAATGTTTGAGGTTGCAAAGATTGCCATTTAAGCAGCATGGGTTGCTTGCTGCGGGCGATCCGTACCCGAGTGATTCCAGTCTGACGTACTGCCGGAATCCCCTGCCTCCAGAACAAGTTTTTTCATTACCACCCCAAACCTGCATTCAAAGCAGGTTGACTCGTCAGCTTAGAGAGAAATCATGCCCCATCGTTTGTGCGTGCTGCCAGTAGTGATTCTGGCGGCCAACTCAATCGTTCTTCCTAGCGCTCGCGCCGACTCAGATGCGATCGCTCAACCCCCTTCCCCTCGCCGAATCGAGTCGTTCTCGGCCTTGAAGTCTGCGGAGTTCCTACGCTCTGGCCGGGCCATTGCCCAGGCGGATGCTCCCAAGTCCGAGGTCATAGATACCGATGCAGAATCCGAAGCGGAACTCGACGAAGCGAATCCCAACGAGCCGCCATCTCCAGCCTTCCTCCAGATCAACGTGATTGAGAAGTTACTCGACCAGCCCCTCTACACTCCTTTTCGGAGAGAAGGGACGGTTCGCGAGTCCACTCGTCCGGCTTACGTCATCGATCGCGAGCAAATTGAAGCGCAGAATTGGAAAACGATCGACGAAGCCCTGCGGTATTTGCCGGGAGTTTTGAGCGAGGGTACTGCTGGCGGACAGCTCGGTGCTTTGAGTAGCCAGTTCATACGGGGTGGAAATACGGCTCAGACTTTGATTCTGCTGGATGGCCGCCCCATCAACGATGTTGGCTTTCAAGGGGGCTTCGACCTATCCGTTTTTACAACCGACATCGTCGAACAGATCGAGGTGGTTCCAGGAGGAGGCTCGACGCTGTACGGCTCGGACGCGATTGGGGGAGTCATCAACATCATTACTCGCATTCCCAGCGAAGATGGCGTGCAAGTTCGCCCGACGATAGGCTTTGGGAGCTTCGGCCTCGACCAGCAAGCCCTGCAAATCACTGGCCGCAAGGGCAACGTTACTTGGGTGATGGAATACAATCGCATCCGTTCCGAGAGCGATTTTCCTTTCGCCCTCGACGACGGACAGTTCGAGTTTTCCGACCCCGATGCTGACCGTATCGACTTTGAGATTAAAGGTGACCGGGACAATGCTGACGTTCTCTACAACAACGTCAATTTGAAACTGATCGCCGACCTAAGCGATCGCCATCGCCTCACTTTGAGCGGCCTCTATCTCGACAAAGATTTTGGCGTTGCAGGTGGCGTACCGATTCCCGTCACAGGCAGTACGGGCGAGTTTAATAGCCTGACCCCCAATGCTCGCCAGGACGCTCAAAACATGCTCCTAGATGTCACCTGGAAAGCTCGTTTGGGCAAACCCGGACGCGAGGAGCGGTCGGTCTTAACGGCGAAGCTTTACGTCGATGAATTGCGGTTTGCAACGGTCAATCCAGATGGGTTCACGGTGGCTGATGATGTCGATCGCTCGGGAGTCGGGCTCCAGGTTCAGCAGAATTGGCAACTTGCTGATAATCAAAACATCATTTTTGGGGCTGATTATCGTAGCGTTGATTCAACCAATGAAACGGCCTTATCTTCAGGCGAAACGATTGAAAACTACGATGGCAATCTGAGTCAGGGAGAGTTATTTGCCCGCTATCAAGTTGATTTTGATTCTGGCGTGAGTGCCCATGCTGGCCTGCGGCAAGACTTCAGCAGCATGGCGGCAGGCTCGGTAACATCCGTCGATTTGAAAGCCCGTATTCCCATCACGAATCAACTGAGCCTCGATGCCAGTTGGAACAATGTGCTCGACGAACAGTTTCAGGAATTCCCTGGATTCCCCGCCTTGGGAAGCAATTTTCGTATGGGAGCAAGCGCCACCTTTTGAGTCGGTGCCACCTTGGTTTGGCCAGCATGTTTAGCAAGCACCATTTAAAACAGAGTCCGCCATCATTTTGGTAGTGGAGTTAGGGTATCGGGTTATGAGTGCATTCAATCGCTGGGTCACGCCTTTGAATAACCGGACAGAGGAACCTTTGCCCTCAGGATGGACGTTGGTTTACGAAGACTTTTCTCACTCGATTGAGGTACTCGGCCCGCTCCTCTACACCTTGTTTAAGGAGCAATGGCAGCAGGTTCAATTAGGGCATTTAGTGGAGGGCAGTGTTCTAGAGTTGGAATTCACCCAAGCGCCCAAAATCTGCATCCTCTACGACGGCTACCTGACGGTGGTGACCGAAAGCTGGCACTTGCACCTGTGCTTGGAAGAACACCTCGGTGGCCCCCTCCAGCAAACGCCTCCCGAGCTGCGACAACGCCGCCTCGTCAGTCGTGCGGCTTTATACCGACGTTTGAACCGCCAGGGAAAACCCCGCAGTTGGGGCGTGCAGTTTTGGAACGGGGCGGGAGAGAAGATGATGACCCTCTTCTTACCCAATCCCTATCTAGATGAGGACGAGAACTTGTTACCCGAGGGCAAGCCTATCCTAGAGAAACTCCAGCTCTTCGACGCGCTGCGGGACATTTACGTGTTAGGCAAGCAACCCATTCCCTTCGAGGAAAATCCGCTGACGCGACCGTATCTGGCCGTGTGTCGTTCGGAGCGGTGCAACCCCTCTCGCAACTGGCAGCCAACGGTGGCCGCGCTCGAAGCAGCGGTGGCCGAGGCGGGTCTGGATATCCCCGTACAAACGGCGGGATGTCTGGAGGTGTGCAAGGCTGGGCCTGTCGTCTTTCACTCGGGCGATCGCACTTGGTTCACGCGGGTAACGCCGGAGGTAGCAACCCAAATTGTCAACGAGCACCTCGTTAAAGGCCGCACGTTAACCGAGCATCTCTATCCACCCCAAACGTGAAAGTTCGCTTATGCTCCTGACCTTACGAAGAGTGTGTCCCGCCATTGGATTCTTGCTGCTGTTGACGAGTTGCCAGCCTCAGCCTGAAGCTGCGGTCGAATCCGAGCGATCGCGACCTTGCTTGGAATCCTACGATGCCACCGTCGATTATTTCCCTCACAAAGTCAAAACGCAGCACGCAGTTGGGTTTGAGGTGGAGTATCACAACCACTACAAAGTCTTGACCGTCCGCAATCCTTGGCGGGGGGCAACGGAAACCTTCCGATACGTGCTCGTTCAGTGTGGGGCACCAGAGCCGGAAGACGTTGCTGGAGCGCAGGTAGTCGAGGTGCCAGTGCGATCGGCCATTGCCCTCTCGACCACCCACCTACCCCATTTCACCAAGCTAGATCTGCTGGATCGGCTGGTGGGGGTCAGTCGATTTCGTCAGGTCAATACCTCAGCCGTGCAGGAGAAGATCGATCGCGGCGAACTCGTGGAGACGGGTTCGGGCAGCACGCTGAACGTGGAAGGGATGCTGGCAACTCGTCCCGACCTTGTCTTGGCTTTCGGAACGGGCAACCCCGAGACTGACAGCCATCCCCAGCTCTTAGAGCTGGGCATTCCAGTGGCGATCGTCAGCGAATACATGGAGTCTTCTCCTTTAGGACGGGCTGAGTGGTTGAAATTTACGGCTCTGTTCTTCAATGCCGAGAAAGCCGCTACGGAAGTATTTTCCGAGATCGATCGCCAGTACGAGGCTACGCGCCAGCTCGTGCGGGATGTCGATCGCCGACCGACGGTATTCACTGGGTTCAGCTACAACGGGACGTGGTTCGTGCCGGGAGGCCGGAGCTATGTGGCGCAATTTTTAGACGATGCAGGAGCTGACTATCTCTGGACAGGCCAAGACACCACGGGCAGCATTCCCCTAGATTTTGAAGCGGTGTTCGATCGCGCTGTGGAGGCCGATTTTTGGCTCAACGGCAGCCAAACTTGGCGCACCCGAGCCGACGCCATCGATCGCGATCGTCGGTACGGTCGCTTCAAAGCACTGCAACAATCGCAATTGTTCAATAACGACGCTCGGCTCAATCCCAGTGGGGGTAACGATTATTGGGAAAGCGGAATGGTCAATCCTCATGTCGTATTGGCGGATCTGATCTCGATTTTCCATCCCGAACTCCTACCCGATCGCGAGCTGGTTTACTATCGCCGCTTGGATTGATCGCCATCACGGATCGTGTCGCCATGAGCTTCACCCTCGCTCAAATCACTGATACCCATTTACTCGTGAATCCCGATGCCGACCTGCGGGACTTGGCAACGGATCGAACGTTTCGGGCAGTCTTGGAGGACGTTGTCCGACACCGACCCGATGGCCTACTGCTGACTGGAGATCTGGCCGAGGAAGGAGCAGCAAGGGCTTATCAGCAGCTTGTCGATGCGATCGCGCCCTTGCAGTTGCCGACATTCTGGCTGCCAGGGAATCACGATTGCTTACCCCTGATGCGGAGGATTTTGAGGCCACCCCTGTTTTGCGGGTCTCCCGCCGCGATCGCTTTAGGCAATTGGCAATTGCTGCTGTTGGATTCAGTTCTGCTTGAGGCCCGCTACGGCGAGGGCAGGGTGTCTCGGGAAACACTGGAGTGGCTGGAAGCCGAGCTACAGTTGCAGCGCCATTCACCCACCCTCATTGCCCTGCACCATCACCCGGTTCCGACAGGAATCGGCTGGCTCGACCTCATCCAGCTTGAGAACGCGAACGACTTTTTAGCTCTCGTGGGTCGCCATCCCCAGGTTCGCGAGATCGTCTTCGGCCACGTCCATCTGGAATTGCACCGTCAACGAGGGAAAACACATTTCTACGGCTGTCCATCTACTAGTCACCAAGTGATCGTGGGGGCTTTCTCAGCGCGATCGCCGGGCTATCGCCTCCTAACTCTGAATCCTGACGGAACTCATTCCACTGAGGTGCATCGTATTCCGCAACTGGCAATCGCGTGACTCTTCAGAAGACACGCCGATCTCGACGCAAACGCCTGAAGCTAGCCTGAACTTGACGCTCTATGTCCATCAGCCAAATCCCCCAACCCATACGCGATCGGATGAGCCTATCCAGACTGGGGCTTTTCTCGCTCGCAGCCTTGCTGTGTGCGTCCGTCCTCCTGAGCTTAGCTGTTGGCTCCGTGCGCATTCCCCTCGCCGATACGATTCGCATTTTACTGGGGGCAGATCCTCCGCAAGCTCAAGCAAGTTGGCACGATATCATCTGGCAGTTTCGCCTGCCCAAAGCACTTGCTTCTACCAGTGCGGGGGCAGCCCTCGCGGTTAGTGGATTGTTAATTCAGACGCTCTTTCGCAACCCCTTGGCTGGCCCCTCGATTTTAGGTATCAACGCGGGGGCGGGATTGGGGGTGGCCCTTGCCGTTCTGTCAGGCGGGATTGCCGAGGTCGCCAACTTTCCTCAAATGGCAATTCTCGGCGATCTAGGAGTAGCTCTTGCTGCCAGTCTGGGGGCGATCGCCGCCACGCTCGTGGTGCTGGCAGTGGCTCGTCAGGTTCGCGACAGCATGACCCTCTTAATTTTTGGCGTGATGTTTGGCTATGCCACCACGGCTCTCGTGACCACACTCCTCCACTTCAGCGTGGTCGAGCAAACTCAGGCTTATCTAGCTTGGACTTTCGGCAGTTTTGCGGGAGTAACCTGGCAGCAGCTCGAAATTTTGTTGCCTGTTGTCATCGTTGGGATCGCGATCGCTCAGACCTTTGCCAAGCCCCTAAATCTACTCCTGCAAGGGGAAAACCATGCCCTCAGTCTCGGGCTTAACGTTCGCCGCACCCGCCTGGGAATCATCGTCAGTGCAGCCACTCTAGCCGGATGTGTCACTGCCTTCTGCGGCCCGATCGCCTTCATCGGCATTGCCGTCCCTCACCTTTGCCGCAGCATCTTTCAGACCCTCGACCGTCGGCTACTGATCCCGGCTGTGACTCTGATGGGAGCGATCTTGGCTCTTCTAGCAGATGTTGTCGCTCAGTTACCGGGCAGCCAAGCAGTTTTACCGCTCAATGCAGTAACTGCCCTCGTGGGAGCCCCAATTGTTAGCTGGCTGATTCTCAAACAACGTCACGTTTTCCGGTAGAGTCATGAGCCTGATGCATTCTGGAGCGATCGATAGCAGCGATGGAGAGATATTCGACATCCGGGATCTAACCCTGGCCTATGAAAAAGTCGATATCATTCGCTCTCTAAACCTACAAATTCCCAAACATCAGATTACGGTTCTCATCGGTCCCAATGGCTGTGGCAAATCCACCTTACTCAAAGGGCTGACGCGCCTACTTTCTCCCCGTCTGGGATGCGTCTATTTGGATGGAAAAGCGATCGCTCAATACTCTCCCCAAGAACTCGCCCGCGAGGTGGGCATCTTACAGCAGGGAAGCCAGGTATCTGAGGGTTTGACAGTCCGCGATTTAATCGCCCAAGGTCGATACCCTTACCAAAGTTGGTGGCAAGGGGAAGTCAGCGAAGATCGTCAAAAAATTGCCCAGGCAATCGAGCTGACTGGCCTAGAAAAGTTGTGCGATCGCCCCCTCGGTCATCTATCTGGTGGTCAACGACAGCGAGCCTGGATTGCGATGGCTCTAGCTCAAGATCCGAAAGTCCTGCTCCTAGACGAACCGACAACCTATCTCGACCTAGCCCATCAGTTAGAAGTCCTCGATCTCCTGCGTCATCTGAACCGCAGCCAAGGGCGAACGGTCGTCATGGTTTTGCACGACCTCAATCAAGCCTGTCGCTACGCTGATTACTTAGTTGCTCTCAAAATCGGTCGGATTGCCGCCCGAGGGTCACCGCAACAGATCGTGACGCCGCAACTGGTGCGTCAGATTTTCGAAGTTGAAAGTCAGGTCATCGCCGACCCCGTGACGGGGACACCCATGTGCATTCCGATTGGGAAAGCTTGTGGAGGTCATTGAAGCGAAGGCAATGACCTCCCATACGGGAACGTTGCCACCCCTCAATCAGGCCAGAGTGTGTTGCAGAGACCATCCCCACCCAGCCGGATATGGTAGATTTCTGAGAATGATAATCATTCTCATTTTTGCCGAGGTTGGTTAGATATGTTCAGTTCTGGCAAGTCAATCGTTTCTCTCACCCGCAACATGGGGGGCGCGATCGCGCTCGGTACAGCTCTGAGTCTGTGCGCCACAGCTCAGGCTCCGGCGGCCACCTTTCGCCTGTCGTGGACGGGGCAAATTCTGGGCTACAGTGCCGAGGGACTTTTTAGTTTTGATGATGCCCAAACCTACCAGGATGGGATCGTGCGAGGTGACAATTTAGACTCGTTTGACATTTCTTTTTTCGATCCGCAGGGCGGTCTGATTAAAACGTTCGAGGATAATCACCTCACTTATCCTGGGTTCAACTTTAATTTCGACACCCAAACGGGTGAAATTCTGCAAGATGGCTTTTTTAATGAGCCTAATGGTATCGACCTTGGAGAATACACAGTTCTGTTTGATGCAGCGGGAAACCCTACTGGTGCAACGGGACTGAACTTCTGGTCGGCAGCTCCGGCTCCAGATGGGGAGCCCATCCCCCACGTCCACTTGACTGATTTTGGCAATGAATTCCCCGATCTACCTATAGGTTTTGGTCCACATTTCGATGTCGCGTTCTTCACCCGTACGCGGGCACAGCTTCTGGACGACCCGGGGGCAGGTGCTCAATTCGGTCAAAGGATGATTGCGACCGAGGTGCCTGAACCGGGTACTTTAGCCGGACTGGGTGTGACCGCACTGCTGGCTGGCCGTTTGCGACGCTCTAAGGGCAAGTCAAGTCGTAGAGGAAACCTCTCGGCATAAGAAACGAACCGGGTGTAGAGGCTCCATCATCCATTCGGGGCTGGCTCGCGCCAGCGTCCAATGATGATTCATCGGGCCATTTTTGGGTCTTTTGAGCGCTTTTTTGACATTGCTTTTTTGACAGTTTGATGGAGAACTATGCGGGTACTTTTCCCCTGTGGTTAGGGCCCGTGCAAATACGCTTGCTACCAGTCAGTGACGAGCAGCGTTCTTATGCTGGGGCAACTGCTCGACAACTTCAAGAACAGGGCTTTCGGGTAGAGGTGGATGCCAGTAGCGATCGCCTGGGTAAGCAAATCCGCACAGCTGAGTTAGAGAAGCTCCCAGTGACTGGAGTTGTGGGCAAGCGAGAGGTCGAGCAGCAAATTCTGAGCCTGCGATCTTGTCAGGCAGGAGCAATCGGAGCGTTAACGCTGCCAGAACTTCAGGAGAAAATGCAGCATTCAATCATCAATAAACGACAACAGATTTAGATTGGGAGGAACATGAAATGAAAGTTGCTTATGTTTTTACTCATCCTCGCGGTGGCACCTATAAGTTAGGGCAAATGATCCTGCCACAGCTAGAAATGGGTGTTCATGGAGTTGAAGTTGTAGGCATGTTCTTCTTCGATGACAATTGCTTCATTTTGCGAAAGGACGATCCGATTGGAGAACGATTGGCAAAGGTAGCAGAAAAACAAAACATTCTGTTGATGATGTGCGATCTATGTGCCCTGGAACGGAACCTGGCAGAAGGTGAGCCGCGTTGGTGTAATCCTGACGGAACCGGGCGAAAAGAACCGGGGAAGTGCATCGTCAAAGATGTGGTTGCAGGAGTAACTGTCGGTTGTTTTCCAGACTTATACACCGCATTAAGCGGCAATCCTCCCGATCAGGTCATTACCTTATAAAAAACATAAGTGCAAGCAATGTTTACCTTTGTGCATCATAAAATAGTCGGATTCAGGTTAATTGTCGATCGCCATGAGACAGGTTTCTGCAATTCCCAAATCGACGACTAATCAACAATCTCAGGCTAAACTGAGGCAACCTATTTGCTCCAGATTAGCGAGTGTCAACATCATTTTCTTGTCCTATATCATCACAATTTGCTGCCCGAACTTCAGTTGAAGCTGTTGAAGAAGGGATGCTCTTGGCTCCTAAGTTTGACGTCAATGGGCTCATCCCCGTTGTCACCACGGATGCTGTAACTGGCGAGGTGTTAATGCACGCCTACATGAACGAAGCGGCGTTGTTAAAAACCCTTGAAACGGGGGAAGCCCACTACTACAGCCGCAGTCGTCAGCAGCTCTGGCACAAAGGCGCGACCAGTGGGCTAGTGCAGGCCGTATAGCGTGAGCGCATCGGAATTAAAATGCTTGCGATTTAACAAAGGATTGTATCAACCCACTCGGTTTGATGTGATAGTGATTGTCATTCTCATTCACCAACCATCAGGAGTTGTTTATGATTGCCGCCATCAATCCCACCGACAATCGCACGACGGTTCCCGTGACCGTACTGACGGGCTATCTGGGAGCCGGGAAAACGACGCTATTGAACCGCATCCTGACCTATGAGCATGGCAAGAAGGTGGCGGTCATTGTGAATGAATTTGGCGAAGTGGGTATCGACAACCAGTTGGTTGTGGATGCAGATGAAGAAATTTTTGAGATGAATAACGGCTGCATCTGTTGCACGGTGAGAGGCGATCTGATTCGGATCATTGGCAACTTAATGAAGCGGCGCGACAAGTTCGATCATCTGGTGATTGAAACGACAGGGTTGGCAGACCCAGCTCCAGTGATTCAGACCTTCTTTATGGATGATGAGGTACAGGCGAAAGCTCAGTTGGATGCGGTGGTGACTGTGGTAGACGCTCGTCACATTTGGCAACACTGGGAAGCGGAAGAAGCAGTGGAGCAAATTGCCTTTGCCGATGTGATTTTGCTCAATAAGGTTGACCTAGTGACGGCGGAAGAGCTAGCTCAACTGGAGCAGCGGATTCGAGGGATGAATGCGATCGCCAAAATTTACCGCACTCGCGACGCGCAAATCGATATGGATGCCCTGTTGGGAGTTAAAGCGTTTGACTTGAATAACGCATTGCAAATTGATCCAGAGTTTCTCAACGAAACAGCACACGAGCATGATGAAACAGTGGGTTCCTTGGCTCTGGTCGAGTCGGGGGAACTGGATGGCGAAAAACTCAACACATGGCTCAGCCAACTCCTACGCGATCGCGGTCCAAATATTTTTCGGATGAAGGGCATCCTCAACATTGCCGGAGAAAACAACCGCTTTGTTTTTCAGGGAGTTCACATGCTGTTTGACGGTCGCCAGGATCGACTCTGGAAACCGGACGAGCCCCGCAAGAATGAACTGGTCTTCATCGGTCGCAATCTAGAGCAGATGAATTTAGCAGAAAGCTTTCGAGCTTGTTTCGTAGACTGACACTCGTAAGGGCAAACGTTATCGGTTCGCTCCTGGCTGCGTTTCTCGCTACAAGTACTGCTTTTACTCACACTCCCACAACGATGCCTAAAACAAAGACCAGGAGTCAATTTAAGCTCCTGTGGAGAAGCACTCTATCGGATTACGTAACGGCGATCGATTGGTCTCCAGATGGAACCTGGCTTGCTGCCAGTTCTGCGGCGGGAGAAGTCGTGCAGTATGAGGTCAAAACCGGCAAAACGACTCTATTGCAGGGGGCGCAGGGGGAGTCAGTAGATGCTTTGACGATGTCTGCGGATGGTCAATTTCTGGCGGCTGGCGGACAAGCAGGAACAGTGTGTATTTGGCGATTGGAAGATAATACCGCAACGCTGATAACGACTTTGGAGCATCCCCGGGCTTGGATCGATCGTCTGCAATGGAATCCTCAGTGCCCCGAACTTGCCTTCAGCTTTGGGCGCCACGTTCAGGTGTGGGATGCAACCACTCAATCTGTAATCGCCACTCTAAATTTTGAGTCTTCCTCGGTACTGGATTTGGCATGGCATCCCCAGGGCGATCTCCTGTCCGTTAGCGGCCACCCATGTATCAAAACCTGGCGGCGGCAAGATTGGGATAACGACCCAACGGTACTGGAAACTGGGGGAGCTAGTGAGGCGATCGCCTGGTCTCCTGATGGTACCTACTTTGCCTCTGGCAATAGTGATTGCTCGGTACTGGTATATGAAGACGGGAATCCTCGTGCTTGGCACATCACAGACTTTCCCGGCAAAGTCCGACAACTGGCTTGGTCGATGCCCACCTCAGCCAGCGGTGCGCCGCTTCTAGCTTCCATCAGTAGTCAAAGCATTGTTGTGTGGACCAAAGACAACGCTCCCTATGTGGGATGGAATCCCCAATTGTTGGATGCACATCAGGGCGTTCTGACTGCGATCGCTTTTCAACCGAAGTCGCAACTGCTTGCCTCTGCTGCCGAAGATGGCCTACTTTACCTCTGGCATAAGGGGGAACGGCTGGCTCAAACCCTGAAGGATGCACCTGCTGAATGGTCTTGCCTTACCTGGAGTGATTCGGGAGAGGCGATCGCCGCTGGAAATAACCAAGGGAACGTGCTGGTGTGGACAGAAAGGACATCAGGAAAGGGATTTGGATAGGTGAAGCAGAAGCTAGGGCAAAGGCGATCGCTCCTCACCTTCGTGATTTGACAGTCGAGCTTGACGCAAATCCTTTTGCTCTGCTGTAGCGAACGGTTTGGAAGGTGACGCGATGGCTACCACGGTGATAGAGCGTGTAGGTAGCCAGCCCCCTCGTCCGTCCTACAGACCCTACCCCAATGACACGCCGAGGTGTTTTGCTATGGTCTACTGGCTCTTGCGGTCCGTCCAAAGTCGTCACGGACGATTTCAGTTGATTCGGGAACACTTCACATTCAAAGGTCAGTCCCGAGCGCCCGCAAAAGAGACGACTGGCATCCGCTCGAATCAGGCGATCGCATAACCGAATGGCAGGAGTCTCTGGGGTCAGCTCGTCGGCATAGCTGACGGTGCTGCCGTGAGTTAAGAGGCAGTCGAACTTTTGATAGCCAAAGTGAAGCGATCGCATCCAAAGTACTGACTCGCGACACAATGACTTCCGGAGTACGCGTGCGCCATATTCTCCTTCTCGTGCCATCAGTTCAGGCGCGTCGGGTAAGCCACCGAGTCCGTTCAGGCTGAGACACTGATTCTCCCACCACCCTTTACACATGTGCGGGGTTAGCTCTCCTGGGCGAGGAGATCTCAACCGTTCGACGACCGCCTGGTTATCACCCTTCAGACCCACGAAATCCCCAAGTACGAATAGAGCACTGACTCGTTGTTTCTGATGCTGTATGTTCTCCAGGACAGCTTCGTAGGCTGCCAAATTGCCTTCAATGCCACTCAGAATCGCCCAGTGCATGATGGTTCTTCCTCTCTTGACGTCGTCGCCTGGCGGTTATCTCGGATCAACATGACTGAGGTCGTCAACTCGCTCAGCAAACTCCATTCCCCGTGCTAGCCGCCAAGCAAAGATGAGCAGGAGTCCACTTTCACAGACACCGATGTGCGATTGTTGGTGGCATGGATGGCGACAATCATAAACCACCCCTGAAGGTTAGCGAATGAGAATAATAATCACGATCGCATTGAGCCCAATGGAGTGACTCGACCGTTTACTGGGTCGCGGGCATTTTAATTCCGATGCGCTCACACCAAAAAGCGCTACCGTTACAAAAACCGTAGTAGCCTTTTATTTCACTTAGTTATGCAAAAACTCTAGAGCAATATGACCCACGTCAACTGCGTATTCTTCATATGCCCCCAAGGTACCGGAGACGCGCTGTTCTTGAATATGGGGTAGTGCTGTAAAAGCTTCCATCTCCGCTTTAGATTTGGGAGGAGCTTGCTCCGGGACGATCGCTTTCACGGGCATAGTGAGCGAGCGTCCCACCCTCAGCCATTCCTCCCGATCTCCCATTGGGTCTAGACCCCCCGTGACAAAGGCGGCGGGGGCAAACCTAGCACCGGGTTGCTGGGTGATTTGATGTTTGACGGTCATAAAGTCTGGCGTCAGCTTGTCTCCATCGACATACACGTGACGCTGATACATCCACTTCAAAAACGCGGGGTGAGTGTTGAGAGCGTAGAGTGCCTGTCCTAACAGGGGCGATCGCACCAAATGTCTAACTCCGCTTGCCACAGGACTCGGTGCTCCCATCGCTCGGAATGGGCCTTTCCAGGTAGGTGCAACGAGCAGCAGCTTAGAGCAAAGGCTGGGCTGGCGTTGGGCCAGTTGAATGGCATACCCTGCTGCGTGGCCAGCCGCGACGATGGCCAGAGGGTGGGGACAGCGATCGCGCACAAAATCCTGAAGTAACTGCTGGTAGAGCGCGCGGTCGTATTGGATTCGGGGGCGATCGGACTCTCCAAACCCTAACCAGTCCAAAGCAATCACTTGAAAGTGAGGGGAGAGAATCTGGACAATGCCTGCTAGTTCGGTGCGACTGGAAACGGTGCTGAAGGCGGGCAATAACAACACCGGAGAGCCTTGCCCTAGGATGTCATAGGCAATGGTGAGCGATTGCCCTTGGTAGACCCAGTTATAGAACTGATGTTGAACGCTGAAGGAGGTCGGAGAGAACGTGGGCTCTACCATTTTGAACGCCATAAACATGATTCCGAGACTATATTAAGCAATACTCCGGACAGTTTTAAGCAGCGATAGTGCCGAAATCAAGCAGCTTGCGGTAGGCCGGCCGGGATTTTATCCGCTATCAGCAATATCCTTAACTCTTCACTAAATCGGTGCAACAAATGCTCGTTGAGCGCCCGTCATTTATATGAGGCCACCGAACAGCGGAGCGATTGGCTCAACTTTTGCCCTCCTCTGAGTTCAGCCTTGGGCAGATTGAGAGCCGTCGGGGACACGGTGACGTGAGTATTGAGCGCTATCGGCGAGCAGGCTTGAGCATCGGCGAGTCCCAAAAACTGCTTGGCATCGCGAAAGATAAACTCAATCTGAAAGCGAGCTTGATAGTAGCGATAGAGGCTCATCGCCTCAAGGCTCAGGTCGGTGGAGAAGAGAACCCTGTAGGACTGACGACCCTTGCGAGTGGTTTGCACGTAGACGATGCGCACTCGAGATTTGAAGCTCACCGAGTAGACCAGGGCTGTGTAGACCTGAGTGTGCTCGTCCACCTGAGCCACCCACTCCAATCGACTCGGGTCGTGCAAATCCACTTTGCCGTCGTAAAGTCGAG
>JBCBVA010000099.1:0-14128 GCA_039817825.1 Cyanobacteria bacterium J06642_12 | reverse complement strand
GAAAGCTACCGTCTAGCCGAAGGTGTTGTCCCTCATCTAAAAACTCAGGAACACAGGTAGCTGTTGACTCACGCAAGACGTTATTCATCCTGATTCAGGTCACTTAGCAGTCAAATTTCTCCACGAATGGTGTGCTGCAGGGCGTGAGTCAACAGCTACCTGTGTTCCTGAGTTTTTAGATGAGGGACAACACCTTCGGCTAGACGGTAGCTTTCTAGAATTCCATCAGTCGCTTTTACGTGGAGAAGTTGTCAATTTCTTAGTTGCCGATCTGTCTGCTCCTGAACGGGAGTTTATGGAGGCCCAGGGCAATACATCAATGCTGATTGTGCCGATTATGGTGCAGGGACAGTGTTGGGGTGAGATTGGCTTTGACAACTGTGGTGAACCTCGGTTGTATGACGAGGCCGAGATTTCGATTTTGCGGGTGGCGGCGGAAAGTATCGCAGCGGCGATCTCACGTCAGGCTCAAGAAGACTCGACTCGCGAATCTGAGGAACGCTACCGCAACCTGATCGAACTTAGCACCGAAGGTATTTATCGCTTAGAGCTAGACGAACCCATTCAGCGAAGCTTACCCGTCCGCGAGCAGGTCGATCTATTCTACAAACGCTGCTATGGCGCAGAGGCTAATGACGCCTTTGCCGCGATGTACGGATATCAAACAGCAGAGGAGATGATTGGCTGGCGGCTCACCGATATTCACGTTGAAGCGTCGGAGCAGAATATCGAGTTCTTGAGCGAATGGCTGGCCAGCCCTGACTGTCGCGTCAGCAACAGCGAATCCGAAGAGCAGGATATCTCGGGCAACGTGCGCTATTTCCTCAATAACGTCATTGGCATTGTTGAAGACGATCGCCTGGTGCGAGTTTGGGGCACTCAGACAGACGTGACCGAACTCAAGCAGATACAGCAAGCTCGCGAAGCAGCCGAGAAAACTGTCCTTGCAGAGCGGGAAAAAGCCGCGCAGGTGCGAGCAGCGGAACTGGCGAAGACGAATGAGGCGATTAGTCAAACCCTGAATGCTTTGACCACGACCCCGGAGCTAGAAGGTTTTCTTGGCACAATATTGACCCAAATTGTCGAGCAAATTCAGGCTGCTTGCGCATATCTGTTCTTATATGACGATTCTACCCATACCCTGCAGACCCACATTGCTGTTCGAGGCGGCGAAGTCTATCAACATAATGCTCCTGGCGATCCGGAGATCCTCAAGCGTCCTGTCTCGGCGGATATCACGCCGTTTTGGCAAGTGCTAACTGACTCAACCGTACCGTTCACATTAGATGAAAATCATCCTCAAGCTGCTGAGCTGTTCTGGCCTACAACCATTGAGTGGCACGAGTCTCTAGGGCACAAATCTTCAACCTGCATTTGTCTTAAGCTTGGCAACAAACCTATCGGCTTTGTTGGCTTCGCCTTTACTCAATACACCGCTCTGAACCACGAACAACTTGAATTCATTCAGGCTCTCGCCAACCAAGCGACCTTGGCGATTCACCTCACCCGCCTAGCTGAAGACGCCAAGCAAACCGCCATCCTGCAAGAACAAGAGAAAGCGGCACAGGAACGAGCAGCCCAACTGACGCGATCGAATCAAGCTCTCAAGCGAAGTATTGACTCGCTGGCTCAGCAGCCAGAACTACAAGCCTTCCTCCAGCGGGTCGTCAATGAGGCGGTTGAACAAACCGGCGCTGTCAACGGCCACCTTTTTCTCTATGATTCCTCTGCCAAAACATATTCGTTGCACATAGCTACTGAAAATGAGGGTGATTGGCCCAGCGTGGGGGATATGAAACTGTGGCAGCGCCCTATTTCAGTAGATGAGGCACCTGCTTTTTGGGAGTTGATGCTCGGGAAGAAGCCGTTCTACGTCCAAGACCTGCAAGCCAACCTGAAACCAGGTCCCCACATATGGCGGCCTTCCATAGACTGGCACCTTCAACGCGGTCATAAGAGCTTCATATGTGCTCCATTGGTCATGGGAGATCGAGTCCTAGGATTCATGGGTTTACCCTTTGTAGACGAGTGCTCGGTTACCCAAGATGACATCGAGCTAGCTCAGGCGCTAACCAACCAAGCTACCCTCGCCATCCACCTCACCCGTCTGGCCGATCAAGCTCGCAGCAACGCCCTCACCGACGAACGCACCCGCCTCGCCCGCGAAATCCACGACACCCTTGCCCAAGCCTTCACCGGCGTCTCCCTACAGCTTGAAGCCGTCCGCGGCATCATCACCGCCAAAGACGGCTCCTTTCCCTCCATGCAAGACTTCACCGAAGCCCAAGCCTGCATCCGCCGTGCCCGCGACCTAGCCCGCGCCGGACTCTCCGAAGCCCGCCGCTCCGTCCGCGCCCTCCGCTCCGAAGCCCTAGAAACCGACTCCCTGCCCGATGCCCTGCGCAAAGCCCTCGCCCAAACCCAACGAGATACCGGCCTCAACACACACTTCTATCTCGAAGGCAATCCCGCGCCCCTCCCCGATGACCTGGAACTCAACCTACTGCGCATTAGCCAAGAAGCCATCACCAACACCCTGCGCCATGCCCAAGCCACCCGACTCGATCTCACCTTGCACTTTAGGAGTGATCGCATCCAACTCCGCATCGCCGACGACGGAAAAGGCTTCAATCCCGCCCAACTCGCCACCAAAAGCGGCTTTGGCCTGATCGGCATCCGCGAACGCACCACCCGCTTTTACGGCACCTTCGATCTCATCAGCCCCCCCGGCATTGGTACCACGATTGAAGTCTCCATTCCGCTGAACGATACATAAGCTAGTGACCCCTTTCCCGTGCGATACTTACGCCGGTATAAAATACCTCAAAGAGCTACATGTCCGTCCATACTAGTTGACCTCTCACCATTGACCCCCGAGCGATCGAATCCCTAGAATCCCGGATAACATGCCCATCACCCTCCTAGTCGCCGAAGATCACGGCATTGTTCGCCAGGGCATTGTCTCTATCCTGCAGCGCCAAGCCGAGTTCACCGTTGTTGCCGAAGCCTGCGATGGCCTCGAAGCTGTAGACTTGCACGACACCCATCAACCCGACGTCACCCTGATGGATCTGCGGATGCCCAACTTAGAAGGGGTAGACGCGATCGCCCGCATCCGCGCCCGTACGCCCGATGCCAAAATTATCATCCTCACCACCTACGACACTGACGAAGACATTTACCGAGGACTCCAAGCCGGAGCCAGAGGCTACATTCTCAAAGACGCCGATTTTGAAGATCTGATCGACGCCGTCCGCACTGTCTACAACGACCAACGCTACCTGCCCGCAAACGTCGCCCTTAAACTGGCTGAACGCATGAGTTCGGATGAACTGACCGAACGGGAACAGGAAGTCCTTAATTTAATGGTGCGAGGTAGCAGTACCAGTGCTCTAGCTGAAAAACTCAATCTCAGCGAAGGAACTGTCAAATTTCACATCAACCATATCTTCCAGAAATTAGGCGTCAACGATCGCACCCAAGCTGTTGTCGTCGCGTTGAGGCGAGGGCTGGCAAGATTGGGGGATTGAGAGAGTGAGGAGATCGAGACTACAGCGTGAATATCCCTGACCGTCAACGACAATCATCCTAGCCGAACGGTTAGGTTCTACATCGACCGAGAGTTGTGCCAATAGCCCCTGACTCTGGTAAGCAGAACTCCTATCAAGAACACATAAGAAAAGACAGGCTCGTCTCTAGTCGTAGGGATAGCTCAATGTCCTTAGGATTGTCACATTGATTCGTTTGGCTTGTCGAAAATAATTTTGCTCTATCCCACCTCGTGCTGTGCGCAGCATCTTGTCGCAGCGCCTGTGATTACTTTCAAGACCTTCTAACTGGATCGCTTAACCATGACACAACCGCTAGGTTCCGGCAATCGAACGATCGCACATTCAACATCAGGAACGCTCAGAAAGTTCCAAAAAGGAGAGTTAATCTACTGCCAAAGTCATAAGGCAGATAGCATGTTCATTCTCCAATCCGGACGGATAAAAATCGAACGTTATACCAGTGACGGAAAGCCCGTCCCTCTCAGAATTGTGCGCCCCGGCGAGATGTTTGGAGAGCTTTCCATTCTCAACCGCGTGTACTTTGACAATGCAGTATGCGAACTTGATTCATGCGTACTAACCTATCCGATTACGCTGATTCAACGAGCAATTGATTGCCAGTCTGAAACCATGAAGCTGTTTGCAAACAACATGCTCAAAACCATTCAATTTATGTCCTACAGTTTAGAGCTAAGAACGATCCGTTCCGCACAAGAGCGAGTCATGAGATATCTCAGTCTGGTGAAAGGAGCTGATGAAAAATACGTTAAGCTCGATCGCTCGTACAAAGATATTGCCGAACAAATTGGACTCACTCCCGAAGCATTTTATAGAACGTTAGCCAAACTAGAGCGGGACGGACTGATTTCCCGGTCGGGAAGCACAATCGGCACCGAAACGACCTCGGACAATGAATGGCAATTTATGGAATACGGAATTAACCTGATGCACTAGCCGAACGGCCTCTCCTAGAGCAACGACTACAGCAGTCGCGGATTTCCCCGATCGTCATACACAAACGGGTTTGGGCCGAGAGCGTTTCTTAAATCAGATGGTTGAAATGCTCCATCCACCAATTGCGATAACCCGTCAACCTGTTGAGCATCGAGGAAAATGGTTCGTTCAATGCGATTGATCCCAGTGCCGTTGTTATCCAATACAGAACCGTCAGGGCCAACCAGCTCCACCACCAGTTGATTCTCTCCCGGAAGCCACCCTTCTAAATACATCGGCATGCGGGAGGTCGTTTCTGCACTGATGCCGTTGACGGTATAGCGTATCTTGGCGGCCCCGAGGTTGACCCCGTCCACAATATAATCCAGCAAAATCGGATCGCTACCGTAGCTGCCGCTGGGGGATGTAACGGTTAACAAGGGACTTCCGACTTGAATAGTGGGATTGTTGCGCCCATCCGCTTCCTCTACGTGAAAGGTGACAGAGTCAAAAGCATCTAGACCTCGATAACTGCTATCCCAAGGACTGGCAGCGATCGTACGAATTGTGTGGGTTCCCGGAGAAAGCTGAAGAACCAGCGGTTCGTTGACATTGAAATAGTCAATCGGTTCGTTGTTATCGACAATCACTTTGACATGAGCCCCTAAACCGGTGTCAGGATCGTAGGCTACAGGTAATCGCCGAACCTGGAGCTGCAATTCCACTGCGCCAGTTTCGAGAACCTGATTGGGTTGGGGGGACGCAATCGATAGTTCGGGCTTGAAGCGAGTGATGTTTTGTTCGACAGCACCAATTGTGGCGGGAGTCTCTACAACGTCTAATGGAGGGGCATCCTCCTCAACGCGAAGGCGAAGTTCGGAAGGATTTGTTTGGGCGATCGTTGGAATCACAATTGCGCTGGTAACACCCAATACGGTTGTGGTCGCTAGTACCTTGAGAAATGCATTCATGAATTGAACTCCATAGTGATGATAGCTAGTGATAATTTCGAGTTGTAGGGATCGGCCTGTCAAAACTTAGGGACCCGAAAGCTTTTATAGTGTTTGCCATTTCAGTTAGGACGAAGGTTCCTAGACCTTGTCTGGAGAAAACATAGCTGAAATGTCCGCAGTGGTATGGCCACTGCTATATATGGCGACTAGAAGAAATATTTCGTTCAATTAAAAGTTGCCGTGTCAAAGTAATCGATCTTGTGAAGAGTATAGAAGAAAAAGCACTTTCAAGCTTGAATGTATTTACAGTCACAGACAGTTGCGATGCTGATTTAACGAAAAAGCCGATATTGAGCGGTTGTTACAAAGTCCGCACTCGGAATTCCCAGATAATGAAGCTAAGAGCTACATCAAACGCAAACTCATTTAGATATGAATCTGTAAGGTTACTCTCTCACTTCAATCAGTCAAACAAAGTCTATGCCACCGGACTTAAGCTACTCGACCTATTTATAGACAGATCGAACCAACAAAAAAAACTATCAACTTATTTCTCTGGTGACGTAGATATTCAAATACGATAAAAGGCTTACTCTCTTAATAAGTATGAGAGCTTTTAGACAATTACAAGCGCTCTGAATTCACTCCTCTACTCAATACTAACGCTACACAGTATCAACGTTGATGAACTTTGCCTGAGAACTCTGTCAGAGAAAGAGAATAATAGCCACAAGCGCTGCTGGCCTTGAACCCTGTGTCGTCAGATTGCCCAACAAACTGTCAGAACGACGAGCGATTGCACTAGTTTTCGTATTCCCTGACTATCACCTTGTTATTCGCATCAACTCTCACAATCTGAGAGGAATGATTCGGTGCAAGTGAGCTGCACAAGTTAGCTCTTACATACAGGTATACAAATCTTCAAACAGTCTTCCAAGAGGATTTAAGAGTTCAATTTATTACAGCATAAACACATCGATCTATCGTTTGAATACTACATCGCATCAGACTCATTAACAGCTACGTCGTCTAAGCTAACAACTCCCCTCGCGCTGCACTGTTAACAACATGTCCATTAGGCGATATATCGGGCGACGATCGGCGGATATAAGGTAATTGAACATCTTCAAAAAACTAATCTAGTTTTCATCTCATACTTTTGAGTCACGTTATCTTGGCTAAGATAAGCTACCGCGATCGAGCCTAGGATCGGTCACGACCAAGTCATCTATTAAAGTCGCTTCATACAACAATCTATTCTTCATCCCTCAGAGTCTACCGAGCGGTGCTAACTCGTCCAGAAGGCTTATTTGAGATTATTACAATGTGCAGGCATTAATACCTTGGCATCAAACTTTTTTTTGACTGGCATACCCTTCATTTAGTCAACTAGCACAAACAGATTTTTGGGCGACGTTTCTCTTTGAATTGCCATAGATCCCTCTCATTGAAGTATGAATTAAAACCTTATGACAAGCAAAAAGCTCGCAGACCAAATTGCACTGGTGACAGGTTCCAGTTCGGGGATTGGGGCGGCGGTTGCTCTGTCTCTTGCAGAAGCAGGTGCAGCAGTTGCGGTCAACTACCCCTCTAGCCCCAAAGGGGCCGATGAAGTTGTTGATAAAATCGTTGCCGCCGGAGGAGAAGCGATCGCCCTGCAAGCGGATGTCAGTCAGGAAGACCAAGTGCTGCACATGTTCGAGCAGCTATATGAAGCCTACGGAACGATCGATATCTTGGTGAACAATGCCGGAATTCAAAAGGACGCATCCATTACCGAGATGACACTCGACCAGTGGAATGCTGTTATCAACGTCAACTTAACCGGCCAATTTCTGTGCGCTCGTGAGGCAGTCAAAGAGTTTTTGCGGCGAGGAGTGGTGCCTAAAAAGTCTTGTTCTGCTGGCAAAATCATCTGCATGAGTTCCGTTCACGAAGTGATCCCTTGGGCCGGGCATTGCAACTATGCCGCATCGAAAGGGGGAGTCATGTTGCTGATGCAAAGCATGGCTCAGGAATTAGCTCCCCACAAAATTCGCATCAACAGTATTGGACCCGGCGCAATCAAAACCCCCATCAATCAGAGTGCGTGGGACACTCCCGAAGCAGAAGCCAAGTTACTTGAGCTGATCCCCTACAACCGAGTAGGGGTGCCGGCGGATATTGGCCGGGCTGCGGTGTGGCTGGCGTCGGACGAATCGGAATATATCTGCGGCACAACGCTATTTGTGGATGGCGGAATGACGCTGTATCCGGGCTTTGCCACGGGAGGCTAGAACGATGGCAACTGACCTATATATTCCGGTGATTTTAGGCACCGTTCGGCAAGGGCGTATGAGCGAGCCTGTGGCGCAGTTTGTCTTCGAGCAGGTGAAGCAGATGCCAGGAATCGATACGCAACTGGTGGATATCCGAGCCTTGCCGATTCCTGTCGATGATGCCGGACCCCAGGCCCAAATCCCGGAGTTTGCCGATGTCGCCCGACGAGCGGATGGCTACATTATCGTGACTCCCGAGTACAACCACGGGTATCCCGGTTTGCTCAAGCATGTTCTCGATCTGAATTACCAGGAATATGTCCACAAAGCCGTTGGGGTTTGCAGTGTGTCGGTCGGGGCCTTTGGTGGAGTGCGGGCTGTTGAATCGTTGCTGTCATCGTTTAAGGCATTCGGTCTGTCACCAACCGTGGCCGATTTCAACATCACCGATGTCAACGATGTCGTGGATGAGAATGGCCAATTTATGGCTTCAGACGCCCACCTGCAGCGATTCGAGCAATTTATGCGACAGCTAGTCTGGTTGGCAACGACTCTGAAATACGGTCGAGACCATTTTGAATACGAGTAACACTGTTTTGTTGATGCCGCAGTTCGAGTAATAGCGTGACATGACCCGACAGAAAGAGTTGCTATGGGATTGATGTTTTTTACCGAAACCGGCCTTAACGTTCCTGCTGTGACGACGGAACAAATGATTGAAGTGGATCGGGTGGCCATGGAAGACACCGGGCCCAATCTGTTTCAAATGATGGAGAATGCGGGGCGAAACTTGGCGTTGCAGGCGATCGCGTCTCTCGGCGATCGCTGGCAGCAGTCCACTGTTGTTGTGTTGGCGGGTAGCGGGGGCAATGGCGGCGGCGGGATCTGTGCAGCTCGACATCTCGCCAATCGAGGGGTCGATGTCTTGCTCTGTCTGTCGTCTCCCGATCGCCTCAAGCAGGTCACAACTTGGCAGCGGAAGATTTTCCAAGCTACCTCTGGCAAAGAAGTGACCGTGGAGGAACTGCTTGCGGCAAACCAAACCGTCGATCTAATTATCGATGCCTTGATTGGCTACAGTCTCCGAGCGGCTCCTCGTGGCAGCGCTCTCACACTCATTCAATGGGCCAACATTATTTCCGGAGCGCTTGTGCTGTCGCTAGATACTCCGTCCGGTGTCGACTCCACAACGGGAGACACTCCGGGAGAATACATGCGCGCCCGATGGACGATGACGCTGGCGCTACCGAAAACCGGATTGCGACCCGAGATAACGGGGGACTTAATCTTGGCTGACATTGGCATTCCCGCTGGAGCTTACGCATGGGAATCGCTGCAGCTAAACTACGCAGATCCGTTTGGCGATCGCTTTCGCGTCCCCCTCGTGCTTAAGGGGGCATGATGCTGGAATTTGGCAGAGAAACCTGTGGCGATTTGGCGATTGCCGAACAGCGAGAATGGCTAGTTACCAACGGCATTGGTGGCTTTGCCTCGGGGACAGTGGCAGGGTTGCTGACTCGGTGCTATCACGGCTTGTTGGTGGCAGCACTGAAGCCTCCGTTGGGGCGAACGTTATTGGTGGCGAAGCTGGATGAAACGGTTGAATACAACGGCGATCGCTATGATTTATCCACCAATCGTTGGGCAACCGGGGCCGTCGAACCTTCTGGATATCGGCATATCGAACGTTTCCGCCTGGAGGGGTCAACCCCCATTTGGACGTTTGCCTGCGGCGATGCCCTGTTAGAAAAGCGGATCTGGATGCAGCCAGGAGCCAATATAACCTACGTGCGCTATACCCTGTTGCGAGCCAGTACTCCACTATCCCTCTCGCTGAAAGTGCTCGTTAATTACCGAGACTTTCACGGCACTACTCAGGGAAATGACTGGCAGATGCAGGTCGATCGCCTCTCCAACGGCATTGTCGTGAAGGCGTTTACAGAGGCAGTTCCGGTTTACGTACTGAGCGATCGCGGCGAGTTTCAGCTTCACTCTGATTGGTATCGCGGATTCGATCTGGCTGTGGAGCGATACCGAGGATTGGGCGATCGCGACGATCATCTCCATGCAGCCACTGTAACTGTCGAGGTGGAACCGGGAACGTCATTCCTGATTGCAGTCTCCACTGAGTCCAATCCCGAGATGGATGCCGGGATCGCGTCGTTAGCTCGATACACACACGAACAGCAGTTGTTGGAGTGGGCGAGAACATCGATGGGCAGCTCGATCGCCCAGCCCTCTGGGTTCGATCAACTTGTTCTGGCCGCAGACCAGTTCATTGTCGATCGCCCGATAGACTCCGAGCCGAAGGGGAAAACCGTCATCGCGGGCTATCCCTGGTTTGGGGATTGGGGGCGCGACACCATGATTAGCCTGCCGGGGTTAACCATTGCCGCTGGCCGACCGAACATTGCTCGGACTATCATTCGCACCTTTGCCCGCTATCTCGATCGCGGCATGTTGCCCAATCTGTTTCCCGATGCGGGCCAGAAACCGGAATACAACACGGTGGATGCCATTCTTTGGTACTTCGAAGCAATTCGAGCCTATTTCGAAGCGACGGGCGATCGGGATTTACTGCAGGAGGTGTGGCCAGCCTTGGTGGAGGTGATTGACTGGCACCAGCGCGGAACTCGCTACAACATTCACTTAGATAGCGATGGTCTGATTTACGCCGGAGAAGCTGGCGTTCAGCTGACGTGGATGGATGCCAAAGTGGGGGACTGGGTAGTGACACCTCGGATTGGAAAACCAATCGAGATTAGTGCCCTTTGGTATAACGCCCTGCGCAGTATGGAGCAATTTGCAGGAGTGCTGGGCAAACCGGCAGGGGCTTTTCGGGAATTAGCAACACAAACTCTGGCTGGATTTCAGCGATTTTGGAATGAAGACAAGGGTTACTGCTTCGATGTACTGGACGGCCCTGACGGTAATGACGATGCGTTGCGACCAAATCAGATTTTTGCCGTGTCGCTGCCGCTGGTGGCAGCGACACGCGGAGCGCCGCTACTCGATCGCCACCGGCAGAAAGCTGTTGTGGATAGCTGCGGGCGAGCGTTGTTAACCTCCCACGGACTGCGATCGCTGGCCCCCACTCATCCCAACTACGTTGGCATCTACGGCGGCGGACCGCTGCAGCGGGATGGTGCCTACCATCAGGGAACCACCTGGGGGTGGTTACTCGGCCCTTACGTTCAGGCTCACCTGCAGGTGTACGGCGATGTTAGTCAAGCCAAAGCATTGCTGGAACCAATGGTGCAACATCTGTCGGGAGGCTGCATTGGGAATCTGAGCGAAATCTTTGATGGTGAAGCACCTATGACCCCACGAGGATGCTTTGCCCAAGCCTGGACGGTGGCCGAAGTGTTGAGAGTGTGGCGGCTAATTGCGGCACACGATGCCAGTGCATCTCAGTCCTGAAACTGTTGCCTCTTCCCAATTGTGCGATTAACGATCTCCCAGAGCCTTTCACTCCAGATAGCAGGGACACGACCATGACTGCCGAACAGCAACGCCTAGACGACTGCCGCGCTCGCCAAACCCCCTGGAAACGCTGGGGACCTTATTTGAGCGAGCGGCAGTGGGGAACGGTCCGCGAAGACTACAGCGAGTACGGAGAGGCCTGGGATTACTTGTCCCACGACCATGCTCGTTCCAGAGCCTATCGCTGGGGGGAAGATGGCATTCTGGGGATTTCGGATGACGAGCAGAACCTGTGTTTTGCGATCGCCCTGTGGAACGGTAACGACCCTATCTTGAAAGAGCGCATCTTCGGCCTAACCGGGAATCAAGGCAACCACGGCGAAGACGTCAAAGACTATTACTTCTATCTCGATAGCACCCCCACCCATTCCTACATGAAGGGGCTGTACAAATATCCTCACGCAGAATTTCCTTATGCCGATTTGGAACGGGAGAATCGCGAGCGGGGGCGAGGGGGGATGGAGTACGAGCTGCTCGATACAGGAGTATTTGACGACAATCGTTACTTCGACGTGCAGGTGGAATATGCCAAGGTATCGGTTGATGATGTCCTCGTGCGCATCAGCGTTACCAATCGCGGCCCCGATCCCCATCCCCTGCATCTGCTGCCTACCCTGTGGTTTCGCAATACCTGGTCGTGGCAGGAAGGCTCTGACAAGCCAGTGTTAAAAGGGGAGCCACAATCCGAGACCGATCGCGTTCAAGTCGTTTATGCCTCTCATCCGACATTGGGGCAGCGGTGGATGTACTGCAAAGATGCCGAGCAGCTCTTGTTTACGGAGAACGAGACCAACTTTCACCATCTGTTCGGGGGAGGTAATGGTAGCCCGTACGTAAAAGATGGCATTCATCGATACGTTATCGAGGGGAACAGTGAAGCCGTCAATCCCGATCGGGTGGGTACGAAGGTTTCTCCCTTGTACCGATTGGAGATTCCGGCTGGCGCCACCCGTACCGTGCAGTTGCGTCTTAGCGATCGCTCCGATCTCCCCCAGCCCTTTGGTGACGAGTTCGATTCAGTCTTCCAAACTCGCTTGGCAGAAGCCGACGAATTCTTTTTCGACCTGAACGGCAAATCCTACTGCGACGATCTGTGTAACGTGCAACGACAGGCGATCGCCGGATTGCTGTGGAGCAAGCAGTATTACTACTTCGACGTCGAAGATTGGCTGCAGGGAGACCCGCAACAACCGAACCCAGGAGATACGCGCCGCCGAGGTCGCAATCGCCACTGGCGTCATCTCAACGCTGCCGACATTATTTCTATGCCTGACAAGTGGGAATACCCCTGGTTTGCCGCTTGGGATTCAGCGTTTCACGCGCTACCACTGGCGATCGTGGATGCGGAATTTGCTAAGGATCAGCTCGATATCATGACGCGGGAATGGTACATGCACCCCAACGGTCAGCTACCGGCGTACGAATGGGCTTTTGGCGATGTCAATCCTCCTGTTCATGCGTGGGCCACCTGGCGAGTCTACAAAATCGAGCAAAAGCGACGGGGAAAAGGAGACCTGCAGTTTCTAGAACGAGTGTTTCAAAAGCTGCTGCTCAATTTCACTTGGTGGGTGAATCGCAAAGATGCCGAGGGGAACAACGTCTTTGAAGGGGGATTTCTAGGGCTGGACAACATTGGTGTCTTCGATCGCAGCGCCCCCCTACCCACCGGAGGCCACATCGAGCAGGCGGACGGCACCAGTTGGATGGCGATGTATAGCCTCAATATGCTGACCATTGCTCTCGAACTGGCCCAGCACAATCCCGTCTACGAAGACATGGCCACCAAGTTTTTCGAGCATTTTCTCTACATTGCCGATGCCATGAACTATATGGGGGATACCAAAAACCAAGGGGACGACAAAACCCAACTGTGGGACGAGGAGGATGGCTTCTTTTACGACGTGCTGCACCTGCCAAACGGGGAGAGAATTCGCCTCAAGGTGCGATCGATGGTCGGACTCATTCCGCTGTTTGCCGTGACGACTTTGGAGCCCGACTTACTCAAGAAGCTACCCAGATTCAAAGAGCGCATGGAGTGGTTTATCGAACATCGAAGCGCTCTCAAATATAATGTCGCCTGCATGGAGACCCAGGGAGAGGGAGCGCGGCGGATGCTGGCGCTGTGCTACGTCACATTAAACCGAGTGGAAACCGGCGATAAGCTGCGTCGCATTCTGTCGAAGCTGCTGGACGAATCGGAATTTCTCAGCGAATACGGCATTCGAGCCCTGTCTCGCCATCATGCTCACTCTCCCTACATCTTTCATGTCAATGGGGAGGAGCATCGAGTGGATTACGAGCCGGCAGAATCCGGCAGCGGTCTGTTTGGAGGGAATTCTAATTGGCGCGGCCCTGTCTGGTTCCCGGTTAATTACCTAATCATCGAGTCCCTACAACAATTTCATCACTACGTTGGGGATGAGTTCCTAGTGGAATGTCCGACGGGCTCGGGCCAGATGATGACGCTGTGGGAAGTGGCTGCCGAGTTATCGCGACGACTGATTGGCATCTTTACTGAGGATGAATCCGGTCGTAGGCCACTGTACGGAGGGACTAACACATTCCAAACCGATCCTCACTGGAAGAAATTCGTCCTCTTTTACGAGTACTTTCATGGGGATAACGGAGCTGGACTGGGGGCCAATCACCAAACGGGGTGGACAGGACTGATTGCCAAGTTAATCCAGCAAAGTGGGGGATCGATTGTTTAGCCATCGTCCGCTCGGCAATTGCCGCTAGCGTCTCCCGTTCATTCCCTCTCCTGCCATTAGCCATCCAAAATCGATCCTTTATTAAGGCTAACTCTCCACGAGTTGTGCCACTGAATTTCATTGATTCTGCTTCAGGATTGCTCTCTCCTTCTAACAGTCATGATGAACAGTCATAAACGTCGTTTTACATTCGCTTTCTGTCTTGCAATTGCGTGGATATACCAATTGGTATTTCTGGG
>JBCBVA010000098.1:0-14173 GCA_039817825.1 Cyanobacteria bacterium J06642_12 | reverse complement strand
TATTGGCAGTTTGTACGGGGCCGTAGAAACCAGCGTCAGCGATCGCAGCAGCAATATCAAACGTAAAATAGTCGTCTAAAAAAGGCTCGGTACTTTTGAGCAAGGTAAATACGTACGGAGGCATCTTCCGATGCACCTCTGACTGAGGATTCATATCCATAATGGCCAGATGACCACCGGGTCGTAACAGCCTGCGAGCCTCCGCAAAAATCGCTTGTGCAGCTGTTCGCGGTAACTCATGACACACCAGGCACAACGAGACGAGATCGTATGCGTTGCTCGGTAACCCCGTTGCTTCAGCAGAAGCATGTTGCCAACAGACAAGACGTCCCTGCTGTGTGGCTCGATAGTCTGCGATCGTCAAAAAGTAGGGGGACAGTTCTACCCCTGTCATTGAAGCATCGGGATAGCAATCTTGTAGAGAAAAGGTACTCATACCCACACTAGAGCCCATATCCACGATCGCCTGCGGTGCTCTCGGCAGGTTCTGCATTAACACATCATGATAGCTTTGCCGTAACTTGGCATCTCCATCAATTCCAGCATCCGGCCAAATAGTGGCATGCACGGCTCGGGCAGCAACCTCCACCTCAGTGGCAGCATCCCAGCTCAAGTTACCATCGTCGTAAGCGTGAAATGGAGATTGATAGTAGGCGGGATAGGTCAGGTCAACATCAATGAGTTCAGCCCAGCGCTGTTGCCACTCATCCGAGAGTTCCAAACCGGTTCCGAGGGCCTGCGGACCAATGACTTGCTTCAGGCGCTCGGATTGAGTGCGCCAACCGATGCCCATGTCTTCGGCACGATCGACCATCCGTTTGCGGGCTTTGCCTTTCACCCACCGAAACAGTGGTTCAATCGCCAGTAACCCGTTCACCAGTCGAACTGACAGAGGCTGGCGATTGGGCACTGGGGGAGATTGTGCGGTGGAACTGGCAGATGTTGTAGATGCTGTCATTCAAAAATTATTATTTCAAACTAAAGTCACTGGAAGCTGGGGGGCCGTCGGCTCGCTCGACTGAGAAAGCATGCCTCCCGCATTACCATGGAAGACTCTGACATTGTAAAATCGTCGGTATTTTCAAAGTCATCAAGGACGTGTTTGGCACCTGAACTATTTCAGACACCGGCTCAGAGATAACGATTTCAGACATCCAAGAGCTGCCACCATCCAAATGCAGGACCAATAAACCTAACGACCACCCAAAATACCGCCAGAAGTGCAATACCGATCCAAGCACCACGGGTAGTGAGATCGTAGGCTTTCTGCATTTGGCCTTTGCTAAGGGGTGACCCCGGCCATGCTGGTTGGCGATCGGGATCGCGGTATGCATCATCTCCCATGCTCTGCTTGCGGCGCTTCGCTTCGCCCATTGCGGCCTCCCAGCCAACACAAATACACACCACTCATGTAAACACGGGTTGGCAGAAGCGTTCATCACAATATGCAAAGGGCTCTCTAACCCACCAACCAGAGTCGTCCTCTACTACTCGATCAGGAGACTGACTAACAAAGCTTTTTGAGCGTGCAATCGATTTTCCGCCTGCTGCCACACTCGGGACTGTTTCCCCTCAATCACATCATTTGTGACCTCTTCACCGCGGTGGGCAGGTAGACAATGCAAGACAATCGCATCACTCGAGGCGTGCACCAGCAGCTCTTCATTCAATTGGAAGGGCTGGAAAATAGGAATGCGAGCATCCGCTAAATTCTCCTGGCCCATGCTGGCCCAAACATCGGTGTAGAGCACATCTACCCCTTCTACCGCAGCCATCGGATCGTTTAGAAGCTCAATCGTGCTGCCGCTGCCAACCGTAGCTGCAATGCCACGCGCCCGCTCCACAACATCCATTTTGGGTTCGTAGCCTTTAGGGGTGGCGACGCGCAAATTCATGCCGGTCAGAGCAGCCCCCAACAACAGAGAATGAACAATGTTATTACCATCGCCGCAATAGGTCATGGTGATTCCCTGCACCTGACCAAATACCTCCTTCACGGTGAGTAGATCGGCCAAGATCTGACAGGGATGGTAGAGGTCGGTCAGCGCATTAATAATCGGGATACTGGAATAGCGGGCAAAGTCTTCCACTTCCCCTTGATCGAACGTTCGAATAGCCAGCACATCTAAATAACCGGATAATATGCGAGCCGTATCCGGGATGGGTTCCCCTCGACTGACCTGCATAGTGGTAGGAATCAAATCCAGAACGGTTCCACCACACTGAGCAATCGCAGCAGCAAAACTCACCCGCGTTCGGGTGGATGCCTTGCGAAATAAAAGCCCCAATACCTTACCCTTCAAACTGGCTTGTTGCTCACCGGACTTCAATACCGCAGCCAGATCGAGAATCGCAGTAATTTCATCCGCAGATAGATCGTTCAAACTTAAAATGTCACGACCAACTAGGGAGCTTTCCATAAGGGGTATCCAATCCAGCCGTGCAGCGCGTTAAAGTGGCTCGTAACATCTGGTCACAGGACCAGACCCTATCGATTGACTCAAACCCTGAAACTAAAGACGGCAGCGCAACAAGCTAAACGATCCTCTTCAAACTATCGATAGCCTAGCGATCCAAACCGGCACTATCGGCATTGAGAGATTCATCCCCGACACTGGTAGTCTCCGGTGACAGTGCTTGCGGCTGTTGGTCTCCACCAGTAGCCAACTGTAGTTCCAGGCTCTGCACTGCAGCAGCATACTGCGGATCGACCGATGTCGCCAATAGTTCGCGATCGCTGGTCAGCGTCTCGATGTCTGCATCCGACAACTCCACAATGCGATCGGGGGTAATTCCTGTCTGGTTAATGTCAGTACCATTGGGAGTACGGTAGCGGGCAATGGTCACAGCCAAGCCCGAGCCGCCGGAAATTGAGTGTACGGACTGGACGAGCCCCTTCCCAAAGGTTTGGGTGCCCACCAACGTAGCCCGTTCATTATCTTGTAAGGCCCCTGCCAAAATTTCGCTCGCGCTCGCCGAGCCCCCATCTACCAATACAGTCATGGGTTTGTCCGTCAACGCTTCTCCATTCGCGGAAATGCTGTCTTGAATTCCCTGGCGATTTTCAGTCGAGACAATCCCCCCTTCGCTAAGAAAGAGTCGAGCAATTTCGGCACTAGAGTACAGCAGCCCACCTGGATTGCCTCTGAGGTCAAGGACGTAGGCGTCCACCCCCAACCCTTCTAATTCATCAACTGCATCGCGCATTTCATCAGACGCTTTAGCGCTGAATTGGGACAGGCGAATATAGCCAATCTGCTGTTCCCCAGCCGGATGGACTTCGTGGGTGACTGCCTGTAGTTCGATGCGCTCCCGTTTGATATCAAAATCAAGCTGTTCGGCTTCGTCCCGCAGGACAGTGATTGTCACAACAGACCCCACTTCACCACGAATCAGGTTGACGGCTTCATTCACATCCATCCCATCTGTCAGGGTGCCGTCAATCTCGACAATAATGTCGCCTGCTTGAACGCCGGCATTCAGGGCAGGAGAGTTATCGATAGGAGAAACGACCAATAGCCGGCCAGTTTCATCTTCTGCACCTAGCTGAATCCCCACACCAGTCAGCTCGCCAGATGTATCGATCTGCATGCTGGCAAACTGCTCGGGATCCATAAATCGGGTGTACGGATCCTCCAATTGTTCCAATGCAGTCCGAATCGCGTCGTAAGCTTCGTCTTCCGTGGCGTAATCTCGCGACAGAAGATCGGTGCGTACGGCTTCCCAATCCACCGCATTGAAATCATTATCAACGTATTCTCGATTAACAATTTGCCAGGCTTCGTCAACTAGCTCTTTGGGGTTATTGCGAAAACCAGCCCAACTTGGCGCAGCGACCTGGATCCCAACGACCCCAACCAATCCCATGACTGCTGCTGTCGTGCTCAAAATAACGCCGCGCTTGTTCATGAGAAATCAATCCTGGATTTTAGGTAGACGGGAAAGAGAAGTATGTCGATACCGAACGCTAACTTAGAACAGGTGCTGGTGACTAGTCATTGCTCGCAAGCTAGGAAATGGCTCAACATGACAGGAACCCACCTTGGTGCATATGTACCAAAGAAACATAGGTCTTAGATGTCACACGAGATCGATAGTTAAGCACAAAGTCGGCGTAAAGAGTCACGAAGCCGGATGCTTGATACGAGTACGGCTTAGAAGTAGTGAGCCCAATTTAACATGGATGCTTATCAAGCACGTAGTCAAACATGCTGAGCTTTTGTCACGTATTTCCTTATGCTAGACAGCTAAAAGATCGAACGTCTGTAGCGATCGACCTCCCTTCCCGCTACATATCCCCAGTGCACTGTGTAATGGTTTGATGACTCGAATGGGGGCACTTCGACCAACTTAATTGCTCAATTTAACGCTAGTTCGATGAAACCACTGAAGTTGTTGAATTGCCTTGCAACGCAACGACAGTATTAGGAGTGAGGAACTCTTGCTCACTTCTCCCAATGGGGGAGAAAGGTGTGGGGCGAGGGCTAGCGAACTCAGGTCAATTTAGACTGGGACAAATTCGGAAGCGGAGCATCTCTGCTTGTCAGGAGTTCAGTTCACAACCAGTAGTGGCAGACAAACAGATGGTCAGTTTTCGAAAACCTGTGTCCTTGTCTCGTGCAAGCTGTAGCTTACAGCAGCCCGAAACTACGGTTGTTTTGCCCTAATAGAAATGTTCTCAAATCAGCCGAGGTTGAGCTGTTGATGTAACCAACCTAGATACTCACGACTGCCCTCTACAACCGGGACAGAAATGATTTCGGGAGTTTCGTAGGGATGATGGGCCAAAATCTGTGTTTCCACTAAAACGTATAGCTGTCGAGATGTTTTAAACAAGCATTGCCATTCAGTCGCCGTTTCCAGCGTTCCTTGCCACCAATATCGACTGGTTACAGGACCGATAATCTGAGCGCAGGCCACAAGCCTAGACTCTAGCAAGAGGGTCGCCAGACCCTCGGCATCAGCACAAGTCGACGTTGTCGTACTGATTTGCAGGAAGTCAGACATAACACTAGCACCAGATAGCTGGGGTAGGGCATCAGAGCAAGCAACGTCCCTCACACTCATCCAACCACCCCATACTAGATGTCATACGAAGGAGCATGAGACAAGTCTGCCTACTTCCCAGCGGAAGCCAGGGTCCTGCGCTTAGCCACTAACTGATACACCTCCAGCACATCCCCTTCCTGCCAACCGTTGAAGTTGTCCAGCGAGATCCCGCATTCGAATCCCGATGCCACTTCTCTGACGTCTTCCTTAAAGCGCTTCAACGAGTCGATACGACCCTCATACACGCGATCGCCACCACGCATGACCCGCACAAATGCATTCCGCTGGACTTTACCAGACTGTACGTAGCTTCCAGCCACTACTCCCTTACCAATTTGGATCAGCATGCGGACTTCAACCTGACCCAGCCATTCCTCGACCTCTTCGGGTTCCAGAAGGCCCTCCATGGCAGCCGTGATTTCTTCCAGCAAGTTGTAGATGATGTCATATTCGCGAATATCGACACCGTACCGGTCGGCAGCCGCGCGTGCACCAGGGGCAAGCGTTGTATTGAATCCGATGATGATGGCATTACTGGCAGCAGCTAAATCGATGTCGGTCTCGGAGACTTCACCGGGAGAGGCCAGCAAAACGCGAATTTGTACTTCATCTTGGGACAATTGCTGTAACGATCCCAGAATGGCTTCCACAGAGCCCTGTACGTCTGCCTTGAGGATGAGGTTGAGTTCCTTTAGCTCGCCCTCTTGAGCTTGAGCAGACAACGTTCCCAGACTGACGCGGCGAGATGCCATAGCCTGCTGCAATCGGGACTGACGTTGGTCAGCAGCCCGGTCTTCTGCCACCTGACGAGCTTGTTTGTCATCAGTGTAGACATCAAACTCATCTCCAGCAGCAGGAACGTCGTTCATACCCAAGACCTCGACAGCGGACGAAGGACCAGCCTCCTGAACGCGCATGCCACGGTCGTCTACCATCGCCTTGACTCGACCCATCACAGAGCCAGCCACCAGAGTATCGCCCACCCGAAGTGTGCCGTTTTGCACCAACAGGGTGGCTACCGGGCCGCGAGCTTTATCCAGGTTGGCCTCGATCACCGTCCCTTTCGCAGGACGATCGGGGTTCGCTTGCAATTCACCCACTTCGGCCACCAGCAGCAGCATCTCTAATAGTTCATCGAGATTTTGCTTGGCTAACGCACTGACCCCGACCATAGGGATGTCTCCACCCCAGTCTTCAGGAACCAAACCGCGCTCGGCCAACTCTTGCTTGACGCGATCGGGACTAGCAGACTCTTTATCGATTTTGTTGATGGCCACAACAATGGGTACTTGAGCCGCTTGCGCGTGACTAATGGCTTCTAACGTCTGAGGCCGCACACCGTCATCAGCAGCAACCACCAAAATAGCAATGTCGGTAACTTTCGTTCCCCGGGCCCTCATGGCAGTGAAGGCCTCGTGTCCAGGCGTGTCAAGAAATACCACTCGCTTCTCGTCACCATCAACATCCAGATCGACATGATACGCACCGATGTGCTGAGTGATGCCGCCTGCTTCTCCCGATGCAACTTTCGTTTCTCGAATGGAATCCAACAGCGTCGTTTTGCCGTGATCTACGTGACCCATGATGGTCACAACAGGAGGGCGATGGGTCAGATGCTCGACATCGCTCAAATCCAGCATTTCTGTCTTTGTGGCAGCAGCAGCAGCCTCCTTATGCTGTACTTCGTACCCTAGTTCGGTCGCGACCATTTCAGCCGTCGGAATATCTAGAGTCTGATTAATGTTGGCCATCACACCCTTGAGGAATAGGGCTTTGATGATTTCAGTCTCGGCAATTTGAAGCTGGTTAGCAAGCTCTTGAACGGTGAGACTGCCCTCCAATTCCAGCAATGTCGGCTTTTCTGCCTCAGCAGCTTCAATGGCCGCAGCAACCGCAGACTGCTGCTGGCGGCGGCGACTGGGTCTCGAAGATTTGGGACGACTAGACCGAACTGGGGTAAGACGCGGACCGGTAGTTGGTGGCTTAGCGCCGGGACGCGGAAGAGGCTTGAGAGCGTCTAGTTCTGACTGCTGCGCCGCAGACAACATAGCTGTATCGGTCTCGAAGCTATCTTCCTCTTTGCCAACACCGCGTCTTCGTTTGCCACGTTTTTTCGCCGGTTGCTTGAGCGCAGCCAAATCGTCATCTTCGCGAGAAGAGGACTGCTTGCGCTTAGTGGTCACTCGACTGGTCGGGCGTTTCGGAGCAGCTGCCAGTTCGGGAACTGACATTGCTGCTTCGCCCGCAACACTAATGCTGTCGTTACCACTGGATGGCGCTTTGGCACGGGTAGGAGGGCCGACAAGCTCGGGTAAGTCCTTCTTGGGTGCCTGTGGTTTGACGGGTCTTGGGGAATCGGCCGAACGTTTTGGCTGAACAATCTGCGCTTTCACGCCAGGTCGGGTCGGAGCCCCTACCAGCTGCGGCTTTTTAGTTGGGGCAGGTGGCTTGGGGCGCTCACTACCGGCTTGAGCAGCAGCACCAGGAGCAGGTTGCACCCCCTGCTGCGCCTGTCGTCGGGCAGGAGCAATAGGCTTAGCCACCATTTTTCGGGGGGATTGGCTTGGAGCTGCAGGCTTTGCAGCAGGCGGCTTGGGTGCAACAGACTTAGGAGCCACAGGTGGCTGAATAATCTGTTGTTGGGGCCGCTTGCTCTCTGCAGGTGCTTTGGGAGGGTCTATGCGTTCAATGGATTGCGCTACTTTGCGAGCTGCTGGCTGCTGGGGCGTTGAGGCAGGACGCTTGAGCTGAGGCGCATTCGCTTGGGGAGTGCTGACTTTAGGCACGCCATCTGGTCGAGCACTGGGGGACGCTGGGCGTGCCGGAGTCTTGGATGGAGGAACAGCCGGAGCAGGGGGCGCCGCCTTCGCTTGGCCTGGAGGAGAAGCCAACTTGGGAGAAGTTGGTGTAGACGGTGCTTGTGATTTGGGGGTAATCGGAGAGGCCGCTGGCTTCGTTTGAGAAGGGGGCGGCGATGGTTGGACAGCAGCAGGGCTATCCGGAGGAGAAGCTTTACGTACTTCCAGAATCTGCAGACCGCCCGATGCATCGCTTTGAGCACCGGCCTCTTGCCTGCTTTTTCGGTTGCTGAAATCCACAGTTCCGGGGTCAATGTTGAGATATTGACAAATCTTTTCAGCATCAGCCGCGCCGATCGAGCTGCTATGACTCTTGGCCGATATTCCCAATGCCTCACATGCATCCAAGATATCTTTGTTATCTCTGCCCAATTTGCGCGACAGTTCGTAAATGCGCACTTTGGTGCTGCGGCTAGTCGAATTGGCTTGGGGCGAAGTTGATGTCATATAGGGTTGAGGCAGAGAATGTATCAATTGATGCGCAGAGACAGCGATGGAGATCGCAGTGTGGTATGCCTGGCAGGGTTAAACCGGCCCTGGCAGAAGGCCACCAACAACACACTTAACTTCAGCTACTGCTTAGGTAGCTTATCACTGTTTACTGAATGGTAAGCAGCTAGCGACGGTCTATCAGAATAACGAATTCAGTCGTCAATTACCAGTCCTTAGCTCTTGTCAGCCTCTACCTCGGCAGCCTCTATAGTAGCCAGCAAGGATACCAAGAGATCGTTTGAGACAGGTGTTCGCAATGCGTGCTGCAACCGCTTTTTCTTGCACGCGGCTTGAAAGCATCGTTTGGTTGGGCACAGATATGCAGAGCGTCCCATGCCCCGCTCGAGCCGAATCTCTCCGGTATCGTATTGGCGAACCAGCCGTAAGAGATCACTGCGTGGCGCAACCCGGCGACAAGCAACACATCGCCGGAGGGGCGCGATAAGGGCTCTAGAATTAACGCGATCGCCGCTGGCAGATGGCCCTGATTGGCCGGAACCGGGCCTACTATGACTGGAACGCATATATTTGCCAACTCATTACCATTCGCTCTCCATCCCAAAGCAACCTGATATCCTTCATCCTCACCCCAACCCCCTTAGCCTGGACCATCTTACGAGATGACAGGCCCTGCTGCCGCTCGTGCAGTCAGCACGCGGTGCAAGCAGATGCATCACCGACCCCCATGTTGCGAGCATCGCTCCCGAACGCTACTCGCAAAACACAACATGGCGGGCACGCCCGAGAGTCTTGGCCTGGTACATGGCAACGTCTGCATCCTTCAAGATGGCTTCAGCCGTGCGGTACCGCGAATGGCTATTTACAATCCCGATACTTGCTGAGATGGTCAACTGATGGGACTGAAGATCTAGGGGATGACTGAGTGAGTCCAAAATACGATCGGCAACGTGAATCGCTTCTTCAGGCTCGTGAATATGCGTCAGCAAGACTGTAAACTCATCCCCCCCCAAGCGAGCAACCGTGTCGCCTTCTCGAACACAATCCTCCAGACGGCGGGCGAGGGCAATCAGCAAGCGATCGCCCACTTCATGACCTAACGTATCGTTGATGGCTTTGAAGCGATCGCAATCGAGAAATAGAACCGCAAAATCCTGGCCGGAATCAAACGAATGAAAGCGATCGCACGCACGGCTCAGCCGTTTGAGCATGAGAGCACGATTCGCCAGGCCAGTTAAGGGATCGTGAAGCGCTTCATGGCGTAGCCGAAACTCGACTTGTTTGTGTTCGGTGATGTCCTCGATCATGACCAGGTTGGCGGCTGCTTCGCCGCCTCCAGCTAATGCTGTCACGATGAGAGCAATCCACATGGTGTGGCCCTGAGGGTGTTGATAGCTTTGCTCGGAATGACAGCAAGGTCGGGGGAGATTCGGCTCGCGCTTGGCCTGACTAGCAGCACCGTTCGCATTGTCGGGAGGAGTCACCACCGCAATGGGTAGGCCACTAGTAGCCGCGTGCCGGGTGGTTTCTACGCTTGAGGGCGTCTGGCGTGAATCAGAGGCACAGTCTAGGGATAGTGCTTGACAGCTAGCAGAGGGGACATCCAAACCCAATGAGCCAAACGGTAACCCAAGCAACTCAGACTCGTCGTATCCAACAATGGAACACAAAGCGGGATTAACCTGCTGAATGCGTTGGGTACCAGCATCCACTAACGCAATACCAATCGGGGCAGAGCGAACAATCTGGCGGAATCTAGCTTCGCTTTGCTGGAGGCGGATTTCTACCTGGCGGCGCTCGGTTATGTCGCGCACAGTAACCGTAAAGAGATGATTTCCCTGCACGTTAGTGTGGGTCATAGATAACTCTGCTGGAAATCGATGGCCGCTACATGTCTGCGCTTCGATCTCTTGCCAGCGACCCAACAGGTCGGAATCTTCGCCGCGTGCGATCGCCATCAGAACCGCTTGAAATTGCTCGCTCCAGGACGCAGCAATTGCCCAGTCAGAAAATCGACTCCCCAGGGTGTCTGCCCCAGCACCAAACAGATGCTCGGCACAGGGGTTGAGCTCCACCACGTTTCCCTGCCGATCCAGCACCACAATGGCATCGAGGGAGTACCGGACTAATGCTCGTTGGCGAGCAATCGTCTTTTGCAGTTGTGCGGCCATCAAATTAAATGACCGAGCGAACACAGATAGCTCGTATCCACCTCGATTCACAGGTAATCGCTCTGCAAACTGCCCCAAAGCAATTCGCTCAGTGGTTGCCACCATCTGCTTGAGCGGCCCAGCGATGGTTCGACTCAGCAGGAGTGCCAGCAACAGACTTACAGCACCTGCCCCCATCGCCACCTGCGTGGCATCCAGTAAGGCTTGACGAAGATGCTCGTTGAGAGCCATCGTCGATACTTCAACAACAACAATCCTGGATTCAGCCAGAGGTGCAGTACCAATACCGCGTGCATTCACTCGGCGACCAGCCAATAAGGAGTTGGGCTGCCAAAGGTACCACGTGTCTAAGTCTTGGCCGAAGCGTTCTAATACAGACAAGCTGGGCTGGCCAATATCACGATCGCCATCAGCATTCCCAATCCCTGCGAGCAATACTCCCTCAGAGGAAAAAATAGCGCCGCGAGATTGAAGGGTTCCGACCTCAGACGATGGAAGAATCACTGGCTCGGACACATCAGCATCCTGAAAGTCGAGGCTCGCTGCCGCCAGTGTCAGACTATCGAGAGCCAGATCGGCTTGTCGCTCCAGTTCTGCAATCAAACCCTGACGTTGATGCACAACAAACAGGGCGGTGGTGCTAGCAATCGAGGCGAGAGCCACACCGGCAATCGCCAGCATGAGCCTGACAGGAAGCGAATGCCCCCCCCACCGGATACGAAATGGCTGACGAGGATCGTGAGTCACAGTTGATCGGCACTGATGTTCGGAATGGGTGGCTGGTCGCCCGCTCGCAATCTACAAGGATTAACTCAAGGCCTCCAGTCGTCACGTGAACGAGGCCCGCACCTGGGCTGTGTGCTAACACTACTCAAAACAACAACAGCTCGCCTCTTAGCAACAGAGGCTTTTAACCAAAGAACGTGGAAACACGTAAACGTGCGTTTGCCACGACACCATCCATACCGGCACGAGCAGCTTGCTTTTGTCTTACGGTGCTAACTTTGCTTTTACTAACTGCTGCACGAGTGAGCCATCAACCCGTCCTTTAAACGTCTTCATGACCGTTTGCATGACTGTCCCCATGTCCTTCAGCGATGCAGCTCCCAGATCGGCAATAATTGCGTCTACTTCATGCTCGAGTTCTGATTCTGAGAGCGCTGCAGGCAGGTATGTTTCCAAAATAACCAGCTCTTGAGTTTCGCGCTCTGCTAAATCCATACGGTTGGCAGAACGATACTGTTCAATGGAATCCCGACGCTGTTTGGCTAACTGACTGAGTAGGTCTAATTCTTCTGATTCATTCAAGCGATCGCGACCCGATGGACGAATACTCACCTCTTTTTCTAGGATGGCCTTTTTAATACTGCGAACCGTTTCCAATCGCAGCTTATCCCTCGCTTTCATTGCGGCTTTGATATCTGTAGAAACCGTTTCTTTGAGTCCCATAGCTTGCTCTCCCAATACTTGCGTCAAGGTGTCGGTTTCGAGGCATCGGTTTTGAGGTGCCAGTCTCAAGCCTATCTGCTGTGGCAAACACTGAACGAGATCGCGGCACTGCCAAACAGCGATTCATGCGACGCACTATTCACGAACCATTGCCCCTGTGGCCATTCAGGCTGAATGTGAGATGCTGTAAAGGTTTGAAATGGAAATGGCACACACTGGTGGTTCGAGTAGGGATTGTTGGCACTGGATTTGCGGCTCGCTTGCGGGCAGAATCGTTACTTAGCGACAACCGGTGCCAGTTAGTTGCCATTACCGGCCGCACCCCCCATCGAGTGCAAGACTTTGCGAGTAAGTTTGGGGCTCAAGGCTTTCCGACAGTCGAGGCATTGCTCTCCGGTGCCGATGTTGACCTCGTATTTGTCAGCACAATGAATAGCCACCACGCCAGTGCAACACAACGCTCCCTTGAGGCCGGCAAACACACGGTGGTGGAATATCCCATTGCCTTCGATCTCGAACAGGCGCAATTGCTCATTAGCCTGGCCCAACATCGACAGAAGTTACTACACGTCGAACACGTCGAACTCCTCAGCGGCATCCACCAAACTCTGAAGCAAGAAGTACCTGCGTTAGGACAGATTGGATACGTACAGTACACCACGATTGCAGCAGCGCAACCGGCCCCAAACCGCTGGTCATACAACCCCAGCTTGTTCGGATTTCCACTGGTGGGGGCAGTCTCTAGAATCCATCGCTTGGTAGATCTATTGGGCTCTGTCGAGCGAGTCTCTTGCCAGCTTCGCTATGACGGCCCTAACTTACCCACTACGTTTAGTAGCTGCGTCTGCAGCGCTCAGTTGGCCTTCACCTCTGGTGCCATTGCAGATCTGACCTATGCCAAGGGGGAACATCTGTGGCGATCTCGGCGCACCATTGAACTACACGGAAGTCGGGGTTCAGTTCAACTGGGCGGGCAACACGATGTGGTGATTCGGGCAGATGGCGAACGGACGATTTCAGTAGGTAGCCGTCGAGGATTGTTTTACCGAGATACCCATGAGGTCATTCAGCACATCTTGACCGGCGAGCCACTTTACATCAAGGCAGCGGACAGCCTGCACTCTCTTGAGGTGGCACTAGCGGCTCAAACAGCAGCCCAAACAAACCAGACTGTCTGCTTAATCTGAGTTCGATGGCCCTCATCCCCAGCCCTTATCCCACTACGGGAAAAAGGAGCAAGAGTCGTTAACCTCTGATTCTGTCGTTGTGCTGTGGGGCTACTATCCCGCTCAAATAGCCCTGTCGAACTGACGTTGCTTACAGTCCGGTACCGGTGTCCTACTCCACTAGCGTTGCAGGTTCTTCGAATACCACCCCTAGTTGATTGAAGGGGACATAATTCAGGCTTTCACGAATCGCCGTTTCAGCTTGAGTAGGGTCTAATCCCAGCTCAACTTTGCGTCTGGCCCGGTTGACCCGTGCTTCCAGTTGTTGGACCTCTGACGTCAGTGTAGTCAGACTTTGATGAGTACCTTGTTGAACGGGGCGAAGCTTAGCTACACCTGTCAAAGCCACGGCAGTCCAGACCATCGTAAATGAAACCGTCACCATGGCCTCCCATATCCGCACTTGCATGCGCTCCTTTGCTCGCTGCTGTTGGCGGCGGCGAGCGGGGGTTGGTGGGTGCGGCGGCGAGGCATGGCTGTCTTGGCGCGATGGCAGAAGCATAAGCTGAGCTTGTGAAGGTACCGCGCTCTCTCCTGCACCGTAGAGTGGGTGGCGCTTCCGCCGCTGTAGCCTTCTCACTTCAGCACGCTCCGCTCTCTTTGAACCGTGGCTGTCCCCCTGATGACTGTGTGGCTGAGAACGCAGTTCCTGATGACGCATCTGTCGTTCATGCACCTGCTCAGATCGAGGGTTCACCATGCTATTCCCTATCGAAACCACTACATTTAGTGTATCGTGCCCAAGAAAGAGTGTATTGAACTCTACTGGCGACCAAAGCTAGAAAATTTGCCACAGTAGATTGCCTACCGCTCGCCATAACACCCCTGCCATCAACGCAAGAAAGCAGTACACAGCCAACTACCGATCCAGTTCTGTAAACGCCAATTCAAAATAACGCTGGTAAAGATTGCAGCTAATGGCCACGCGATTGTTGAGATAATCAATCAAGCCCATACTGTGCAACTTATA
>JBCBVA010000097.1:0-14294 GCA_039817825.1 Cyanobacteria bacterium J06642_12 | reverse complement strand
ACTAATTGTCATACAACCCAGTAAAAGCCCCAGGCCTGCAATTAATTCTGAAGCAGCACTAAAATACCTGATCTTTCTCGTTTTGGCTGTCGTTAGCGCTAACAGAAAGAGTGGTGGTATGGTTAGAAAGTGGAAGAAATTGATTGGCGCGGGTGCCCCGAAGTAAGTCAAAAGCCTAGGAAAAAATACTGTGGCAAACGCGATGATAAGTAATGTTGAAGTTCTAAACATCAAACTTGGCTTGGTATTGTCACTACGTATTTCTCTCTTGCAGAGGAATGTCTTAAATGTTTGGTAAGATGTTGCTCTGACTGTGAGAACTAGTTAAACACTTAAGTACTCAACAAATTATTCTATCAATTAATCGGAATCTGTGTAGATAGATTAAAGTCTTGAACTCAACTGCTTCAGTTTATAGCAAAGATTGAGCTTCCTGAGACATAATGAGTAATGCTTTACATCTAAGTATCCAGTCTGATTGTATCGCTTGAACTCAGTTCGATTGATGAGTAGGCTATGAGCCTTATCATGCATCAAGGTATTTTTGGAAATACAGGTGGTTTTGAGCACCAGACGTCTACACAGAGTTTTCTAAGTAAAGTGCTTGCGCTCAATGGTTTGAGATTTGGATTTTCCGACAGCATATAGCATGATTCAACTGTTCGCGTTCGACCAGCCGAGTACAACCATCGTTTTCCGGGAACTCATCTGTTTCGCAGGTAAAGAAACGTGCCGTGGTTCCATCAATGGCAACGACGAGAACTTTATTCATGAATGACCTCATCTCTGCTACCTGCTTCGATCTTAGTCAGGGAGGTAATTCGTTCGGGTGATTCTCGCATGAAGCTTAAAGAATGCAGAAATTGAACCGCGCAAGCCTCCAGATAACAGTGGAGTCGTGCGTTAAGAAGACGCATGGTTCTCCGAATGAAGTTAGCCCAGCAGTAACAATGGCAGGAGGGGGAATGACCATCCTGTCTTGAGTGGTTGCAATATTAATGACTAAACGCTGGCAACTGTGTCTCGTCGTCTTCGTTGCTGTCTTAGTGGCGATCTCTTTGTTCGGTCGTCCGCTTCTGCACCTCCTCACTGAATTGTGGTGGTTCGACTCTGTCGGTTATGCATCAGTGTTTTGGACCCGCGCCGGTTGGCAAGTGGGGATTTGGTGCTTGTCATTTGCGGCTTACTTTCTGGGGCTGAGTGGAAACTATTGGCTGGCCAGACGCTGGGCAAAGGGACACGATATTCCCCGATCGCTACGCCGCCGCTTAACCCAAGGGGAATATCAACTGTTTCGCATCTCGATGGGGTTGGCTGTAGCGTTCGCAGCATTTGTGGCTGCATCGCTTTCGGTGCAAAGTTGGGAAGCGATTCTCAAGGCCCTGAACGCCAGCTCATTCGGACTAACCGATCCTCTGTTTGGACTGGATGTCGGGTTCTACGTGTTTAAATTGCCGTTGTTTGAAGGGGGAGTGCAGTGGCTAGCGGGCTTGTTCGTCTGCTCGCTGCTGCTAGTGCTCCTGGTCTACGTTCTGGAAGGAGACATCGATCCCCAGAGAAGCTGGGCCACGATGGTCAGTCGCGCGGCTAAAGTTCACATCAGTTTGTTGCTGGCTGTACTGGCAATTCTGCTCTCGATCTATTTTTGGCTGCAGCGGTATGACCTGCTGTACTCGTCAGAGGGTGTGGTGTTTGGGGCCGGGTTTACGGATGTGAACGCTCGGTTGCCTCTAGACACAGCAGCCAGCGTTCTCACTGCAGTCTTGTCCGGTACGTTAGTGTTTTCCTTATGGCGGCGATCACTCCTTTTACCTGCAGCCAGCATTGTCATTTACTCGGCGCTGTTATTCCTGGCCAACTTCTATCCGCCAATTCTGCAACGGTTTGTGGTGGAACCCAACGAGCTAGCCAAAGAAACGCCCTATGTCGCTCATAACATCGTCTTCACTCAAGATGCCTACGGTCTGGCAAATGTAGAGTCCCGTGCCTATCCCGTCGAGACGGGTTTGACGCGGCAAGCGCTCGATCGCAATCAGCCCACTGTGAGCAATATTCGCCTGTGGGATTACCGACCACTGCTGAGTACCTATCGCCAGCTGCAGGAAATTCGACCCTACTACTACTTCAACGATGTCGATGTCGATCGCTACACCATCAACGATCGCTACCAGCAGGTTATGCTGGCCCCTCGCGAGGTGAATATCTCGAAATTGCCCCCCCAAGCCCAAACCTGGGTGAACCAACGGCTGAACTACACTCATGGGTTTGGGTTGGTGATGAGTCCGGTAACGCGGGTGGCCTCAAATGGCTTACCGGAGTTAATCGTCAAAGACATCCCTCCGGTTATCGATGGGGATATTGAGATCGACCAACCCCGCATTTACTACGGTGAATCCACTCAAAACTACGTCTTCACCGGAGCGACTTCCGATGAGTTCGACTTTCCTCAGGGGAGCGAAACTGCTAAAAATCGCTATGACGGCAAGGGCGGTGTATCGCTATCTCCTTGGTACCGGCGTCTGGGATATGCCCTAGACCTCAGCAGTTGGAATACGTTTGCCTCCAACTCTTTGACCTCAGAATCGCGGATTCACTATCACCGCCAGATTCAGGATCGCGTCCGTCAGGTGGCTCCGTTTTTGGCCTTTGATAGCGATCCGTACATTGTGGCGATCGATGGTGGCTTGAAATGGATTGTGGATGCTTACACCATCAGTAGCAGCTACCCCTACTCCGAACCTCTGTGGCGCAGCGAGGGGGCACAAGCGATCGCGGATAACGGCACGATCGAGCGCATGTTTCGCGATCGAATTAACTACATCCGTAACTCGGTCAAGGTGGTGGTGGATGCCTACGACGGCACCATGACCTTTTGGGCGATTGACAACACCGACCCCCTGTTGGCCACCTACCGCAACATTTTCCCCAGTCTGTTTGCCGATGGGGGCAATGTCCCTGACGATCTCAAGGCCCACTTCCGCTATCCCATCGACCTGTTCAAAATCCAATCGCAGCTCTATTTGAGGTATCACATCAGCAATCCGACCGTGTTTTACAACGGTGAAGATCTGTGGAGTTTTCCGAAAGAGGTTTTCCAGTCGAGAGAGCAGTTGATGCAGCCCTACTACGTCATCATGAGCTTGCCGGAGGAGGACAGCGAAGAATTTGTCCTAATTTGGCCGTTTACGCCATTGGATAAAAGCAACATGGTGGCTTGGATGGCCGCCCGTTCGGATGGGGAGCAATACGGCAAGCTGCTGCTGTACGAATTCCCCCGCCAGGAGCTGATTTTTGGACCGCGTCAGATTGAGGCTCGCATCGACCAAACTCCTGAAATTTCGGAGCAACTGACGTTATGGAGTCAGCAGGGGTCGCGGGTGATTCGGGGGGATTTGCTGGTGATTCCGATCGAGCGATCGCTTCTGTACGTCGAGCCGATTTTCCTCAGTGCTGAGGAAGGAGCGCTGCCGGAATTGCAGCGGGTGATTGTGGCCTATGGAGATCGGATTGTGATGGCCAATCGCCTCCCGGAGGCTCTGGTGGCAGTGTTCGGTCCTGAGGTAGACGAACCTGAGGAGATTGTCGTGGTTGAGGGTGAGGACGGACCATCACCCTTTCCAGATTTAGAAGGGTTAGACGACAATGTGCGGCAAACGATTCGCGAAGCATTGGAAGAGTATGAAGGAGCGATCGAGGCGCAGCGATCGGGAGATTGGGCCAATTACGGACGTCGCCAAGAAGCGTTGGGAGAATTGCTGCGACAGTTAGACGGAGCAACGGAATCTGTTGAGTAGCGAGTTGTGCGTTATGGACATGTGGCAGGATAGCGATGTCTAGCCAACCCCATCGGCGGAAAGCAATTCCCGCCCGATCTGCTGGTGTAGCTTGTGTGTAACTCTGTCGCGAGAGCCAACTGAGAGATATAGCAATCCTCTATAAAGTCTGGAGTGCGGAGACAGCTCGCAGCATCGATCTGCCAGAAAAAATGGCTTGAGAACTCTCTAGAGCTGATTGCAGAAAGCTATATCGGTCTATATTTTTGTCAAAACAGCCGTTAGACTCTCGCGTGTAACAGGCTTGGTGAGATAGTGGTTGGCCCCCGCCCGCTGCAATCCATAATTGACTTCCAGAGGGGTTTTCTTATTGGAATATAGGATCACTCTCTGGCTGGCTGTAGGCGGGTTTGCTCGCAGCGATCGCAAGAATTTGTACCCATCCTGGCCGGGCATCACGATATCTAAAAACACGGCATCGTAAGCACCGCAAGTGACTTTATCAAGAGCGCCCTCCGGAGTATGGCAGTTGTCCGCTTGGTGGCCCAAGTCCTCTAGCATCGAGGTCAACAATCTGCGATCGACTGCACTATCGTCTACAACCAAAAAGCGCATATCAAGCTCTCCGTGAGGGAATGTCGTCCTGTTGAATTGGATTACGGTATTGGGTGGCTGGTTTCTAGTTGTCCGGTCGGTCGCGAGCCTTGCCGTTGGGCAGTTGATGGCTGCGTCATAGATTCCACCCGCTCCGGGGGCAGATGGTTTGCTGCGGCCATCTCCCGCAACATAGCGTGCAGTTCTTCCCGAAATCCCGACACATCCGACGTGACAGCAGGTTTGGCAAGAAATTGGCAATTGGCCCATTGTGCCCGCCACTTATTAGACACGCTATTTTCCGCCGTCAACAGGACGATCGGGGTAGATGCAATATCCGGAGTTCGTCGAATTTGTTTGATCAGATCGAACCCTGTCGCCCCAGGCATGTTGATATCGAGAAAGATCGTATCGGGACGCGCCTCGGCGATCGCTGCTACTGCAGTCGTCGCATCGCTAGAGTGCTGCACTCGGTATCCCCAATGGGTGACCAGTTTGACAAACTGCCGAATGAGAACCGGTGAATCATCCACCACAAACACCTGTGGAACCGATGTTGATTCAGCCCCTGATTGAGTGGTGGCAAGTTGAAGGGAGACCAGTTGTTGCTGGATCAATCCGGAAAATGTGTTGGCAACAATTAAGGGATCCTTTCCCAACCGTGTAGCCAGTTGCCCGAGGGAATGGCGATGGGAAAGGAGAGCAGACAGCCGTTCCTGTTGTTGTTGAGGAAGGTTGGCGGTTTGCAATGCCTCTACATTCAGAACCGGAATAGCTGCCATCGAAGGGACGGTCGGTTTGAGCTGCCGCCATTTAGCCTGTCGCCGGTCTATTTCAGCGTTCAACACATCCAAACCGAATCCTTGAACAGGGGCAGCCGCCACTAACTCGTAATTGGGGGTAAATTCTGCATAGCCAGCCTCCCACTCCAGCAGGTGTTCGATCGCCACCAAAATACTGGAGAGAAACGCCCTCCGAGCATCTTCGTACCCCAGCAGACGCATGCCTACCAGCTTATTGAGCATGCTCCCCAGCAACGCCTGTTGCTCGCGCGAGACGCTATTTTCTATCTGCAGGATGTGCTGGCGAGCAGAGGCCGAGCGCAACTTAGGAAGGGAACGCTGCAAGATTTCCAGACAGGCCACCCAAGACAGGATTGAGGTTTTGCTGGCATAAATAAACTTTCCTTGGGCCACCCCCAAATACACGGGAGGTTCCGCTGCAGGGGGTAATGGCTGCTTGGATGATGGCTGGGCAGACGATAGCTGGGCAGACGATGGTTGGGCAGATGATGGCTGATTAGGATAAAACTGCCAGACCCCGGTGGGGTACAGCTCTTCCATATGCTGCAGGCTGGAGAGGAGTGAGCTGCTGTCAGAGAACGTAAAACGAGGTGTAGTCATAGTCATTGCTCTCTAGACCGCTGTGAACGAATTTGCGATCGCTCATACCCAATCGAGCAAACCACGCGACGATCCCGAGTTATTGTCAATTGGAACACAGCATTCTGATAAAACACGCTGCTCGGCTGGGTAGAGTAGTGAAGCATTAGCCCGATCTGTCGCCTACGAATAGTGCAGGCAGTTACCCTTCAAATACACTTGGCGAATACACCTGCCCTATCGGCGAATGGCCATCAGAAAAACGGTCAAGGGCAAGTCGCAAGCCAAACAGCACTATTGAATCGGTCCTGTTCGAGCCAGCAGTTAGCAGGCTTCCCAATCGCTCTATCTGGAATCACTAGCACCGAAACATGTCTTAGTTTTTCACGAAAGCGGCAAATTATCATACTCGCTCATCAGTTCCTAACATCACCAATACTTCCAGATCGGGCCGAACGCTGTAGTACGTTTGTGATGCTAAGCTCCCCCTTCCTCCTGTGCAGCTTTCTCAAGGACGCTAACCTCAAGAATCTTGGGCAACACTGAACGATAGGACTATCGGATAACTAGCTAGACATTCGTAAGTGGTTCGGTTGAATTAAACGTAAAACAAATGCTCTGGAGGCTTGTGGGAAGGACTCCTCCTGCAATATTTATGAGAACGACCTACTTACGACGCGTCGAAGGTAACTACCGTGGTCGAAATAGCCCTCAAAAACAAGCCCTTCTTGCTCGCCAATCCCGGTACTCGCGCCTGCTTGCTTCTGCACGGACTGGGGGGAGGCGTTTACGAAATGCAGCTACTGGCAGACGTTCTGTACAAGCAGGGGTTAACCGTTTGCGGGATTAATTACCCCGGTCACGATCGCCCCGCCACGTTGATGCCTCGCTCCACCTGGCAAGAGTGGTACGGCCACATTTTCGACACGTACCAAGACCTGAGCCGCTCTTATTCATCTATCTCTGTAATTGGCTTTTCGACGGGGTGTCCGTTAGCTCTGCATTTAATCAACCAAATTGGCTCGGAATCGGTAAGCCCCGCAGCAGCCGTCGATCGCCTAGTACTGCTCGGCCCCTATCTCAACATCCGCTACCACTGGTACTATGGCTTTTCGCTGGAGACATACGTTCAAACGATCGGCCGGGCGATCGAGCACGTTCCTCGCCTGTCATTACCCATTCGCGACCGAGACATGGAACGTGCTGCAAAACAGGCGGCGTTCTTTCAAAGCTTCAACCTACATGCAGTGCGCAGCGCCATTGAGCTGATCGAAACCCGCGCCAAGCCAGCCATCCCTAGCATCACCGTGCCGACGTTGATTATGCAGGCCAAGCGAGATCGGGTGGTCGATCCCTCTGGGGCTCAATATATTTACGACACCATTGCATCCTCAGAGAAAGAGCTGATGTGGCTGCCCGAATCCGACCACATCATTCCCCTTGACGTCGAGCGAGAGATTGTATTCGAGAAGGTTGCTGGTTTTTTGAGCTAAATTTCTGAGCTAGCTGTTACTGCCGCTAAAGCGGATGTATGCACGAGGAGCAAGCGGATTCACGCTCCCCATTAGGCTGACTGCAGCATATGCCCAAAGAGGCAGCATATGCCCGAAGAGATGGCATCTTCAGAAGTCAGCCTGACCAAACGCTAGAAGACTGAATGCAGCATATGCCCGAAGAGGTAGCATCTTCAGAAGTCAGCCTGACCAAACGCTAGACGGCGATCGCCGATTTCGCAAACTCTCGTAACAGTCGCCAGAAGCCGTCTCACCCCCGTGATAGACTTTGAGGCAAATTTACTGTGGTTGCGACTGGATTCGTTTGGCAGATTGCCAAGCTATCTACGCAGCCTTTTTAAAGCGCCACAACCGATAAAAAGCTGGGAGATACCGAGACATGCGCGATGCTGTCGCCACCATTGTTCAGAACTACGATCGCGTCGGTCGTTACCTCGACTCCGCTGCGATTGACTCTCTAAAGTCCTACTTTCAATCCGGTACTACCCGCATTCAGGCGGTACGAGCCATCAATTTAAATGCCACCGCAATTGTGAAGGGTGCAGCAGCACAGCTATTCACCGACGTACCCGACCTGCTGCGTCCCGGCGGAAACGCTTACACCACTCGCCGCTACGCTGCCTGCCTGCGCGATATGGACTACTTCTTGCGCTACGCCAGCTATGCTCTGGTATCCGGCAGCAATGATGTGCTGGATGTGCGTGTACTGGCTGGCCTGCGCGAAACCTACAACTCGTTGGGGGTTCCCCTCGGCCCCATCGTTCAGAGCATCGAGCGCATGAAGGATGAAGTATTAGCTCTGTTAGATGACGGAGCAGATGCTGCGGTTGTGGCAGCCCCCTTTGAATACATGGCATCTGAGTTGAGCGAGACTAACATCTAGCTTTTGGATTTCGGCTACGATTGTCGAACGTTTAGTCTCGATAATTCTGGCGACACTATGCCTCGGCAACGACTGGATGTTTGGTTAGTCGAACACAACTACTTCAAGTCGCGCCAGCAAGCCCAGCGAGCCATTCAAGCCGGAGAAGTTCTTCTTGACGAGCGCGTTATGGATAAGCCCGGTACGCAAGTATCGGGCGATTTTACTGTGCGAGTGAAAGCGAGACCGGCATACGTGTCTCGTGGGGGGGAGAAGTTGGCGGGGGCACTGAAGGACTTTGAGATTGATGTAGGCGATCGCATTTGTCTAGATGGGGGCATTTCAACCGGGGGATTCACTGACTGTCTGTTGAAACACGGTGCCCAGCATGTTTACGGCATAGACGTCGGCTACGGACAGGTAGCTTGGTCTCTGCAAACAGACGATCGCGTCACGGTGAAGGAACGCACCAATCTGCGACATCTCACTCCTGACGAGTTATATGGTTCGGAGTTGCCTCTGGCTCGATGGCCCACGCTGACGACGGTGGATGTGTCGTTTATTTCTCTAACCAAGGTACTACCGGCACTGTGGGCGTTACTGCAATCGCCCAGAGAAGCTGTGTTGCTGGTGAAGCCACAGTTTGAGGCGGGGCGAGAGCGGATTGGTAAGAAGGGGGTGGTGCGTGACCCAAACGTGCAAGCGGAGGCGATCGCCAATGTGCTGAACTCGGCTAGGGAGCTGGGGTGGCATTATTGGGGGGCAACCTGGTCTCCGGCTCCAGGACCAGCGGGGAATATCGAGTTTTTGCTGTGGTTGAAGGATGAGGTGGGTAAAGAAGACCCATCACTAGCGGAATTCAAACAGTTGGTGAAACAGGCTAGAGCTGCCTTGAAGGGGGCAGATGCCGATGGTAAAGACGACGAGTAAGAGTCAGCTTTTTCTTTTTATGGCACGGATCGGTAAGCAACGGTAAACCCGGATTAATCATCCTCGCCTGCAGATTATCTATGTCCCCTCCTTCCTCTCGTCGCTGTCTTGGACTTGATGCGCTGCGGGGTATCGCCATCTTGGGGATGTTGCTATCTGCAGCGGTTCCATATGGTGTGTTGCCTACCTGGATGTATCACGCCCAAGTTCCCCCTCCGAAACATGGTTTCGACCCCACCATTCCCGGCATTACCTGGGTGGATCTGGTGTTTCCTTTCTTCCTGTTTGCATTGGGGATGTCTATTCCACTGGCGCTGAAACGGCGAGTGAATCGAGGGGATTCCGACTTGGCATTGGCGGTGCGAGTGTTGGCTCGCGGGGTGACATTAGGGGTGTTTGCGATCGCATTGCAGCACCTGCGGCCATTGGTTCTGTCTGACGCTCCGACTGCCTCCACGTATGGGATAGCAGTGCTGGGCTTTTGCTTGCTGTTTCCCACGTTTGCTCGCTTGCCCGATCGCATGTCCGTGAAGGTTCGCTGGATTGTGCGCGGTATTGGCTGGGCACTACTGGCTGGTCTGCTGGCACTGTTGCGCTATCCCGATGGCAGTGGGTTTTCGCTGGCTCGTAGCGACATTATCTTAATTCTGCTGACCAATGCGGCGGTGGTTGGGGGGTTGGTGTGGATGTTCACGCGCGATCGCCCGGCGGTGCGGTTGGGGCTGTTGGGAGTGCTGTTAGCAATGCGGTTGGGGGCGACGGAAGCGGGCTGGGTGCAGGCGATGTGGGGATGGACTCCAGTGCCGTGGCTGTTTCGGTGGGAGTATTTGAGCTATTTGGCGATTGTGATTCCCGGTACGTTGGTGGGCGATCTCTGGGCGCGCAGTCATAAAAAGCTGCAGTATTTAGGGAAGTGGAGCGATGGGCGATTGCGGGCGGTTGCTGTGACGCAAGTGGCGTTGTCGATTGCGGTGGTTCTGGGATTGCAGGAGCGTTGGGGACTGGTGTGGCTGTTGGTGTGCGCGGGACTCGCAATTGTTGGTTGGATATTGCTGCATCGGCCTGAGGGGACAATCGAGCGGCTGATGGCGGATTGGTATCGCTGGGGGGCAATCTGGCTCGGAACCGGATTGCTGCTGGAGCCTTACGAGATGGGGATTAAGAAAGATCCGCCGACGTTGAGCTACTTCTTTGTTTGTTCGGGATTGGCAATTTTACTCCTGATTGCTTGCACGATCGCGATTCATCAATTGGGGGGCGTACGGCTGTTTTCGCTGGCGATCGCTAACGGTCAAAATCCCATGATTGCCTATGTTGCGTTGGCGAATTTGACGGTTCCAGTTCTGGCGCTGGTCGGAATCGATGCTTGGGTTAATGGTTTGCCTGCCTGGATGCAGGTTGTCTATGGAGTGGCGGCGGTTTGGCTGACTGCGGCAAGCGTTCGCTGGCTAACTCACCGGAAAATTGTCTGGAAAACGTAGAGCTGCATGCGAGTCTGAAGAGAAGCATTCTATAGCAGGAACGACCCTCCCAAAACTTACCGAGCGGAATGTTCCAACCTGCAGCATCTCTGAAGGCATGTCTGACAGATCGCTAGAACGACCAACTTCCTCGATAAAATGAGCGGAAACTGGTTCCGTTTCTCCAATGCCCCGCCTTCCAGTCCTCACCTACGATCGCGGCACACTTATCCTGCACCCACCTCCTCGCGGCAAAGCGTGGATTGATTTTGCAACTTGGGACGATCGCATCGAACAGTTTCGCATTCCGGCCATTCACTATCGCGAGCTGGTGGAGCGACTGCATCGAGAACCGACGGAGTTTGAAGACAAGGCGCGGGGATATCAGCATCTTGCCCTAGAGTCTCGGAAGCGGCGCAAGGCTTACGTGCATCAGCGAGAGGCGTTGACGGCTTGGAAGCAGGCTGGGGGGCGCGGGGTGGTGGTGTTGCCGACGGGGTCGGGGAAGACCTATCTGGCTCATCTGGTGTTGCAGGAGATGGGGCGCAGTTGTCTGATTGTGGTACCTACGCTGGATCTGATGCATCAGTGGTACGAGCAGTTGGTGGCGGCGTTTCCCGAGACTGAAATTGGTTTGTTGGGTGGCGGCTCGCGCGATCGCTCTCCGATTTTGGTGGCGACATATGACAGTGCTGCCATTCATGCGGAGACGTTAGGGGGGAAGTATGGCGGGGTGGTGTTTGATGAGTGTCACCATTTGCCGAGTGATTTTAATCGGGTGATTGCGGAGTACGCGATCGCTCCGTATCGTCTGGGGTTGACGGCGACGCCGGAGCGCAGCGATGGACGGCACGAGGATTTGACGGAGCTGATTGGGCCGGAGGTGTATCGTAAGTCGGCGGAGGATTTGGCGGGGACGGCGCTGGCGGATTACGAGATTGTGCGGCTGGCGGTGAAGCTGACGCCGGAGGAGCGGCAGCGCTACGAATCTTTGATAGGCGTTCGGAACCAGTTCTTGAGGGACTCCAAGATTCGGTTGGGGTATTTGCAGGGGTGGCAGCGGTTTGTTACCGAGAGTGCGCGATCGCCGCAGGGGCGCAGGGCGATGTTGGCCCATCGGGAGGCGAAGCAAATTGCGTTGGGGACGGAGGGCAAGTTACGCATCCTGATTGACTTGCTGCAACGGCACAATGGGGAGCGGGTGCTGATTTTTACGAATGATAATGCGACAGTGTATCGCATCTCTCAAGATTGCTTGATTCCGGCGATTACCCACCAGACTCCTGTGAAGGAGCGGCATTCGACGTTGGAGTTTTTTCGGGATGGCACCTACAAAACTTTAGTGGTGTCGCACGTGCTGAATGAGGGAGTAGATGTGCCGGAGGTGAAGGTGGCGGTTCTGCTATCGGGGACGGGATCGACGCGGGAGTACGTGCAGCGGTTGGGGCGAATTTTGCGGAAGGGGGCAGATCGCAGTAAGCAGGCGGTGTTGTACGAGGTGATTGCTGAGGACACGGTGGAGGAGCGGACGAGCGATCGGCGTCGGGGAGATCGGCGGAAACGGAAGGGGGCTCAGCCGTTGAAGGTGGTGCCGAAGCATGGGGGGAAGCGAGTTGCTGAGTCGGCTAGGGATTGGTCGATTGATGATTTGCCGTTTTAAACCTGTATCCGAACCTTCTTTCAGAAGGCAACTTGGCTTGCTTCAAAGTCACAAGCCAATATCCGAGCGGAGCGTATTGGATAGCTGGCAAGAAGGAAATAAGGCTAGAGATTAACACTCAATGTTCAGGCAATTTCCGAGCATTCAACGTTTTCCCCAGCCGCTTTACACCCACAGAACAATCGAGTCGATCTAAGTGAATCTCGATAAAAGAAAGGATCTGAGAATTGTCTTTTGCCTTTTGTAGTGCTTCCTCTAGCTCTCCTTCCGTACGTACTTCACAACTCCAGCTATTGCCAAAAACTTGGGGAATTTGATGGTACCTCCAAGGCTGAATGTCATTATATGAGCCTTCATGAATTGCCCGTTCGATACTGTAACCATCGTTGTTTATCAAAAAGAATATCGGATTGAGCTGATGTCTAATAATGGTTGATAGCTCTTGACAGGTCATTTGAAATGCCCCGTCACCAACTAACACAATTGGCCTTCGGTCTGGCGCTGCGATGGCAGCTCCTAAACAAGCAGGAACTGCATAACCGATGGAGGTATATAGAGCTTGTCCGATATAGTCCGTATTGCCATACAGCACTAGATCGATCGTTGCAATCAATGCATCTCCGGTCTCAGCAATGACAATCGACTTACCTTCGAGTTCACAGATAAATCGATTAACACGATTGTAAAATCTAGCGTTAGTCAGCTTTTGATCCGATTTGACGTTGAAATCACCAGACAAGTCATCTCTAGCAGGCTTCATGTTGATTGATGCCGAGCTTTTCGTTTGGAGTTTGTTGGTTAGACTTGCTATAAATGCTGGCAAAGAAACAGGTTGGTAAAAGTGATACTTGATTTTGACTTTGTCAGAATTAGCATTAATCAGTCGCTCTTCAGGTAGTTGAGCAGTAAAGCCACCCAGATTTATATCGGACATAAACGCACCCAGGCAGACTATGCAATCCGATGTTTCAACTCTTTTCCGGACATCTTCATGGCTTAGAGTGCCTGCATAGCAACCAATAAATTGCGGATGCATTTCGGAAAGGATCGATTTACCGAGTAGTGTTGTGGCAAATGGATATCCAGTCTTTTCTAATAAGCCCTTCAGTTGAGTAGCAAGTCCATAGCGGTGCAGTTCGACTCCAGCCAAAATCACCGGTGATTGAGCTTTTTCGAGTAGCTCGACTGACTCTTCTACAGCTTCTGCCAGTGCTCGACTATCAATGATTGGGCTAGGAGGTAAGTCAACAGTTTCGGAAATGGGACAGGGCTGATTCACCATGTCAGTGGGAATTTCAATATAGACTGGCCTACGCTCTCTCAAACAAGCGGCAATTGTGCGATCGATCTGCAAAGCAGCTTGAGTGGGGCTGGTAATTCTAACAGCCGCTACAGTGATTTTCTCAAAAATGTCCAGTTGCAAATTGTAATCGACAGAAGTGTGATGCAACAGTAATTTTTGCCGTTGTTGACTGGTAGAAGGTGCACCACTAATTACGATTGTTGGAACTAGCTCAGCATAAGCTCCAGCAACTGCATTAACTAGACTCAATCCCCCCACATTGTAGGTAACACAAACTACACTAACTCCATTGAGGCGGGCATGTGCATCGGCTGCATACCCAGCATTGAGCTCATTGCAGGTGGCGATCAACTGAAGATTATTCTCCAGCAATACGTCCATAAGACCTAATACATAATCACCTACCACACCAAAAATATTGCGAATGCCGATTTCCTGTAGACGTACAGCTAGATATTCTCCAGTAGTCAGAAGTTTTTGTGGCATTTTTAACTCGCCATACTGATTGGCTGGCTGGGGTTCACCCTCTTATTCAGTGTAACGAGATTCCAAAAATGCGATCTAGCCCAACCTGCGTTAACTAAATAGATTCCAAACGAGCTGCTCAACAAAATTATGCTTTGTACTATTTACCTTCAGTCATTTCACTCGATGATTAGACAGAATATCTCTTATGCGCAAAATTATGAAAGCTAGCGCATCAAAACGCTAGCTCATGGTGTCAATTGAAGAAAATATGTAGTTAAGTCACCTCCGGCAGAGCCGGAGGCTTAGTAGGCTTAGCCCCCAAGGGGCAGTCCTCTCCTAGATTGTCGG
>JBCBVA010000096.1:0-14397 GCA_039817825.1 Cyanobacteria bacterium J06642_12 | reverse complement strand
AAAGCTAGTTATGCTCTGCCGAAGGCCAATGAGGCTGTTACGGCTGGTTTTGTCGAGTTCATTAATGGAATTCGTACCGTTCATTCGTACGCTACATACGAGCACGAGCAGGAGAAGGTGCATCGGGGAATTGATGCATCGGAACGGGCAAGTCGTGAAATTGCGAAGCTGACAGCGCTGACCAAGCCGATTTCTCAGGCACTGGGTAGTACGGCCATGGTAATCGTTGTGGCTGTTGCATACGTTATTCTGTCAAGCAACGACTCGTCCCAAGCGGCGATTCTAATCACCTATTTATTTGCGCTGATTCGAGCGCTACCGTTTGTCTATCAGTGTCTCAATAACTTGTCTAAAATATCAGCGGAACGAGGCTCCTTAGACAGAATCACCAATCTGATCGATCCAAGCAATAAGCCATTGTTCGAGAATGGAGAGTTGGATTTTCCTGGGTTGCAGCGCTCTGTTGATTTGGTAGATATCAGCTTTTCTTACGTGCCTGGCAATCCCATTTTGAACAGAATTGACCTCTCATTTGAGAAAGGTAAAACAACTGCTCTTGTGGGTTCTTCTGGCGCTGGAAAGAGTACCATTATCGATCTGCTGCTGCGGTTGATCGAACCTACTGACGGCAAGGTTCTCGTGGACGGCATTGATCTGAGCCAGCTCGATATTGAGTCTTTCCGCAAGAAGATGGCGATTGTCAGTCAGGACACGTTTATTTTTAATGCGTCTGTCCGTGACAATATTGCCTATGGATTGAGCGATGTCGATGATAGCGCCATTGTCGAAGCGGCTCGGCAGGCGAATGCTCTGGATTTCATTCGCGAAATGCCCGAAGGAATGGACACTCAGCTGGGCGATCGCGGTGTTCGCCTGTCAGGAGGACAACGGCAGCGAATTTCGATCGCCCGAGCACTGGTTCGTAACCCTGACATTTTGGTGCTAGACGAAGCGACTAGCGCCCTTGACTCCGTGACCGAACAATTGATTCAAGCGTCGTTAGAGAAGCTGGTGAAGGGAAGAACGGTGATCGTGATTGCCCACCGACTGTCAACGATTTACGACGCCGATAAGGTGGTCGTACTGGATACAGGCCGTGTAGTGGAGCAAGGCACGTACAAAGAGTTGCTCGATAAGCAGGGACAGTTGTGGGCGTTCCACCAGATGCAGTATCGGGAAACTGCGACCTCCTCGTCGTAGCGCTGGCTTTGGGTGATATAGCGTTTGCCATTTCAGTTAGGACAAAGGCTTCTACACATAGTCAGGGATGGACATAGCTGAAATATCCGCAGTGGTGTAGCCACTGCTATATCGTCGAGAACTCAGATTGACTCGGGTTACACCCGATAGAGTTATGCCACTTGAAGGGCTAGTGGCGCGGTCGATCTCTCAGATTTCAGGAGGGCTAACGCGTGCCTTCGGCTCTAGACCTATCTGATGCTTGCGGGGAATCCGTGTCACTGGGCTAATACTGGTCAATACTGGCCTGTACGCTTATCAATCATGTCTGCTAGCAGTGCAAACATGGCCATCTGAATGGACGTCACAAACAGAATCAAGGTTGATTCGGTGAGGTCGCGCAGCAAAAAAACGTCATTCCATAACGACACTAAGAACCCCAGAAAAAAGAATCCTGCAACGGGGAGAAAAATTCTCAGCGGGGCGAAGTACACTCCCACTCTCAGAATGAGCTGAATGAAGCGCAGTGTGTCTTGGATCGGTTTAATCTTGCTGCGGCCCGCTCGATGAAAGTAGTCGATGGGTTCGTAGCGCACGATGTAGTTATTAGTCAGCATCGCCAGCGTAATCGTGGTCGTGAAGCTAAAGGTATCGGGCAAAATGCCGAAGAAGTTCATGACCGACGCTTTGCGAAAGACCCGCATGCCACTGTTAAGGTCGGGAATTTTCTGCTTCACAATCCATTCTGAAAAATGCACGAGAAACCATTTGGGAATTTTGCGCAGGGCTGAATAGGTGACGTTCTCCCCCGTTCTCGCGCCCACTACCATGTCCGTCTCCCGAGCCATACGTACCAGATCGGGCAAGCGATCGCTGGGGTAAGTGCTGTCGGCATCGGTAATCGCCACGAGGTCGTATTTCGCTCGCGAAATGCCGGTTTTGAGGGCGGCTCCATAGCCGCGATTGCGACCGTGGCGAATCAAGCGGATGTCATTGCGGCAGGCCAAAATATCGGCAGTGCGATCGCTGGAGCCGTCATCCACAGCAATGACTTCGTACTGGCAGCCCGATTGACCCAGTACGCGGTGCAAGTCGTCTAACGTTTGGGTCACCCCTTCCTCTTCGTTGTAAATAGGAATGACCAGAGAGAACGCCAATTGTGACTGCAAGGGATGGAGATCGGAGTTCGATGGGGACACTGGTGCGGAGTAATCGGAAGGAGTCACCATGAGTCAGCTCGAACAGCAGCAGCATCTTACCAATATTTGTTGCTTGCAGCAGGGGGAGCGATCGCTCCTGCTGAGGCTCGCCGAACTCTATTCATCGTGTAGCGATCGCATCCTGCAGTGTAAATCTGAAGCACATGCGTCAATAAACAGTTTGGCTGGCTAGACTTTGGCTGCTCGCAGCAGCAGTGCTGTTGCAACTCCCCAGCCCATCACATTTGGCATCCAAGCGGCTACGGTTGGGTTGAGGCCGCTTTGGCCCAGTCCTTGGGCGACTGAAAGCAAGACGTAATAGAGAAAAATTAGCAGAATACTGAGGCTAAATCCCAACGCCCCACTGGTGCGTTGCAATCGCATACCCAGCGGAGCGCCGATTAATCCAAAAGCAACGCAGGCAAACGGAATGGCGTACTTGAGTTCCAAATCCATTTTCAGGCTGCGTACTTTATCCCGCTGTCCTGCCTGTTCCTGCAGTCGAATGTAATCCTTCAGTTGAGGGATATTCATGCTATCCGGATCTTGAACGAAACTGGAGTCGATCGGAGAGCGAGGCAGGTCGACAACTAGCTCCTGAAATGGGAGAACAGTTTGGTAGGAGCCGTCATCGTTCAGGATGTAGGAAGTCCCGTTGGTAAATTCCCAGCCCACATTCTCGCCTAACCAACTGCCTTGTTGAGCGACCAGAATGCGTCGCTCTGCGCCCGTGAAGTCGAGGAGAGTGATGCCCGTCATGGTTTCGCCGTCAAATCGGCGGGCAAAAAACAGTCGATTCAGCTTGCGATCGCGCTCGTCGTCACTCGGAGTTTCGCTCGGGACACCGATACCGTCCCCCAATTCCTGATAGAGAATGTTGTTATTGCGAATACTGGCATGGTCCCCAAAGACGCTCTCCATCATCCGATCCACCTGGGTGCTGGCTTGGGGCACAATCGCCTCATTAAACGCAAATGTGAGACCGGTGATTGCCAAGCTCAACAGAAGAGCCGGCAGCATAAGGCGGACGGGGCTGATGCCACAACTGCGTAACGCCACAATTTCGCTATCGGATGACATGCGGTTGTAGGTTAGCAGGGTAGCTAACAGGACTGACATAGGAAATGTCAGCACGATAATTTTGGGTGCACCCAAAATGTAGAGTTGTAGGCCCACCAGTAACGGCAAGCCATCTCCGACCAAACGAATAATTTCAAACAATGAATCGATAGTGGTGCCAACCCCTGTAAATGCCGCCACTCCGAATAGAAACGGTACGACTGTTTGTGACAGCATGTAGCAATCGAGCAATCCAAAATTCCACCAGCCGATCGCCGATCGAGAGGATACCGGTGTTGACGTTACTGCCACAATGCATCTCCTGAACGTGTCTGGGGACGAACTGATTGTGTCCCATCGTGGTGGCTATGATGTATCGATCATTCTGATGACACGGCATTTCCCCCATTGGTGCCGTCCAGATCATGGGATTGCGAGAGTAGCCTCGCTCTAGAACAGCTGTAGGAATGTAACCTAGTCCACCCTCTACTGTGACAGCTTGAGCAACCAGGTATCAATAATCATAGTGATGATGCCCCGCTTTACTGCAAGACTCTCCATCGATGATTGCCAAAAGCTATAGGCAACCTGTCCGGGGTCAAGCGGCTAGCGATCGCAACAGCAGGGAGCCCGATCCTCGCACAGAGCGCATTAATCCCCAGCGCACGTCATTCGGGGCTCGCCCAAATAATCCCAGCATGGCTCGAACCAGCTCCGGGGTTGATAATGTATCGCTCAAGAACCCCGACCAGTCAGATAGAGGCAAGCTGAAGAAGGTTTGGAAATGATGGTTGAGGCGTTCGGCTTCAAATCCCATCAGGGCATCGAGGCCAAACAAGTAGAGGTAATACTTGCGCAGGCGATCGCGAGACCACAGCCCAGTCCAGCCTGCACGGGCAATCTCAGCAGGTGCCGCACTCGAATCCTGTAGCGCGGATGCTAGAGCGTCAGCCAATTCCGGAGCCCGCCGTAGCAGCGCTCCCACCATGTACCCTGAGGCCGGGTGTACCATGCTGGCTGCCCCGCCAAAACCCACCACCGGCTGCGACAGGTCTGGTAGGGGCAAGTTCATGGGAAAAATGCAGCGCTCGACATGCTCGACGCTCGACGCCTCTACTCCAGTGAGTGCTAACCGCTTGTGCAGGCGAGATTCCAGCGTGTCAAACGATATCGCCGGACTGTACGCTAAGGACGTTTCTTCGACGAAATACACATCCTGTCCCAGATCCATTGCGTACAAAAATGTGGGGGGAGATCGGCGCTCTTCCGCAGTCAAATGGTCGCTGCGGTAGTCCATCAGCACAAATTGATTGGGCGCGATCGGAGGCTGAGAAAACTTGCCGACGATACCGTAGGCCGTTTGATAGGCAATGTTGGACTTTGCCGACCGTTGCAGGACGGCAGGCTGGTGACCGCTGGCATCAATCGCTACTCTGGCCGCAATGGTCTGACCGTTAGCTGTGGTGACTGTGGACAACCGAGGACCGTGCTCGATGCTAACGACCGCATCGGCAAACCAGGTGACCGATCGCGTTCGCTCGAGTAAATAGGCTTGTAGCTTTTGCTTATCGAACAAGCCGTAGGCGCGAGGGTGGTGGGTGGGATTCGCATCAAAATACGAGACACAGTTGGTCCAGTAATGACTTAGTAAGTGAGTTAAGTTCAGGGCTTCTAGCTCATCGCACCAAATTCCATAGGTGTTTTCCCACGGGACAGTAGCAGCGTTTGGGGCGATGGCCGCGATTGAGAAACCGCGCTCGCACAACTCTGCCGCGATCGCCAACCCGGCCGGGCCGGAACCAATAACGAGAACGTCAAACAGTAGTCTAAGGCTCCCAACCTGCTAGTCTTCATACTGTCAAAATAACCCACCACTGCACTCGTGCTTGCAGCGCTAGTGTTCTAGCAGCGCAAAATTGAAGAGTAACGGGATGAGCAAGTACTGTCACACGTCATGATTTGGCTCGGTCTACCGCTGTGCAATATTGTGAGGTTCCATGTCACAACTTTGGCGAATTGGTCGTACCTTACTGGGTTTGCTTCTGCGGCGTCCGTTGCCCGGTACCAACATCGTGCCTGTGATGCCGGACGGACGAATTGTGCTGGTGCAGCGGCGAGATACGCAGCAATGGGCATTGCCTGGCGGACTGATTGATTGGGGAGAGGACGTAGTCACAGCGGCTCGGCGGGAGTTGAAAGAAGAAACGGGCTTGGAGGTCGTGGGGGAGCCGCGATTGGTGGGGGTATACTCCGGTATCGATCGCGATCCTCGCATGCATTCTGTGTGTGTCACTGTGGCGGCAGATGTGAGTGGCCAATTTCACATCTTGGATACGGCGGAGATTCTGACTGCCCGCGATTTTGCACCGAATGAAATTCCTATGCAATCTCTGGCGCACGATCATCAGCGACAACTGCAGGATTTTTTCAATCAGGTGATCGCTCTTGCTTAAGCTCGATGACCATCAGCCTCTTGGAATTACGTCAGTATTGGGAGAAGGTTCAAGGGCTATCAAAAAAAAGGAGCCGCAAGGCTCCAGACAGTTTAATTTCACGATTTGGCTTTAGAACAGACCCAGAGATAGGGACTTGTCTAAAGGCAGCGTTGCACCAATACCCATGTACAGAGTAAAGATGGTACCGAACAAGAACACTGCGGTAGCCACGGGGCGACGCAGGGGGTTCTGAAACTTATTGACGTTCTCAATGAATGGAACGAACAGAAGACCAGCAGGAATTGCACTCATCAGCGCAATACCCAACAACTTGTTAGGAGCAATACGCAGCATCTGGAATGCAGGGTATAGGTACCACTCGGGCAGAATTTCCAGAGGAGTTGCAAACGGATCGGCAGCCTCACCCATTCCGGCAGGTTCCATGACTGCAAATGCAACAACCATTGCAATCGTTCCCAGAATTACAACCGGGAACATAAATAAGAGGTCGTTGGGCCAAGCGGGCTCACCGTAGGTCATGTGACCCATGTTTTTCTCTAGCTTGGCGCGAACCTTGGGGTTGTCCAGATCGACTTTTCTAATAACTGGCATGGCAAAACTCTCTACAGATGCGAAATATAGATGCAGTCAGAAGCGGTATGACTCATATTAGCCTTACCGCCTCCATCTGATGTTATTTACAAGGGGCCAGAAATACCCTGCTTGCGGATCATGAGAAAGTGCATCAGCATGAACACCGCGATCAGCCAAGGCAGCACGAAGGTGTGCAAGCTGTAGAAGCGGGTCAGGGTTGCCTGGCCAACACTCTCGCTACCGCGAATCAGCTCGACTAGCGTTCCGCCCACAACAGGAATTGCACTAGGAACGCCGGACACAATTTTCACAGCCCAGTAACCCACTTGGTCCCAGGGTAGAGAGTAGCCAGTCACACCGAAGGAAACGGTGATGACTGCCAGCAGAACGCCCGTCACCCAAGTCAGCTCGCGAGGCTTCTTGAATCCACCGGTCAAATAGACGCGGAAGACGTGCAGGATCATAACCAACACCATCATGGATGCGCTCCAGCGATGAATAGAGCGGATCAGCCAACCGAAGTTGACTTGGGTCATGATGAAATTAACCGAGTTAAACGCCTCAGCCACGGTGGGCTTGTAATAGAAGGTCATCGCGAAACCGGTTGCAAACTGAATGATGAAGCAAACCAGCGTGATGCCACCTAAGCAATAAAAAATGTTGACGTGCGGGGGAATAAACTTACCAGTGGCATCATCCACAAAGGGGGTCAGCTCCAGCCGCTCGTCTAACCAGTCATAAACCTTCGCCATAAAACTTAAACCTTAAGTGCAAATCCTCTCCAGGTATGAAATCAGCGTATCACAGACAGCCCAAAATGTAGCCTTATGTAAAGCCGGGCAGCAGGAGCATGCGACCCGGCTAAATGCACCAACTAATAGGTGTTTGGGGGCTTGATTGACAGGATGGCTGGTGGCGATTTCCCGTTAGCACGGATAATAATATTCGGGGATCGGTTGTTGCTGCTTTGCAGTTGTTTATGAAGCTCTTATTTACACGTGTCGTGCGCTGGTTAAGTCTGGCGATGCAGGCTGCTGCCTTCGAGGCCGGTGACTGGTTGGAGTCCGGTAATTGGCGGCTTGGCAAACGAACTTGTCTCAAGCAATGTGCGACTGGTGTGCTGCTGTTGGTGGTCTGTTGGAGCTTGACGGCCTGCCAGCCTAGGGCAGGTTGGGGGTCGGAGCAGAAGTTACTGGCACAGGTTTGGACGACGATCGATCGCTCCTACGTCGATGCAACCTTTAACGAGCAGGACTGGTGGAAGGTTCGACAGGAGTTCATCCGCCATCCCATGGCGTCCCCGGACGAAGCGTACGCTGAAATTGCTGCGATGCTGGCTACTCTGGATGATCCCTTTACGCGGTTTTTGCCCCCAGCGAACTACCGCAGCCTGCAAACGTCTACTGCGGGTGAACTGAACGGAGTTGGATTGCAGATTGCCCTGGACGATGCCGGGCGTATTCGAGTGATTGCTCCGTTGGAAGATACGCCTGCCGATCGCGCTGGGCTGCAGCCCGACGATATCTTAGTGGGCATCGATGGGGTCACAGTGACGAACTGGACGCTCGATGAAGTTGCCAACCATCTGAGGGGGATGACCGATACAAATGTTTATCTGAGCATGCGCCGGGACGAGCGTGATTTTGAGGTCAAGCTGAAGCGAGAATCGATTGCTATCAATCCTGTGCGATCCAAAATTCTGGCCCGTGCTGCGGGACGGCGATCAGTCGCCTACATTCGGTTGAATCAATTTAATGGCAATGCCGTCAGCGAAATGCGTGCCGCTATCCAGGCGGCAGAAGGTCAGTCTGTGGCGGGATACATTTTCGATCTGCGCGGCAATCCCGGTGGGTTGCTGAAAGCAGGAATAGAAGTGGCTCAAATGTGGATCGACAGTGGCCCAATCGTCTTCACCATCGATCGCAATGGTATTAGTGACAGCGCCGATGCCACCGCCTCCACCCTGACAGATAAACCGCTGGTGGTGCTAGTCAATAAAGGGACGGCGAGTGCTTCGGAAGTTCTGGCTGGGGCACTGCAGGATAGCGAGCGTGCCGTGCTAGTCGGGACGCGCACGTTTGGTAAAGGATTAATCCAGTCGCTGGTGGATATGCCCGATGGCGCTGGGCTGGCTGTCACCATTGCTAAATACGCGACACCCAGTGGACGCGATATCAATAAGTTAGGTATTGAACCGGATTATGCCGTTGATTTGACGAGCGATCGAGTGCTGAAGCGAAGCGAGCTGGGCACTAATAACGATCCTCAGTTTGTTGAGGCTCTAGGTGTGTTGAAGGAGCAACTTACGGCGGCCGCTTGAGGGGCTTGCGATTCTCGAGCCCCAGATTCGGTGCGGTAGTTGATGGGGATGACTTATGACAGCGATGTCCGTTGCTTGGACCTGTCTAACGGTGTCCGCAGTCGTGATGTGTGAGATCGGGGATGAGTAATGGTACTCAATTGCTCAGTGGCGTTTTGCTGGCATGTCCCTAGAATTAGAGCACGTCGCTACATGACACGTTGTCTGCAGAGGGAACGCGCCATCACGCAGAACAGGTCCTGAACCGCATGACTGTGAAAACATCCGATACCAGTAGCGGATTGCTACCGCGAGCAGAGTTACTAGCCAAGGTAGAGAATCGGGCTGCCATTGCCCGCATGATCGATCTAGCAGAACAAGCCCTGAAAAATTGGGAAGTGGTATGCTCCGACTTTCTGTCGCCCCCTGAAGCTGCTGAAGCTCTAGCCATGTTGGAGCCGCTCACTGAAATTGCAGCTGTACCGTGGGGAGGGTTTCCTCAGGCAGAACGGCAGCGACTGGCGATCGCTCGTCCTGCGGTTCTGATCGATCCCGATCCTAGCGACCGGCACGCACTGGCGAAATCGATGGTGGAGTTAGCTGCCATGGATATTCGGGGAAATTTTTTGTTCGATACGGCCACCCATCGCGATTTTCTGGGGGCCATCTTGGGAACCGGTATTGTTCGAGAGAAAGTTGGGGATATATTGCTGTTGGGGGAGCAGGGAGCACAGGTTATTGTGCAACCGCAATTGGTATCCCATTTAGCGATGAGCCTGACTCAAGTCAGATCGGTGCCCGTCAAGGCGAAAGCTATTGAGCTGAACGAACTGAGGGTACGTCCTCCCAGAACGAAAACCTTGACCACTGTGGAAGCGTCCATGAGGTTAGATGCGATCGCATCGGCTGGATTTAGTTCTTCTCGCAGTCGAATGGCTGTAGATATTAGCTCGGGCGAGGTCAAAGTGAATTGGAAAACCATCACGCAGGCGAGCCGTCCGGTCAATTCTGGCGATTTGATCGCGATTCGCGGTCGCGGGCGAGTTCAAGTCGGAGAGATCGGTACAACCAAGAAAGGACGCTATCGGGTTGAGTTGACGCGATACCTGTAAGTCATCTGGGTCGAGTCACTGTCTATTGGCGATCTTGCACATCAATACGAGCACAGAGCTGTAGCGGATTGCCGTTCCCTATCGGAGTTGTAGGAGGATCGAGCTCGTCTGTAGGGCGGCTAGCTACTCTATGCCAGAGCTGGTGGCTTGGGTTGGTAACGTTCCATTTTCATTTACCTGCCTGACTAGTAGTAGATGTTCGATCGCAATACGATCTCGTTCTGCCCGTAGTTGACTCAGGATCGATTGCACCTGACGAATGCGATTGTCGTTGCTGTCAGGATTACTCAGTAGTTGCTGTAGCAGATCTTGTCGAAAGGCGATGCGGGAGTTGATGGGCGCGATCTCGACTTCAAATTGCTCGTCTAACCATGACACAGTTGCAGGATTGGGAATCAAGACGAGTTGAGACAGATTGACTGCGGGTGGCGAGATCGTTTCGTCAGGATGGGGGATGCGATCGAGATCTAGCTCCGACAGGGGTAGATAGGGATTGCTAGGGCCTTCCCCTGGCGATACAGGAGCTTGCTGCTCGTCAACTGTTGACTCAGGTTCGCTAAAGACGCGATTGATGGCGGGCGATAACATCAGATCCTGCTGCTCCAGCGTGTCGTTACTCTCCTGGGCTGCAGCATAGCCAGAACTCAAGCCAGCAGAGACCAATAGGAAGGCACTAGCGAGACCCACTAACGCAGTTCGGGAGACACTGTGCACTCCGCTTGCTCGCGAGTTCGGATCGACCGTTATGGGAAATGGGGGCATGGACATCTTGGGAGGGAACCGGGAAGAGAGCGCGACACAGAGACTAATGAGCTGGTACTGATGAGCTAGATACCTATCTGCTAGATATCTGTTAGCAAGATAGAGTAAGCATCATCTGTAGTGCCGGGCGATAGAAGATAGGATTCGGCCTTATGTGTGGAGGTGGTGAGTTCGGGAGTGGGGAGCACCGACGGGATATCTATGGGGGGCTTCTCCAGGGACATTAAGAGCTGGGGAGGGGAGGGCTGCCCGAGCCGCAATGCTATACCGCTCGCCGACACTAATATGGCAATGCCTGCTGCAGCTGTAGCGCAGCGCTTGACCCACATCGGAGAAACGGTACCTGTGATTGGCGATCGCTCCAGTTCCTGCAGTACAGCCGTGGCTATGTCGTCAGCCGGGTCTGCTGGACGAACGCTAGCAGGAGGAATGGGTAACCCGCTGAGACCGTCTTGTAGACGGAGGATACGCGAATAGGCACGACGATAGTCAGAGCTGTTCTGTAGCTGTTGCTCTACCTGTTGCCGCTCTGTTTGGGTGATTTCTCCATCGATGTAGGCGCTGAGTGACTCCCAATCGCGATCGGTCAAGTGCCTGTCAGTCAAGTGTGTATCGGGTCGTTGCCGCATGTCGATATGACCCTCCTTAGTGGCCGTCTAAATAAGCATGGCCGTCTAGATAAGGCTTTAGCATATCTTGCAGTCGCGCACGAGCTCTGGCAATGCGGGATTTGACCGTGCCTAGAGAGACGTGGGTGATCTCGGCAATTTCGTCGTACGACAGTCCTTGAATTTCGCGCAGGATAATGGTCTGGCGAAAAGACTCGGGCAGATTTTGGACTGCGTTGTGTAAGTGCTCGTAGAACTCTTGAGTGCTCAGGGCTTCATCAGGGCTGATGGTATCACTGGGGAGCTCCCAGTCAATTTCTCCGTCGCTGACTGGAATTTGGGCATCGAGGGACAGAGGGCGTCGGTTGCGTTTGCGTTTGCGCAGTTCGTCATAAAACAGGTTGGTGGCAATCCGGCTCAGCCAGCCTTTGAATTTGGTAGGTTCTTTCAGGCGGTTCAGATGTCGAAACACGCGTAGCCACACTTCTTGAGCTAAATCATGCCGGTCGTTCCAGTCAGGGGCTAGGTGGTACAGAATGCGATTGACATCCGGCTGGTGGCGGCGAATCAGTTCGGCAAAGGCTGCTTTGTTGGGGCGCAGGGAGGATTGGCACAGTGATATTAACTCCAGTGTTGTGAGGGCACTGGGCTGCAGGGGCGGCCTGGCATTGGATATAGATTGCGACCAAGTCAAAGAGGAGACTTCGCTCATGCCGAGAACAACTCCGGTACGTGGGCTCCTAGGGATTGACCGCTACGCTGTTGCAGAGCGATTCACACCTCGAGACAACCGACGCATTATGGAAACAAAAAGTTCCTGATTTTAACCATAGCCTAGCTTTAAGGTTCGGTCTTGGCGGCAATGTGTCATGCCAACCACCGCCATCACAGCAATCTGCAATTAATAAATCACTTGACTGTTCGCCGCTTCAGACAAAACTGGAATATCGGTGTACTTGCCCTGCCAAATTTGGATAAACGCATAGATTGCCAGGCCGAATGTCAGTAAGAACAGCCCTGAGGCCATAGTTTGAACAGTTATACCTCCCAGCAGAGGCCCCAATGCCCCCAAGATAATTTGAAGCAGGGTGAGACCAATTCCCATCAGTAGCGCTTGCATCGTGTTGAATCGAATAAATCGACTGAATGATGTGTTGCGAACAACCCCGAATAATAGCCCGAAAAAGACGAGCAAACTAATGGCAAAGTTGCCTTCCAAAATAGGAAAGAGTGGAAATAAGGGGCTGACTAACCTGGCTAGAAACGGAAACTGTAAGTACAAAAATCCTCCCAAGGGTAATGCCTGAACCATTGGCAGAATGTAGGGCAGGCTCGATAGCAAGCGTTCTTGAGCGGGCGACTGTTTGCCGTACATAACGTCATTTACCCCGGAAAATACCGATCGCGTGTTTCCACCCATTGTAATGACTACAGGCTGCACTCCAGTACATGGTCTCTTTGACGCAAAAAAGGACGGAAATACTTCCGCCCGAGGTTGATTGCTATTGGATAGCGATATGTGGAACGAATTGGCAGAAACTAACAGGTATGCTCGCGCTGTTTGGGATGTTGATAGAGAAGGCAATCACTGTCTCTCAACGCCAGCCCTCAACGCTAGTCTGTCGAACTACCGAGGTTAAATCTAAGCGCTATGCACCGTTACTGCTAGTTTTGCTCCCACCATTTGGACGAGATCTTTAACTCGAGATGCGTAGCCGTACTCGTTGTCGTACCAGGCCAAGATTTTGGCAGTGTAGTCACCTAACACCATTGTGGATTGCGTATCGATGATGGAAGACAAAGGGCTGCCGATGATGTCGCAGGACACCAGCGGTGCAGGTGCAAGGCCCAAAACTCCCAGCATCGAGCTGCTGGCAGCACCGCGAAAGGCGGATAGTAGTAGGTCGGCAGAAATTGGCTTTTCGGTCCGGACAACAAAGTCAACCACCGAGCCGGTCACCGTCGGTACTCGCAGTGCCATGCCATCCAATTTTCCCGCTAATTCCGGGAGTACTGTGGCTACAGCTGTTGCCGCGCCTGTGGAGGACGGAACGATGGACATGGATGCGGCCCGGCCGCGTCGCACGTCTTTCTTGTCGGGGCGATCGATCAACCCCTGTGTCGAGGTAAACGCATGACAGGTGGTTAAAAATCCGGTTTCGATGCCGAAGTTATCCATTACGACTTTGGCCACCGGAGCTAAACAGTTGGTGGTGCAAGATGCGTTGGACACAATGTTGTGCTCGTCAGGGCGATACAGGTCGTCATTCACCCCCATCACCACAGTGAGATCTGGATCTTTGGCCGGGGCCGAGATAATCACCTTCTTCGCCCCGGCTTCTAAATGCTTGGCAGCATCATTGCGCTTGGTGAATAGGCCTGTGGCTTCTACAACGATGTCTACATTCATAGCGGCCCACGGAAGCTGGGCCGGGTCGCGCTCGCTCAGCACTCTGATGGGGGCCCCGTTGACGATTAATCCGTCGTCCGATAGAGAAACCGTTGCATGTAGAGGTCCCTGTGCCGAGTCGTACGACAGGAGGTAGGCCAGGTTTTCTCGATCGGCTAGATCGTTGATTGCTACAACTTCTACGTCTCCTGGATTTTGAATGACGCTGCGCAGAAACATGCGCCCAATACGACCAAATCCATTAATCGCCACCCGAGTAGCCATCGGTCTCTCCTTTCCGGTACAAACTTTCTGTCGAGCAAACGGTCTGCTGATTGCTCCGTGTCAATCGAGAATGCAAGTCAATCAAGAACATCAATGACAAGAGCACTGAGCATGTTCAGTCCAGCAGGATCGTTGGGGCAACTCGATCACGATTCGGACGTCTGAGTTGCTACCCTACAGTCCTGGCAGCTTTGCAAGGATAGATAGTCAACGGCCTATCTTGCTAGTAGGGGGTATCCACCACAAGAACGGTCGCTACGACTCCACCATGCCCATACACGGTGAGGCCAGATAGGGGATTGAGCCGGAGTCCTTAAGGGGAAATCCAGGATCGCTAGCGGGCGATCGCACGTTCCGAAAACTAGCGACGCGAAACGCAGTCTCTTGTGATGTTTCTTAATTTTTGGGAGGGGGTGAAACAAGGCGCAGCAGGGGGTGTTAGCCTATAAGCAATTCGTTGCTGGTTCAAAATCGGG
>JBCBVA010000095.1:0-14509 GCA_039817825.1 Cyanobacteria bacterium J06642_12 | reverse complement strand
TTCGGCAACAAGCCATTAGAATCCAAATTTCTAGACAATCTCTGGCGGGGGATAGCCCAAAACAGCATAGACTGGTATGCCGAAGATGCCTGCATTCATAGAGGTTTGATTGACCGTTTCCACCCCCACCATTCCCCTCCCATTCCCTTTAGAACTTCTGCCCCAGCCCGCCTACTTAGTTGGGGGAGCCGTTCGGGATTGGTTACTCGGTCGCACGGTGGGACCGATCCTCGACATTGACTTGGTGGTGGAACGGGACGCGATCGCTTACGCCTCCGGGCTGGCCAAGCAATTAGGGGGCGGCTTTGTGGTGCTGGACGACGCCCGTCACATTTCCCGCATTGTGCTGGACAACGCCACCATCGACGTCGCCCAACAAGCGGGACATACCGTCGAAGACGACCTTGCCTTGCGAGACTTTACCTGCAATGCCATCGCTCTAGAGCTGCACACCGATCGCTGGATCGATCCTCTGAACGGTCGCCAAGACGTCCGCGATCGCCAATTACGTATGGTGCATCCCGACAACCTCACTGCCGATCCCCTACGTTTGCTGCGGGGCTATCGCCAAGCAGCTCAGTTGGGATTCTCGCTAACCGAAGACACTCGCCAAGCCACCGCCCAGCGTCACCACCTGCTCAAAACCGTGGCCGCAGAGCGAGTACGCACCGAACTGCATTACCTGCTGGAGTTGGGAGATAACGGCCTCAACTGGCTTAAAGCCGCTTGGGAAGATCGTCAACTGACGGACTGGTTACCGGAATTAGAACCCACCTCATTCCAGACTGCCGCTCAGTTACCCAATGCCCTGACATTCCTGCAGGAGCATCACCCAGCGTCATACGATCGGCTTAAACAGCCCATTTGCGATCGCCGCAGCGGTATCGCCACGATCTTCTTTGCAGTTCTATTCCTGCATATCTCTAGCGATCGGCTCAACGCCATCATGCAGCGGCTCAAATACAGCCGCATCGAACAACAATGGGGCGATCGGATTGCCACCCTCGTTCCCAAACTGATCGGAGATCGGAGTGCAGACTATAGCTACGAAAAATCCAGCCGCAGCAACCTATTACAACTATTCGAATCCGCTGGAAAAGCCTTTCCTGCAGTAGCACTCGCTGCTCTCGCCGCAGGCGTTTCAGCCAGCGATATTGCCCCCCTACTCTCGCGCTACGAGAATCCCCAAGATCCCCTTGCCCACCAAGTCCCACTGATTGACGGTCGCCACCTCATCCAATCCCTCAATCTCAAGTCAAGCCCAACCATTGGACTGCTGCTGAAGGAGTTGAAGTTGGCGCAAGCAGATTGCTTGATTTCTACTCAGGAAGAGGCAATTGAGTATGCGCAGGAGTGGTTGGAGAAGCAATGAGGGGCGTCCTTAGTCATGGGTCATTGGTCATTGGTCGTTGATCCTTGGTCATTGAGTAGGGGGCTTGGATCGGTAGAATGAGTCGTTTCCTGACATATGAACTTGATTCCGAATGGCGATATGACGGGCACTGCTGACGACCCTTACCATCTCGACTATGTCCGTTCGCTAACTCTAGAACAATTGCTGCAGCACTGCGAGCGTGACTGTAGTGATATCGAGCTATACATTGAGCTCGGAATACGATACGTAAGACTCAGGCGTTACAACCTTGCCAAAGAGTATTACGAGCGCGCTTTCCAGCTCGACAAATGTAATCCTTGGCTACACTTGTACGTCGGTAATCTTTACTATGCGTGGAAGAAGTATCGAGTTGCCCTCAAATTCTTCAATATTGCGCTCCAGCTAATCCCAAACAACCCATGCCCTTATTGGTGCATTGCGGATTGCTTCGCCGCGATTGGTGAAGGCAGTCGAGCCGAAATGTTTTACAAGAAAGCAACTCAAGTCGACCCAAACTGCCCTGATGCATCGTGCAAGCTAAAAAAATGGTACGAACGCCAGTACGAACACATACAAAACGCATCCGAGACAGACAACAGCGACTAGCAAAGCCCTTCAACCGTCAAAACCAGCGACCAATGACTAATTACCAATGACCAGTGACCACCTAATCCATCACCACCCAATCCCGCAACAACTGCTGCCTGCGCGGATGACGTAACTTACGCATCGCCTTTGCCTGAATTTGTCGCACGCGCTCTCGCGACAGACTGTAGAGGTCACCAATTTCGGCCAGAGTATGACTGCGCCCATCCTGCAAGCCAAAGCGCAGGCGAATGATGTCTCGCTCGCGAGATGTCAGATGCCCCAGCACTTCATCTACTTGCTCGGAGAGAAGCTGCAAATCAATCCGCTCATCCGGCACCAGCTCGTCAGCATCTTCGATCAGTTGTAACAGCTCGGTATCTTCTTCTTTGCCGACTTTAGTATGCAGCGACAGTGTCCGCCGACCGGCATCCATCACGGCATCGAGCTTCTCCGGAGTTAGCTCCAACGCTTCGGCAATCTCTTCTTTCGTCGGCCGCCGACCTAGCTCTTGAGCCAGTTCTCGGCGAGCCTTCTTCACCTGGTTCAACTTCTCAACCATGTGTACCGGCAGCCGCACCGTGCGCGACTGACTGGCGATCGCTCGCGTAATTCCCTGGCGAATCCACCAATAGGCGTAGGTAGAAAACTTATAGCCGCGCTCGTAGTCAAACTTCTCGGCAGCGCGCATCAGACCGATGGAACCCTCTTGAATCAGATCGAGGAACGGAACGCCTCGGTTGAGATACTTTTTAGCGATCGACACCACCAATCGCAAATTGGCTCGTACCAGCTTGCGCTTCGCCCGCTCCCCTTCTGGGCCGCCTGCCACAATGATGCGGGCTAGCTCCACCTCTTGACTGGCGGTCAATAGCGGGTAGCGAGCCATCTCCCGCAGAAAGACACCAATCGAATCCTGCTGGGAGCGAGCCTGCCGAGTCTTTGGATCCGAGACAGTGACTCTGACCCGTTCGCTGGATTGTGGGATGGAACTTTTTGCAGAAACAGTCATATTGAAACCCCGAACATTCAACAACCGCAGGACGGTAAGCAAACTGATGAGCTGTAACCGTAAGGTAAACTCAACCCTGCGGGCTATGGGAATAAATCCTGTAGAGGCTCAGAACATCAAGCAGTCGAGTGTGAAACAATACCCTCTGCTTGGCTTTCATCCTAAACCTACGTTTCATAGATTGTTGTAAAAGGTATTACATCCTATGAATCGAAATCTTTGATGGCGAAGGAATTAAAGGTTTCCTTCACGTTGACACTCTAAACGTCGCAAAGAAAAGTAAAAAAAAAGTTGCTTCCACTGGCTTGGCCTAGAAAAAATATTGAAAATCTAACTAGAAATAGCTTGGTTGTCGTATCCAAAACGATCGCGAAATGTCGCCCATTGGCCACGATCTAAATGCTTCCTCCAGTAAGTCTTCAAGGTGCAATCGAGCGCTGTGGATCCGGAAAAGCCTTGGTGGATAGGGCCTGGAGGGGTGGGTGGGCGATCTCCCGAATAGCTCTGTCCGACGTTAATGATGGCTTGAATGACTCCGGTTCGTACTGCAGATGCAGTCTTGCGATCCTCGTTGAGGCCACACACAAGCTCTGAGACAAACAGCCACAGTACCTGTTGTTTTGAGCGCGCAGAATCTTGCTGTCACAGTTTGCCGTTTCAAACGGGTTCGCTGCTAGCGATCGTCCGTAGGGAGGGTATGACCCATCTATCTAACTAAATGGAATCAGCATAGAAGCCACTATTCCAGAGGCGATTCCATCCTTGGGGACGATTCCATCCCTTCTGGCGGAATGAATTCGAGAGTCTGCCCCATCAAGACCATCGTGCTACTGGTATTTTCTTCAAAGCCAATTCGGCGGTAGAAGTCTTGTTGGTAGGTTGTAAATAAATAGACTCGTTCGACCCGCTGCATGTCGGGATGAGCAATCAGGGTTTCTACAAGCTTGCGCCCCAGCCCCTGCTTGCGATAGTCGCCATCAATGACAACGTCCCACAGTACCGCGCGATAGACCCCATCCGATGTGGCGCGGGCAAAGCCAATCAGCCGATCGCCATCCCACACGGTAACCACAGGATGGCTGTGGGCAACGGCCCGTTCTAGATCGTCGCGGCAGCGATCGCTGGCCCAGAACGCATTACGGCGAAACAGCTCCAGCAGTTGGTCGAAATCTATATCTGCAGCATCTAGCGAGAATCGAATGCGGCGATTATCAGGTTGTAAGCGTTCGGACCGCTGGGCATTTTCCACCGGTACGTTCTCATCCTGGATGACGTTCTCAGCCTGCATGCAGTCACGCTCGCGATCTAGCTTATCCACATGGGCTGATTGCGAACTTGGGTCAAACTCCTGAACCACTCGATGCCTACTTACGTCTTGCGCGCACTTGTGAAAGAGCCATCTGCAGTAGTACCAACAGTTAGACTGCTTGACGGCTGAGCCCTTAGACTAACAGGTTCGCAGGGTTTGGTATAGGTGTTCGCCGGTTTCGCCTTGTTCGTCTATTCGCAACTTTCGTCTGTGCGCAAATGTGTTTATCCGCAAACAAATAACCTCTAGCCCACCTCAATCGAACGAGGATGAGCGGCAATGTACGTCTTAAACCGTTCTAAATCCGCTTGAATGGTGGATTCCACCACGCGACCAACAAACAAGCTACTCATAATACTGGCCAACCAGCCCGGAACTCCATAGGCCACTGTCAATCGCACGATCGTGCCTTCTTCCTTGCGATCGTAGAACCGCAATGCACCGCGATTGGACAATCCGCTGACCGATTCCCATTCAATGCGCTGATGTTCGATGGTGGTGTGGGTGCGAGATGTCCACGAGAAGGAGAATCCCCGGCTGTCCAGCTCCCACTGGGACAGGTTGTCATCCAGCATTGTTACCGACCGAATCCATTTCATCCATTGGGGCAACAATTCTAGATTCACCCACAGCTCCCAAACGCGATCGATGGATTCGGGAACTTGGATCTGGCAGGTATGTTCGAGCCAGGTTTCGGCCATGCAACCAACGGGCAGAAAGACTTCAGCCCCTACTGTAGACGATTTTTCCGCGAACGATGGTGGCGGCCTATTGTATGGTGCTTGCTATTTCAGTCGAGATAAAGGATTCGATAGCTTTCGGCAATCAGCTATGGAGAGTTCTCCAGCCATTTTTCCTGGACGATCGAGGATTTGAGCTGTCTCCGCACTCCAGACCTTACAGCGGATTGCTATATGCATAGTCCGGAAGGGACATAGCTGAAATGTCTGCACTGCTATGACCAAGCGCCTATCGATCCCCCTGCTAGGCGCTCTCTCACCGACAGACCACAAACCGGCAGACCACAAGTTGCTGAGTATGCTGCTGTCTCCCACCAGAAGCGAACATTGGGCTCAACTTGTCTGACGCCAGATGACAAATTGTATCGAGACGTTGTGTATAGCAGGTAATGCCTGCTGGAATGGGGCCGCGTCGCTTTACCCTTTTAAGTGTTTCTCATCAGGTCTCTAACTCACAAGGAGCGACGGAGTCGCAGGGATCGATTTGCAGAGGTTTGTTCGTAGAGGTTTGTGGTGAGCTATGGCGAAGCTGCAATGGCTGGCTAAAGAGAAGACAACGCTATGGCAGGCATGGCTACATCGAGGGGGGAGGGTTGTACTGGCGCTGATGCTGGTAATGGCGATCGCCTTGACTGGATGCGGTCAATCCTCTGACCTCTCTAACCAAGAGTCCTCGCAAACATCAGTGGGTTCCGTCAAGACAGTTCCTGTTCCAGCCGAAATTGCCAAGCTCGATCGCTACATGGACTCCTACCGACCTAAGGTGGCGATCGTCAGTCCCCGAGCCGACGAGGTCTTGCAAGATACACAAGTATCCGTGCGGTTTAACGTGCAAGATTATCCTCTCTTTAAGGATGAAGAGCTGGGCCTGGGCCCTAATGTGCACGTCATTTTAGATAACCAGCCTTATATCGCTCACTACGATGCAAACCAGCCGCTCCTCCTAACTGACTTAGAACCCGGCACCCACACATTACGGGTGTTTGCCGCCCGCCCCTGGCACGAGAGTTTCAAAAACAGAGAAGCCTACGCTCAAACCACCTTCCACGTCTTCACTAAGACCGAAGAATACGCTCCGCAGCCCCAACTACCGGTGCTGACCTACAGCAGCCCATCCGAAAGCTACGGAGCCGAGCCCATTTTGCTGGACGTATGGCTGGCAAATGCCCCCATCCGCGAATCGCTCGTACCCGATGTTCCAAAAGATTGGCGCATTCGGTACAGCCTAAATGGCAAACAAAGTACTCTCGATCGCTGGCAACCCATTTACATAACTGGCCTGAAATCCGGCCGCAATATCGTTTCGGTGGAATTGGTGGATGGAGACGGCCAGCCCATTCGCAATGTGTTCAATAGCGCCGCTCGTACTATCGACTACCACCCTGGTGGTACCGACACTCTCTCCAAGCTAGTTCGGGGGGGGCTCAAAGCGGAAGACACTCTTGCAATTGTTGGCGCAGTTCCCGAGCCCGAACTTGAACCCGAGTCAGAAATAGTTCCCGAACCGGTTGTAGAATCCGAAACTGAAATCGAGCTGGTTCCCGAGCCCGATCAAGCATCTGAATCACCTGACTTACAAGCAACTGACGAAGACACCGAAGAAGCAGAAGAAGGCGAACCTGTTACCGAACCGGAATCTGTCATCCAACCGGAGATTGAGAGCAGCGAATCCGACACTGAACCTGAGGCTGCTACACCAGAGATGGAGGAAGTAGCAGGCGATGCAGAAGATGAGGGGCTGACTTCACCATCAGACGCGATCGCCAAACCCGAATTGGACATCCAGCCGAAATCATCTGAAGAGACGAAGCCCGGTCTTCGAGATGAACTGGAAGAATCGAAGCAATTCAGCCAGCCTGAGGATGAAAGCGAGCCAGAATCCAGCGGCACCGAAGAGTTAAGCAAGCCCGAAACCGGCACTGTCGAACCGCTGACCTCTCCCAGCGACTCCACCGAGATCTCGGTCGATGATATCCCAGCAAGTCGCAGTCAAGAGATTCGCAGTTGGTGGCAAAAATTACGAGGGCGATCGGAACAAGATGCCACTCTGAAGCTGGAGTCAGACGAAAGCGTCTCTAATGAGATTCCCCCTGTAATAACAGATGGCGAAGAATCCCTCGATCGCACCTCTCCCGTTCCAAAGGAAGAGTCCCCCATTGAAGACAGCCGCGAGTCTGGCGACGATCGCCAGTCAGAAGATTCTCTAGAGTCTGCAGATGAGACTCTAGAGCCCGTAAACACAGAGGCTGCTGTTGAATCAGAAACTCTAGAGTCGGGCACCACTGCCGAAGACACCTATGTGCTCGAACCGGACACTGCAGCAGCAGGGTTAGATGAAGACATCAGCGAGGATGAATCGGCGACTGGCAATGAATCGACAACTAACACCGCCCCGGCAGCTGTAAAACCAGAGCGCCAACTTAATTTCTGGCAGAAGTTCCTGCGCGATCGCGAACCCATCCCCAGCGAGAAGCCGGCCGTTGTCCCCGAGAGTCCCGCCCAATTGACAGCTCCAGAAGTCACGTCGGCAGAGGAAGAGCTGGAACTACCCGCCGAAACCGCCATGTCTGGTGAGGAAACCGCTGAGGAAATACCTCCTGAGGAAATACCCGTTCAAGAAACACCAGCCGAGGAACCATTAGTTGAGGTCTCTCCCGTAGAGGTCCCGTCTAGCTCTCGGCAATCCAAAGAACCTGCGGAGCCAGACAAGTCTGCTCCCTTGGAAGAAGATGTAGCAGAACCCGACTCTCAGACGAAATCCGTCCCCCAGCCCGAACGTCCCCGTAGTTTCCTGCAGCGCCTCCAACAAAAGCGCCAGCAATTGCCGACGACGAATCGTCCCTCTCTCACTCCTGCCCCAGACAGCGTTGATGAATCGGCAGGTGCGACTGAAGAAAGTGAGACAGATGTAGACACGGCAACTCAGCCCGAACCGGAAGAGAGCGAAAACTCTGCCCCGTCAAAAGAGCAGGCGAGTGAAGCTCCTCCAGCCTCTACCAGCGATCGCTCCCGGTTCTACCAGCGATTCCAGCAGGAGCGCCAGCAACCGACAACTCGCCCCAATCTCCTCACCGAACCGAAAGGCTCCGGTTCTTCACTGGATATAGAGTCAGAATCTGATGCGGATGCTAAAGACACCCCTTCACCGACTGTCAAACAACCAGCAGCTCCCCCCCCCGCAGAGGACATCCAACAAGAAGTCCCACTCGCTCGTCCGCGCGGCTTCCTGCAAAAACTCCGACAGGAGCAGCGCCAGTCTCCTCCGTCTGCCAACGAGATACCGAGCACTCTCTCTATTGACGGCGATCGATCGGCGGCAGAAACTCCCGTGACAGAAACTCCAGCCGTAGAACCTGAGGAGCAAGCATCTCCCCCCGATATCCCTTTGTCGAAAGAGACCGCTGAAACCACCCGCGAAGCTCAACAACCGGAGCCGGAACAACAGCAGGACTCAGCCCTTTCCACTCAGACCGATCGCCCGCGTGGATTCCTGCAACGTTTCCAACGCCGCAACCAACGCTCGGTGGAACCATCGACCCAACTCCCAGCTGTACCCGAGGCTCCACAAGTAGAGGACATTCGACCGGAGGTCATCCCACAAGTCGCTGAGGATGAACCCACAGCACCTGATAACTCATCGGATACCGAACGTTCCTACCCGTTCTTAGAGCAGCTCAAACGCGATCGGGACCGATCCTCGACTGACTCCTCTACTGGCGTAACCAGTCCCATCCCAACCAGTCCCGTACCAGCACGTCCAAATTCAGGACCACAACAGAAACCCGATGTCGCCGATCGCTTGCGATCCTCCTCTTTACGCGGGGCTCCATCACCCGATCGTCCCTCCAGTCCGTCCCAATCCGGACAGGAAACTTTAGGAAACTTCACTATTTCGTCAGAAAGCAGTCCCGAGCAAAACCGCGAAATAACTACAGTTGAAAAACCGCGAAACCCAGGCACAGAAAGGACCCGCAGCCTACTGCCGTCCTCAATTTCAGACCAACCTCAATGGATTTCAATACCTCCAAGGCTTTAGATTGTATTGAGATCGGGCAAATAACTAGTTGCAGTCCTTCCCCATTTCGGGAAGGACTTTCTTTAGGTTTCCTTCAGGGGCACTACCCAGAATGAGCGAGCAGACTTTCTTGTTTAACAATATTTTTAGAATTATTGATTAACCGTCAATCTTCGTTAGCAGAGGGATTTACAGAACTGTGTACGATCTCTAATACCCTGACATACAGTGCTTTTTGGGCTCGCCCTGACATGGCGGCGCTACCCGTAGTGGGCGGCTGAAATATCGCAATTTAACTTTTCTTACACAAAATTCTGAAAAAGTACTAGCTAAAAAGCCAGAAAAAGCTTTACGAAAAAGCCAAACATTGTTATTAATAAGGTGCTCTTCCGACAGTAGGTGGTGACATGGAAAGCACCGTTCAGCATCAAGACGCAGTCGGCCGGTTCCTCAAAACAATCGGACGGTACTCGCTGCTGGCCCCCGATGAAGAGTTGCAGCTCGCCCATCAGGTTCAGCGCGCAATCGCGCTTGAAGAACGGCAGAAGCCCGGCAGCTCTAAGGAACAATGGGCCGACGATGCCGGCGTAGAGTTGGCCGATTTAGAGCGGGTGTTGCAGGAGGGGAAGGCAGCGAAAAAGCGGATGGTGGAATGCAATCTGCGGTTGGTGGTGTCGATCGCCAAGCGCTATCGCAATCGCGGTCTGCCGTTTCTGGATCTGATTCAAGAAGGCACGATTGGTCTGACTCGCGCCGTGGAAAAATTTGACCCCACTCGCGGCTACAAGTTTTCGACCTATGCGACCTGGTGGATTCGCCAAAGCGTCAATCGTGGGATTCAAAACAAGGGACGGATGATCCGCCTGCCCGCTCACATGTACGAGAAAGTGTCGAAGGTAAAGCGCAAGTATCGCGAGCTATCGGCAACTTCCGGTTTGCGGCCTCCGGTCAACGATGTGTTCGATTCGCTTGAAATCGGTGACAACTACCGCGATCTGATTACTCGCCACATGTCGGAGATGCGATCGCTGAACCTGGTGGTTGGCGATGAAGACGGTACCGAACTGCAGCACTTCATTCAGGATGAAGACAGCGATCCGGTGGACTACCTCAATCAGGTAGCTCACTGCGAGGAGGTTCACATGCTGGTCCAGCATCTGAGCGAGCGCGAAAAAGATGTGATTGTAGCTCGGTACGGGCTCGATGGTAGTAATGGACTGACGTTGCGGGAAATTGGCGAACGGATCGGTCTCTCACGAGAACGAGTTCGTCAGATTGAGCGCCGTGCCTTGCGCAAGCTGCGTCGATTGCAAACAGAAATGTCTGCCATCAACCGTCAGGCGGTCCCTTCCGCCGGTCGTCACTACAATGCAATCACGACTGAAGACGAGCGCTAGTTGTTTAAGCTTGTTGCTTGGGACCACTTGACGGCAACTTTGCTTCACCTGCGATTCGTAAAACATGGCTGCGCTAGTAAAGCTACTGGCGCAGCTTTATGTTGGCTTCACAATATCCGTAAAAACACCGGAACATTTTTCACAGGTATCTGCCTACACTACCAACAGCGATATGAAGTTTTCATAAAGCCCGTTGTTAATTGTTTTGGAGAGAGCTGTGGCTGTTGTTGGTGTTCCCCCCCGTCCCCGTCCCCGAACAGCAACCCAAGCACCACAGCCGGTGGCGCGCAAACTTCGCCACATCCTCGTTGTCACGGATAAGCAGGGCAGACGTGCAATCTCTTTGGAGGCGGCGTTGCTGAGTGTGGGGCGTGCCTCCGATAACGCAATTGTGTTGGAGTCGGATACTGCGGCTGACTTGCATGCGCTGCTGGTCCGAGTTCCAGACACCAGTACGCCGGGTGGGTACCGCTACCGGGTTGTGAGTGGCAACGATAGTGGGTTCCACGGCACTCCTCCGATTGTGGTGAACGGCATGAAATGCGCATCCCACGACCTACTGTCGGGCGATCGCCTGTGGTTGGGGAACGATGCCAAGGTGTCCTATCACGTGGCGGCGTTGACGGACGCCGAATTAGCCGCCCACGTTCGTCCAGCATCTTTCCGCCGGGTTAAGTCTGCACCTGCAAAGCCGCCCGTGGCCCAATCTAAACCCTTGCCAACAGCGGCACTCACTATGTCCGATTTGATGGCCAATTTTTCGAAAAACGAGACTCTTTTCCGGTAACGTCATTCTTTTTCCGGAAATAACAGTCTTGAGTTCACAGCTTTGAGGTGATGATGGTGGGCCGTTTGCGATAGCGATCGGTCCCCTCTTTCTTTTTTCGTTCTGTCCACCTGCGTTCGACATAGCAGTGGCCACGCCACTGCGGCCATTTCAGCTACGTTCACCCCTGACTGTGCTGTCCGAACTGAAATGAAAAACGCCATATATCTAAAGAACAAACAGACACACCTAATTAAATGCAAGGACGTTCGGTGTGGCAGACATTCCACACGTAGCGAGCGCTCAGCAGTCAACAGCCCTGTTGCTTCACTACTTAAACTCGTAAGTGCCGATTTCGCCCCCGTTGGAATCCTTCTAACCCCAGTATGAGTAGGAAGCCGATGGTGTAGGCAATAAAGTCTTTTCCGCTAAACGACGTGCCAATAATGACTCGTGCTAGTGGATACGCATCTAATCGCAAAAGTTCCACAATGTTGAAGTACTGCAATACCTCAATGCAGTAGGAAAAGATAAGAACTCCAACTGCCGTCGATTCGATCGAATACTTGAACCACGCTCTGATAAGGGCATAGAGCGAAATAACCACCAGCACGTCACCAATGTAGGGGCGTACGAAGCGATCGTCGACATACAGCGCGATCGCAACTTCAAGGAATAACAAACGGAGAAACCAATACCAGTAATACGGTTGAAATTTCATGAAACGGCAAGATGTCTAGACTATGTTTTCTTGGGGATTTTTGTTGGGAGATTCCCGTTGGGGTATTTCGAGAGGAACTATCGCCGAATTATTCGAGCCTGGGCCGTCATCGCCATCTCAGGCATCATTACACGCGTCGATCTCCACAGCCATGCCGATTCGGGCATAATTTGAACGCGGCTATCTATAGCGTTTTTCATTTCAGTTAGGACATTCAACTCTAAGTACAGACAAAGATTGTCGTAGCTGAAATGTCCGCAGTGATGCGGTCACGGCTCTATTCAGTTCTGGACATGTCTCGTCGGGTAGCTATAACTATTGCACTATGAAGCCCATCGCCTTAGTCGATTGCAATAACTTTTACTGTTCTTGCGAGCGGGTGTTTCAACCCAAATGGACCCATCGACCCATTGCCGTTCTCTCTAATAATGATGGCTGTATTGTTTCGCGATCGAACGAACTAAAAGCCCTCGGTGTTCCTATGGGAGCTCCGTATTTCAAGTGGAAATCATTTCTGGCGACCCACCAAGCGATTGTTGTCTCCAGTAACTATTCTCTCTACGGAGACATGTCCGCGAGGGTGATGAGCACCCTCGGACAATTCACCCCCAATATAGATATTTATTCTATTGATGAAGCGTGGTTGGAGCTAGCTCACGTTCCGAGATCTGACCTAATTCCGTATGCAGAAACGATCGGACATGTGGTGCGACAGTGGACGGGAATTCCCGTCTCGATCGGGATTGCTCCGACGCGGGTTCTGGCTAAAATTGCCAACCGATTGGCCAAACGTCAGGGGGCTGGAGGTGTCTTTGACTGGAGTACGGCGGACTTCACAGACGACTCTACGGATGCGCTGCTAGAGACGATCGCCGTAGAGGACATCTGGGGGATCGGACGTCGCTGGGGTGATCGCCTGCGCCGAGTCGGCATCACCACCGCCCGCGATTTGAAAGCTGCCGACCCCGATCGCATTCGCCAGAAATTTAGCGTAGTCATGCAGCGCATCGTTCTGGAACTTCGGGGCGTTCCCAGTATCGAAACCGAAGATATTGCCCCCAAGCAGCAAATTATCCGATCGCGCTCCTTCGGTCAGCGGGTGACCTCCCTAGACCATCTCCGTCAGGCCGTTACCATGCACGTTAGTCGGGCCGCCGAAAAGCTGCGGGCGCAGCACTCGGTGTGTGGATTGGCTCAAGTGTCCATTCGCACCGGCTTGCACAATCCCCGCGAAGTGCCCTACAGCAACCACGCGATCGCCCAATTCCCCGTTCCTACCGCCGACACCCGCCGATTGGTTCGCGGAGTATTAACGGCGCTGGAGTCGATTTACCGCGAAGGGTATCGCTATGCCAAAGCTGGGGTGATGTTGATGGACCTGTCTTCTGACAGTGGGGTGCAATCCGACTTATTTCATTCGACTGACAGCGAGCGATCGCGCCGATTGATGACAGCGTTGGACACCGTCAACCAAGGCATGGGTCGGGGCTCTCTATTTCTTGCAGGTCAGGGCAATCCCGAACGCGTTCCGTGGCTGATGAAGCGGGGCAAGACGACACCGGCATACACCACCCAGTGGTCGGATTTGATGGTGGTGAAGTAATTAAGCGTCCCACTCAACACCCACTAGAAAGTTGCCGGTACGCGAGATTTTTTCTTGGTACCAACTACAGCTGATTCACGGTGTAGCCACGATCTTCCAGCAGGCTGACAAGACCATCGTCAGTAACAAGGTGGGCCGATCCCACCACTACAAGATAGTCCTCGGAACGACCCATCAGCGCTTCAATCTGCGGAATCCAATTGAGATTGCGCTGGGTTAATAGAACGTCGTTGATTTCGGAGAATTCGGTCAGCTCTCCCATCGCCAAAGATTCAAACTGCTCCACATCGCCTGTTTTCCAGGAGGCCACCAGAGAATCGAGAGCAGGCCCCAAACTATCTAGGTCTTGAGCGGTTTGGGTGAGGAACTCAACCTGAGTGGGCACGGACAAGTTATCGAAAAATCCCAGTTGCTGTTCCACTGTTTCCAGACCCGATACGGATTTTCCTGTTGCCATGGCCTGTTCGTACAGTTGCAGCTCTACACCACTTTCGGGGCTAAATCCTAATTGCATGAGTTGGGTGCTGGAGAGGGTCATGGCCAAGAACCACGGTTCGAATTGGTGAAAGGGTTCGATCGGAAGGCCAAATTCCAGGGCCGCATCCTTGACCAATTCATAGGATTCCGTTCCCGGCTGCAGGGCAATTTGCAGGGCTTCGGCTTGGCTATCGGGGGCAGCCCCTTGCAAGAACGCCATAGCGGTTGAGGGATCTAAGAGTTCGGCGGGATGAACTTCAAAGACTAGATTTTCGGCATCTTGAAAGGCTGCTTGGACGGCGGGGGCCAGTGGGTAGTCGGTGGGGCGCAGGTAGTGAATGGACCCCATCAAGTAGACAGAATTGGTGGGGGTTTCAATTTCCCACAGAAAGGCTGATTCGGCGTCTTGGGTGGAAGTGGCGCTGGCTTGTAGGCCAATGGCGGCAACGGAGAGCAGGGCGGTGGCGGCAAGACGCTGAAGTCGATTCATAGCGATGAGAAAATAATTT
>JBCBVA010000094.1:0-15295 GCA_039817825.1 Cyanobacteria bacterium J06642_12 | reverse complement strand
ACATCAACAACCTTGGCGGGATTGCTCCACCACCACTTAAGGCTTGACTTAGGCAAGATAATCGCTCATCCCAAACCTGTCTCCCACATTGGGAGAAAGAAACAAGAGACTCAACCCCATAATGGTTTCGTTGTGCTGCCAAGCAACCATCGCACTCAAGTCGCTCCGTCGAGCTGATATTGCCAAAACGCCCTCCTCAGCGACGGGCGGAGGAGGGCAGTAAGGGGTCCCCAATAAATAAAAGCGGGATTCAAGACAGACGAACTTGCCACGAGTCCGGGAAGCCAGCCTCTAGGGTCATGTCACCCAAAAATTGGATGGTGCCAGCATTCAGCAACCCTTGGACGCTGATCGGGACCTGTATTTGCGAAAAATATTTTCCCAAACAGGAATGCAAACCGCTGAAGAAGAAGAGGTAGCTATCATCGGGGCGACCCACCTGAAATTCGGTTGGATTTTCGATGTAGTCAGCGTCGTGCATGGCCGATGCAGTCGCTCCGTACACAATCGTGCCGGCTTTGATGGTGGTTGCACGCGGGGTACCTGCTGCGAGGGTGTAGTCCCGCACACAACTGCGAAACAGACCTGTACCGGGGGGCCTAAATCGCAGGGCTTCCCAGACATAGCCCCCAACGGCAGAATGGTCGGGAAGTTTAGCGGCAGATTTGGCGTCGGGCAGTATATCTGGGCGTCCGGCCAGTACTCCATACGCACTCAAAATAGCGATATTGGTCAGCGACAGAGTGCCGACAAACATGCCCAACAGGTTGTCGCGAATCTGGTCATCGCTCAGGTAGGTTGTTTCGTTCTGCTGGCAGGCCAAGAGGCGATCCATCACCGTCACGTTGGGAGTACCTAATCCCTGCCGTTGGATAGTGCGCCGGCGGCGAGCAATTTCGCGGGCGATGATGGGGGCCGCATCTGCTTGGGCATTGACGGCTGCTTCAGCGATCGCCGGATCTCCAGCGATGTTGGCAAAAATGTCCCCAAAAATAGCCCGAGTCCATTGCCAAATTGTGGTGTGGGGAATGGACTCAAGTCCCAAGTAGCGACGAATCACTAGGGCCGGAACCATACGGGTATAGTCCTTGATGAGATCGAACTGCTGGCCCGGAGCGATACCTCCCAAAATTCGGCTGGTTTCTTGCTTGACTAGGGTTTGAATGCGAGTGATGTCTTGGCGAGAAAACACCAGTCGCAGGATGGACTTTTGGCGATCGTATTCTGCAGAATTTCTCATGCCCAGCACAAACGGACCGATATCTCGCATAATCTGCGGGGCAAACACATCGGTGGTGAAAACGTCATCGCTGTTGAACATCTCCATCACGTCTGCATACTTAGTGACAATCGCGAAGGGGGGTCCCTGGTAGATGGGTTGACGATCTCGCAATTCTGCGAAAAATGGCAACGCCTCTGTTTTCAGCCAACCACCTACCAATGTCCCTTTTTGTTGGGCGGCTTGTCGGGGGTCGGACGTAGAGCGATCGATAGAGGCTAATTGGTCTAAGTATGACGGTGTCGCACTGGTCATTGCAGGTACCCTCTCCACGGGAATGGTTCGCGAGAAGTCTACCGAAGCCTTGAGACGATTGAGCGCAGCACTGGGATGCTATCTGAAATCAAAAAAGCACCATCCTAAATTCATCACTAACACACGACCATTCGGAAAAACGGTCGAGGTATCTTAATGTTTGTTCACCGGTAGGTACTTGAACCTCGCGAAAGGATTGTTTACGGCAAGGGATGGGTTGTTCTACACGGTTGCTCGGTCACAAGCGACTCACCATTGGCAGCATCTACTAGTCGCAGTCTGAAGCAGCGGGAAATTGCCACAGAAAAGCAGTGCCATCCTCTGCCACCGATGCCAGTTGGGTTCCATCGGGGTTGAAACTCACTCCCCAGACCCTGCCATCATGTCCTTCTAATTGCTGTAGCAATTGGCCTTCCACATCCCAAATCCGCACGACCCCGTCGCTCCCCCCCGAAGCATATGTCTGGCCGCTGGGATTGAAGACTACCGATAGTGCTCCTCCCTCATGAGCATTGAGGGTTCGCAGCAATTCGCCAGTTATGGTCCACAATCGTACCGTGCCATCTGCTCCCGCAGACGCCAATATCCTGCCTGAAGGAGCGATGCTGAGGCTGCGGACAAACCCGCGATGTCCTGTAAACGTCCGCAAGAGCGTCCCATCCACCGACCACAGGTCGATCGTGCCATCCTGATTTCCCGCTACCAAATTCTGTCCGTTAAGGGTAAATACAGTCGTTAAAATCCATCCCCCATTGCCCTCCAGAGTACGCACCAGTGGAGCTCCGCCGCCCAGTTGTCTGCGGGAAACATCCCAGATTCGAATCGTGCGATCGGCACTTGCCGTAGCCAAAAAATCTCCATCGGGACTGTAGCTGGCATCGTAGAGCAATCCTCTGTGCCCATCTAGGCTGGACAGCCGCCTGCCATCCCGAGTCCACACCTTAGCCGTCCAATTGGAATCAGCAGAGGTAAAGGTGCGCCCCAATGGACTGAACTCTACATGAATCGTCATTCTCCCCAACGTCTCAAGGGTTTGCAGAGACTCTCCATCAGCAGCAACCAACTCAATCCGACCAGAACCGCCGCCGATTGCAACTATTTCACCATCCGGGCTATGGGTAACTGTCGTAAAACTATCGGGCTCGATGGGCAATGAGAGTCGCTCTGGAGGGGCGCAAACGGCTACTACCTGGGGTTGGTTAGCTATAACTCTTCCGCGAGGACTCACCCCCTCTGCTAATGTCCCGACCACTGCCAATCCACACACGATCGCCCCAGACGCGATTGCATGCCCAACTGCTGTTCGCCCAATCCAAACCACAACACCCCTCCTCTCCGCAAAATCAGAAGCCCCGTTAAGCAACTTTACATCCCGCGACAATCCAGCCTAGAGTTGCTCCTCCGACCCAATCCCGAGCTACCATCGCAAGTCAGTCCAAACGACTCTGACGTTATTCCTTGAAATCTCGCTGGGAGCCACTATGCAATGCAATTGATAGGGATGCTCGATTCGCCGTACGTGCGACGGGTGGCGATCGCATTTCAATACCTCGACCTACCGTTCCGGCACCAGTCCGTATCTGTATTTCGCGATTTCGATCGCTTCCAAGCCCTCAATCCGGTAGTCAAAGCCCCAACATTAATTTGCGATGACGGTCAAGTGCTGATGGATTCAACGCTGATTCTCGATTACGCCGAAGCCAAGCGGTCTCATGTGGGCAAAGGACGATGCTTGATGCCGAATGGGTTGAGCGAACGGCAGCGGGCACTGCGACACATGGGTTTAGCACTCATGGCCTGCGATAAAAGCGTTCAACTGTACTACGAGCGATCGCTGCGACCGGAAAATAAACAGCATCAGCCTTGGATCGAGCGGGTGACGGGGCAATTGCTGAATGCTTATGCTGCTTTGGAAGCAGAGCTGGACCAAAAGGCAATTGCATTGGCATCAGATGATATTGATTTGGCGGAGATTAGCACTGCTGTCGCATGGACGTTCACAAACTCGATCGTTCCGGGAGTAGTTCCCGCTAAAGATTATCCCCAGTTGCAAGCGTTAACAGAACAGGCAGAATCACTGGCAGAATTTGCCGCCGCCCCCTACGGAGACTCAACCTACAATCCGGCGTCGTAGTGCCCTGTCAGGCTTACTTTTTGGGGTGCCATCTCTGCGCGTAAACATTGCAGTAAGCCTGGTATTGAGCGTAAATCCCCGTTCTTAAGGTTGACAGAGCAGTAGGTGTTGGCGATCGGTTGACGATTTCCGCTCACCAGATCTGTTGTAGCAATTCTGTTACGGAGAACCAGCAGCTCAACAGCCCATCGGCCAATTGTAGAATTCATAGTCCGTTACAATACGCAGGGATTTGGTATTTCTGGACATGAAAAAGCAGCGGACGTTTTCTGGAATTCAGCCCTCTGGCGAACTGCACTTGGGCAATTATCTAGGGGCGGTTCGCAACTGGGTTCTCGAGCAAGACCAATACGAGAATTTCTTCTGCGTAGTGGATCAGCATGCCGTAACTGTGCCCTACGATCCCAAGACTCTGGCCGAACGTACCCGTCAAGTCTTTGCTCTCTATCTTGCCTGCGGCCTCGATCCCGAGCACTCCACAGTGTTTGTCCAGTCCCACGTCGCAGCCCACACCGAACTAGCTTGGTTGTTCAACACCTTCACCCCCATGAACTGGTGCGAGCGCATGATCCAGTACAAGGAGAAGCAGGCCAAAGTAGGGGAAGAGGCCAGTGTGGGTCTATTTAGCTATCCCGTGCTGCAAGCAGCAGACATCTTGCTCTACCAGCCCAACTTTGTCCCGGTGGGAGAAGATCAACGGCAACATATCGAACTGTGCCGAGACATAGCCCGCCGCTTCAACGATCGCTTTGGCGACACGTTTGTTGTCCCCGAAGCACGCATTCGAAAAGATGGAGCCCGGGTCATGAGCCTGACTGACGGCACCAGCAAGATGTCTAAATCCGACCCCTCCGAACTCAGTCGCATTTACCTACTAGATTCACCGGATGACATCACCAAGAAAATCAAGAAGGCCAAAACCGACCCCACTCGCGGCTTGCAGTTCGACGACCCCGATCGCCCAGAAGCCTCTAACCTGATCGGTCTCTACTACTTGCTAAGTGGAAAAGACAAAGATGCCGTTGCAACTGAATGTGCCGAGATGGGATGGGGACAGTTCAAACCTCTGCTGGCGGAGACCGCAATTGCAGCCTTAGAACCCATTCATCTCAGGTACCGGGAAATCATCCAAGAACCGGGGTATTTGGATCGCCTGCTCAAGAACAACGCAGAGCGAGCAGCTGCGGTTGCCGATGAGACTCTATCGAGGGTTCGACAGGCAATGGGATTTTTGCCCCTGCCCAAATAAACTGCGTGCGATCGTCAAGATCGAAAAGCGCCCGCCTCGAAAGGCCACAAGATCGCAAACAGCCAAGAGCGTAATTTGAATTGGATGGAGCGCCAGAGCGAATTATTGCTCTTAACGCGCAGCGATAGAGCTATTAGCAGTCAGCTATGAAGAGTGTTCTAGCCATTGTCTCGGCAAGTCAAGGATTTAAGCTGTCTCTGCCCTCCAGACCTTACGGCACCTGCAGGAATGCAGGAGATCGAACTCTAGTTTCCTCCTGAGGGATGAGACAATCCTTGCTTGCTTCAAACCTGTATCAAAATTCTCTCGAAAAGCTACTGGGATGAACAGCTATCACCATGAATTTCAGTGTAGGTTCTACACCACTGTTGGTATAGAGTTATTCTTTAATTAGTGTAAGAATGCTGCAAGTGTTGTGTAGACGCTTCAATGTCCGGTAAATTGCAACTGCTCTCCATGTGGCGGCGGCGCTGGCCATAGCATTTCAACAGTGTTAGTTCTCAGGGCACGAGTCCCCAATTTGAATCGGCAAGTCCTAGCTTGGTTTGACAAACCCTCAGGTAGTTTTAAGTTGAAACAACGTACTTTCACTGAAATAGCACGCACTTTTGTGGCAGCCTCGGCCACTTCCGTTGGTTCTCCATCCCCGCTACTATCCGCAACTTCAGAATTATGAGCAGTACGGCATCATCTCCCGAAGTCAGCGTTCTCATTCCTACGCGCAATCGCCCAGAACTGGTTAAGCGGGCGATCGCTAGCGTCCAGGCTCAGACCTTCACTAATTTTGAAATACTAGTCACAATTGATGGTCCCGACCCTGCAACAGAAGCGGCTCTAGCGTCGCTAGATGAGCCTCGCCTGCGCTGGATTGTCCACCCCGTCAATCGCGGCTTACCGGCAGCTCGCTCCACTGGCATCCAAAATGCGTCAGGGGAATGGGTAGCATATTTGGATGATGACGATGAATGGATGCCCAATAAGCTGGAACGTCAGTTAACTGTGGCGAAAAAATCTCAGTATTCCTACCCGATTGTCTCCAGCCGCTTAATCGGTCGCACCCCCAAGGGAGATTTTGTCTGGCCTCGCCGCATTCCCAAGCCCTCAGAGCCCTTGAGCGAATACTTGTTCGTCCGCAAAACTCTGTTTTACGGCGAATCATTGATGCAGCCGTCAACCTATCTGGTGAAAAAAGACCTGTTATTGCAGACACTGCCTGACCCCAGCGTCAAGATGCACGAAGATTGGAACTGGCTGCTACACGCCATGGCAATTGAAGGGGTAGGAGTGGAGTTTTTGAAAGAACCCCTCAGCGTTTGGTACCGTCCTGCCGGACACGCACAGATGAGCAAGAACAACAAGTGGGATTACTCGCTCAATTGGATTCGCTCGGTCAAGCATTTGGTTACTCCCAAAGCCTATGCTGGCTTCATCCTGAGTCACGTTGGCTCGCAAGCAGCGTTGAACGGCAATCGAGATCGCTTCCTACCGCTACTGTCCGAATGCTTTCGGGAAGGGCCTCCAGGGGCAATGGACACATTCCTCTACATGTTGATGTGGGTAGTTCCGAGCGATGCAAGAACGCTGATTCGCGATTTTTTGGTCAGGAATGTGATGAGGCAACGGGAAAGCGCTTAGGTTCCGTTGTCCGCTCCCAGCTTGACTGGTTGCAGCTTGAGACCATTGATACCCGCTTAGTAAGGTTGGGCTGTAAATTCCTAACCGCAGATTCTCAACTAGGATGAATAGAGACCACATCGTAACCGACTGCATTTCATGGCTGGTAAGCAAGAACGGAAGTTAGAAGATCGTTTTATCGAAAACGTTTCCCGCTACCCTCTGTATATTTTTTCGGTCATGCTGGGGGGACTGTGGGTGTTGGTGAAGCCACTGGTGGAGCTTTACAGGCGAAGTAAAGTAGCCGCAGTACTGGTTTCGCTAGGGTTTGTAGCTGTGCTGGCCTTTGTCGTCTTGACATTGAAAGCTATGACGGGTGACCTGTGGCTTCCGACAAGTCTTGCGTCTTAGGAGCAGTGTTCGGCTTGAATCGGAGTGTTTTTGTTCGCGATCTCATCAGGTGCAGAGAGTGAATGTAGCCGCCTTCGAACTGCAGATGCAGCAAGCGGATACCTGAAGTTGAGTGGCTGGAGTTGTTACCCACCACTCTCGCCATTTGTCATATCCATATCTAGCAGGTAATTGCTGGATTATCTCAAGAGCGTTGTCTGAGGAGTTTCCGTGGCAAACGACCGTAGAGTAGCCCGCGTATCGTCATCCATAAAGCGGGAGATTAGCCAGATGCTGATGATGGGCATTAAGGACGAGCGTGTGGGCTCGGGCATGATTAGCGTCACCGACGTGGAAGTCTCCGGTGACTTACAGCATGCCAAGGTATTCGTCAGCATTTACGGAACGGAAGATGCCAAAGCAGAGGCGATGGATGGATTGCACGCCTCCGAAGGCTATGTCCGCCGAGAAATCGGTAAGCGAGTGCGTTTGCGCCGCACCCCAACGGTCACGTTTCACGAAGATACATCCCTTGAGCGGGGAACTCGCGTGCTGTCTTTGCTGAACAAGCTGGAGGCAGAACGCAAAACGGGAGATCGCCCATACGAGATTCCCCCTGCCACGGATTAGCACGGACTGGAATCGAACTGTTACGACTTCATAGCGAGCCGAATGTGCGATCGATTCGGCCAGCTTTTGCTGGAATGAATTCTGTGCGAGAGAACGTCTATGCTAATGCGTCGTCTCCGTTCGCTTGGCTGCTCCAAGCATCTCTGTTGGCCACGGCAAGACCAAGAGTAACTGACAGGTGTGCGCTGCGCACAGCCAGATTCATCCAAATATTTCAGGCAAATGACCCTCATCTGCTCCCACTGCCGTAACAGACTCAAGTCTGCTTGTTGGGCGACCACTTGCTCGGAGCAGCGAGGGGGAGGCGGTCGATGGAGCATGCGCTAAGTCTTTTTTTGAAAATCTGACCGGTCAGCACTGAACTTCACCTGTCGGGGCTCGTGCAAGTAATTAGCTAATTGCTGGGTGGTGTAGATGCGAAGCTCTTCATCCAGGCAGGTCTCGAGAAACGCTAGGTCGGTTTCACTCCAGCGTTGGGGGCGACCTCGACCGGAAGTCTCCCACAGTCCCATCAGAACCTGGATTATTTTCCAACGATGAAGGTCACTTGGATTCGTTGAGGCGAGCAGTCCAAGAAGTCTGCAATCTCTGGGACTCGCCAGCCTTGATGATTCAGTCGCAGGGTCTGAGCTCGCTCGCGAGTACGGCGCGGCACTTTGGGCTGCTAGGCTCAATTCACGCGGTGGTGCCTTGTGCTTCGCTCAAGCTTATTCGTAAGGCGGCTGGCATTTGGCTTTGATTTCTCTCGCATACGCGCATCTACCGCTTCATTTCGCCAAGCAACTTACTTTAGCTTGTCAGAATACCAAAGATCGTGGGAGCACTCTTCAACTCCACGCCACTCAGATACATCAATCATTGGATATCTCAATCAATAGATGTGTACATGACTGGTTTCCTCTGACGGCGATCGCATGCAGAGTAAACCTGCAGGCCAAGCCGGTAGACGTACAACCAGCTGTTTAATGTCCCCTCCAAGCGACCTGCACGTATAAGCCGCTATGTCTTGGGGCATTAGTTTTCTATAAGTAATGGTTCTTTACATTGACGAGATCGGAAGCCTATAATCCACTCATAGACACAAAATAAAACAATCGATGGTAACTATCGATTTTTCTCTATGCATGATCTAATTAGACAATTTGTATAAATCCTGGCAAGGCTAACTTTTCAAGATTTTCTGCTGCTAAACGATTGGGGCCAGAGGGGCTTATGGATCAATTTTTTGCGAATAACTTTTGGATTGTCCCCTGCTATCCCCTGATAGGGATGATGTTGACCGTGTTTTGGTCCCCAGGCCTGATTCGTCGGACCGGGCCCCGACCTGCAGGGTATGTCAATCTCCTGACAACCTTTCTGGCATTGCTTCACGGGGCTTTGGCCTTTCCGGCAGTATGGCAGCAGCCGGCAATCCATTTGGATTTCACCTGGCTTCAGGTTGCTGGCTTGGACCTGACGGTACCTGTTGAAATAACCGCTTTAGCCGTGGGAGCAACTTCTCTCATTACGGGAATGAACTTTCTGGCGCAGATTTATGCCGTTGGCTATCTAGAAATGGATTGGGGATGGGCTCGCTTTTTCGCCTTTCTCTCGCTGTTTGAAGGTGGCCTTTGCGCATTAGTTCTGTGCGATTCGCTATTTTTTAGCTACCTTCTGTTGGAAGTTCTCACATTGGGAACCTACATGTTAGTGGGATTGTGGTTCAACCAGTCCCTCGTGGTGACCAGTGCCAGGGACGCTTTTCTAACGAAACGTGTCGGAGACCTCTTCCTTTTGATGGGTGTGTTAGCGATCTTCCCATTGGCTGGAACCTGGAACTTTGCCGAATTAACAGAGTGGGCGAAAACCGCCGACGTTAACCCTACGATTGCAACATTGGCTGGACTGGCACTGATTGCTGGTCCCATGGGTAAATGCGCTCAATTGCCATTGCACTTGTGGCTCGATGAGGCCATGGAAGGTCCGGTGCCGAGCACGGTTTTGCGTAACTCCGTGGTGGTTGCATGTGGAGCCTGGGTCATGATCAAGATGGAGCCCATTCTTTCTTTATCGCCGACGGTTATGGCCACCACCATTGCGGTTGGTGCCACAACTGCCGTCTGTGCGTCACTCATTTCTATGTCTCAGGTGGACATTAAACGTTCGCTTTCGTACACCGTTAGCGTCTACATGGGCCTGATTTTTATTGCTGTTGGTACCCACCAGTTAGAAGCAGCTCTGCTCTTGATTTTGAGCCACGCTCTCGCTCAAGGCTTGATAGTCATGGGTACTGGCTCCGTAATTCTCAACACCATTACTCAAGACTTGAGACAAATGGGAGGGCTATGGAGTCGACGCCCCATTTCTGCCTTGTCCTGTTTGGTCGGTATCGCCGGTCTGGTTGGTTTGCCCCCGTTGGGCGGATTTTGGGCCTTGTTGAAATTAACCGATGGAGTCTGGGCGGATTACCCCTGGCTGGTTGGAGTGATTCTGCTCATCAACCTGTTCACCGCATTCAGCATGGTACGAGAGTTCGGACTCATTTTCGCGGGGTCACCCACCAAGATGACCGAGCGCTCTCCCGAGAATTTCTGGCTGCTGACATTGCCCATGATGGTATTGATGGGCTTTGCTCTGCACTTGCCTCTGATTCTGCAAAGTCTATCGCTGCTGCCCGATTGGGCCCATTTCAACGTGCAAGCGGCCGGCCTGTTAATGGCATCAAGCGTGATAGGTGCCTCGGTTGCTGCGTTTCTATACATTGGCCAGTCTGTTCCCAAGCCTATCCGGCTGCCGTTGGCGGGCGTGCAAGACTTCTTTGCGAACGACCTCTATACCCCTCAGCTTTATCGCAACAGCATTGTGTTTGCCGTCGCTTGGGCGTCTCGCATTACCGACTGGTTCGATCGCTACATCGTAGATGGAGTCGTGAACTTAGTGGGTCTGCTGTCGTTGGCGGGAGGCGAAACCCTCAAATACAACAACAGCGGGCAAAGTCAGATCTACATTCTTACGATTGCCGTCAGCAGCATTGCGATTGCCATTGCGTTTTTCTGGCAACCCATTAGTCAAATCCTGTTTTCCTAACCCGATTTATGCTCAGTACAATCATTTGGTTGCCCATAGTCGGGGCGATCGCGATTGGGCTACTGCCCATCCCTCTGAAGCGGCTCAAGCTGGCTTCTCTTATTCTCAGTGGCCTCGTTCTGGCGCTGTCGTTGTGGCTGGCCAGTCAGTTTGACTTCACCAGTCCTCTATTACAATTCAGCGAGAACGTTTCTTGGATCGAATCCTTGGGGCTGGACTACAGCCTCGGTGTAGATGGCTTGTCGTTGCCACTGCTGGTTCTCAACAGCTTTCTCACCTGGATTGCGATCTACAGCAGTACCGAAAATGTCGAGCGACCCCGCTTGTTCTACTCCCTCATGTTGCTGGTGAGCGGTGCGGTTGCCGGTGCGTTTCTGACTCAAAACCTGCTGTTGTTCTTCCTGTTCTACGAAGTCGAGCTGATTCCCTTCTTCCTGCTGATATCCATTTGGGGAGGAAAAGGCTCCAACTACGCCGCAACGAAGTTTCTTCTGTACACAGCGCTATCTGGCGTTCTGATTTTGGCCGGATTCTTAGGACTGGTTTGGGCAACAGGTGCCAGTAGCTTTGCCTACGAATCGTTTGCCGGGCAAGCGTTACCGATGGGGCTGCAACTGATATTGCTGGGAGTCCTTCTGGTCGGATTTGGCATCAAGGTTCCGCTGGTTCCGCTGCACACCTGGCTGCCCGACACCTATGTAGCAGCCTCTGCTCCCGTCGCCATCATGCTGGGAGGGGTACTGGCCAAGCTGGGGGTATACGGTATTTTCCGCTTCGGGTTGGGACTATTTCCTCAGGCATGGGCAACTGTGGCTCCGTGGATGGCAACCTGGGCAACCGTTAGCGTTTTGTACGGGGCAACTGTGGCGATCGCCCAGAAAGATATCAAACGGATGGTGGCCTACAGTTCCATTGGCCACATGGGATATATCCTGCTGGGTGGTGCTGCTCTGACCTCACTGAGCTTGGTTGGAGCGGTGGCTCAAATGGTGGCTCACGGATTAATTCTGGCAATGCTGTTCCACTTGGTAGGCGTAATTGAGGCGAAAGTCGGCACCCGCGATCTGGATGTTCTCAATGGCTTAATGAATCCCATTCGCGGGTTGCCCATGATTAGTGCCCTGCTGATACTGAGTGGCATGGCCAGTGCTGGTATCCCTGGGATGGCAGGGTTTATTGCTGAATTCTTAGTGTTCCAGGGCAGCTATCAAGCGTTCCCGTTACAGACCATTCTGTGTGTAGTGGGTAGCGGTCTGACGACGGTCTATTTCATCATTTTGCTGAACCGAACGTGCTTCGGTCGCTTGGATAACTCGATCGCCTACTTCCCCAAAGTGGAATGGAGAGAGCGGGTCCCGGCGTTTATTTTGGCCATCAGCATTGTGTTCTTTGGTGTTCAACCCGTGTGGATGGTGCGTTGGACCGAGCCCACGACTGAAGCCTTAGTGGCAGCTATGCCGACACTGCAAAACGAACAGGTGGTCATTACCGAAACAACCACTCCCGAGCTTGAGCGACCTCTGAGCTAGATTGTCGAGCGACGAGATCGGGGTTGGTTGACATTGGTTAGTGTTCTGCCTCCCCGAGCGCTAGCTCGCTCAATCGCTGCCAGCTTCATCACACCTCACACCTCCATGTTCCGTCTGCCCTACTTCCCCTGCTTGCCATGATTGCCACCCCCCACCCGAAATCCGAGACCCAGCTACCGCCCTCCACCCACGAGTTTGCTGAGGTAATTCACCGCTTAGAAGCGGGTGGCTCGATGCTGCCGGAATCTGCTGAGAATCTCATGCAGATTATCGGTATTTATAAGGCGTATGCGGTGCCCATGGACTTCTATTGGCGCAACTTGCTTTACATCGCCGAGCGAGTATTTCTCAATCCGCTGCCGGCCTTCAAGTATTTCTTGCCCAAAGAGTACGTAGAACTACACAACCACTATGCCGGTGATGACGCCGATTTGAGGATTTGGCGGGGAGAGGCCACAGCCCATCCCGAGCTGATTGACTTTATGCAGCAGGGGGAGCTGAAGACCAAGCTGCCTAAGATTTTCCACCACCTGATGCACGATCGCGTCAATATGGAATTTGCCGAAGCCTGCATGCGATCGATGCTCTGGCACCGCAACATGTACGCGCCAGTCAACAAGTTTGATGCCTATCTCGACACAGAGGAATACAAGGCCAACGCCGATCGCGCCATTAAAGCCTATTTCAAGGGCAACCCCGTGATGTTGGGACTGCACAAGCTGTTCCCCGACATGTTTCTAGAACAAGTGCGGCAGTTGTCCTACTACTCCAACTTGGGCCTGTTCTGGGAAGTCATGGCTCCAGTGTTCTTTGAAATGTCCGACTTGTACGACGAAGGGGCATTCAAGACCGTTCAGGATGCGATGGACTTTTTGGTGAACGGCATTTTTGCGATCGCCGGTCGTCCCATCTACCACCACGTCTACATTCGCGGCGAGTGCTACGAAATTATTCCGAAAGATAAGGGGTTTATGTGGCTGTACGAAGCGGCATTGCCCTATGTCGAAGCGATTTTCTACCGCACCTCCCCGTTCCGTGGCACCAAGTCCTATAACGCTCAAGCGGGTCAAGTCCCCGACGATCAAGAGGACTTTCATTACGGAATTTTGTACGCCGATGTCTTCCCCGTAGGAACTGCCGGTATTCCTCCCACATTGCTGATGCAAGACATGCTGCACTTCTTGCCCCAGTATTTGGTGGATTACTACAAGGAGCATGGTCGCGGAGAAGATGACATGCTGATTCAGTTGGGAATTACGTTTCAGCGATCGATGTACAACGTCACGTCTGCTGTGATTCAGGCCTTGCGCACGGCTCTTCTCTATCCGCTAGATGACCCCAATTCCGAGCACCTAAAGGCCAATCGCGCGTTTTTTGAGTCCCAACTCGATCGCTTCAAGCGTCCGGAAGCCCGCTTGCGCGATATCCAGAGCCAGGACTATCGCTAACCTCCTTATTTCCAACCCATTTCTGATTTGCGAGTTGATTCAATGGCAGACATTGTCGATATTGCTGTAGGCACCGAAGGCTTTGAAACGCTGGTCACGGCTGTCAAAGCAGCAGACTTGGTGGACACGCTCAAAAGCCCCGGCCCTTTTACGGTGTTTGCCCCCACCGACGAGGCCTTTGCCCAGCTACCCCCCGGCACCATACAAACGTTGGTGCAAAACATTCCTCAGCTCGCTCGTATCCTCACCTTTCACGTGGCTGCCGGGAAATACACTCAGGCTGACTTGGTTGAGCTGGGCAGTATTACGTCTGTGGAAGGATCGATCGTTCCGATCCATGTCACAGAAGATGGGTTTGAGGTGAAGAACTCTGGTGTGGTGGCTGCCGATATTGAAGCGGATAACGGCATTATTCATGTTTTAGATCGCGTCATTCTGATGGGGTAAAGTCGTCCTCTCTTGAGAGCATCGCAATACACTTAGCTTCCCAGAGCATTTGTGGATTCGGCCATTGGTCGGGTCCATTGAATTTTTCTGAATCGTTCAAGTATCATCCAAGCAGTCTGTTATCCTTTTCTTAAAGTCTTGTTAACCTGACGAGATGCCTTTAGCTTGGTTGTGTTTGGCGAGTTGCGCCAGTTGGTTGGTCAGTAGCATTACGGGATGCGGCAGTTCTGTTGTGCTCATTCCCCTGGTCAGTTGCTTTCTTGGCATCCAAGCCGTAGCCCCCATTTTGACCGTCGGCATGTTGATGGGTAATGGGCATCGGGTTGCCCTGTACTGGCAGGACATCGATCGCCGCGTTGTGTCGTGTTTTGTTCCCGGATCTGTTGTCGGAGCTTGTTTGGGAGCATGGGCAATATCTAGAGTGCAAACCGAGTGGATCGGTCTGCTGCTGGGGGCGGTATTAATCCTGTCGGCCCTCGGCATGTTTGAAGGAAATGAACCAAAATCCCCTCGGGTGAAAGCATGGCATTTTCTACCCGCTGGAATGGGCTACTCTTGCTTATCCGGTTTGGTGGGTACCGCTGGGCCATTGCTCAACGTGCTGTATTTGGGATACGGCCTTTCAAAAGAAGCCATGATCTCCACCAAGTCTGCCAACCAAGTCTTTATGCACACCATTAAAATCGCCTTCTACTGTGCATTCGGCATCATGAGTCCCGAGTATTTAGGATACGGACTGGCGATTGGCTTGGCCGCCGTTCCCGGTAATTGGCTCGGTCGAACACTATTGGCGCGCATGAATGATACTAGTTTTCGTAAATGTGCCTTTGCATTTATCTCAATCGCCGGAATGTATTTAGTTTGGGAACAGCGAGCGATCCTAGAAACTGGCGGGCAGATTTTGGCCTCGTTGAATGGGCAGTAGCGATCGCACTACAGTCCGTTCGTTATGAGCATCTACCGAATTCATGAGCGAATATTCAAACTATCATAGAGATCGAAAATCCCCTATATTCCATAAAACTCGTTTTCAAAAAATTAGGCCCAGCGTAGTTTTTGAGGCGACTATCTATACATTTAGCCCACCTATTCCTGTGGATAAACTTTAGAGAGCCCGTCAACTTTCTCTTTAGCAAAAACCTCTTACTTAATTGCCCTAAGCCATCCAAAAAAACATTGCCAAGCATATCTAAAGCAGTTCTAAGACAAAACACACTCTGTGGGAATAATAATTGCGTCCCTCAAAAAATCTCA